>DASVRK010000150.1:0-1710 GCA_036388655.1 Allosphingosinicella sp. | reverse complement strand
CCCGGTCGGCGGCATCTGCGTCTCAGGCCGCGCCTATGACGATCTGCGCCGGCTGGGGCTGCCGTTCGAGAGCATCGGCAAGCAGCAGCTCAAGAATATCGACGAGCCGATCGAAGTCTATCAGTTGAGCGCTGAGCAACTTGCCGCGCTGCCTATGGAGGAAGCGCCGGCGGATACGCCGGGCAGCCGTCGCTCGCTTCTCCGGCCTGTCCCGATCGCCCTGGCGGTGGCGGCGCTGGCGCTGCTGGCGTTGGTCCTGTGGCGGCCGTGGAGCGCGGCGGCGTCTCCCCCGTCCGTCACGGTCGTTGCCGGCGGGGGCGGCGCTGAGGCGCAGGCTTTGGCGAGGAACCTACTCGTGCAGCTCGGCAGTCTCCAGGCGACCAAGGCCGATGCGCTGGAGCTGGTCGAGCCGGAGTCCGGCACCAGGGCCGACCTCATCTTCAAGGTCGAGAGCGTGGGCGGCGAAGGCGACTTGCGGGCGAACCTCTCGCTGGTCGACAATCGCGGGGACACTTTGCTCTGGTCGCGCGAGGTCGTGCAGCCCGGCGGCAACCGGACCGACCTTCGCCAGCAGATCGCTTATTCCGCCGCGCGGGTGCTGGGCTGCGCGACCGAGGCGCTTTCGCCTTTGCACGAGCCGATCGCGTTGCCGACCCTCAGACTCTATCTCAACGGCTGCGCGGACCTTGCCGATCTGCTCGTGCAGCAGGATTCCGCAATCGCGGTCGCGACGTTCAGGAAGGTCACCGAGCAGGCCCCGGCCTTCGCCGGCGGCTGGGCCAAGCTGCTGCTCGCCCAGATCCAGGCCTTTCGCGGCGCGGGCCTCAACGATCCGGCGCTGCGCCGGGAGATCGAGGCCAGTATCGCCGCGGCCCGCAAGCTCGATCCGGACATGGCGGAAGCCTTGCTCGCCGAAGGCTGGCTCCAGCCTCGCCGGCCGATCGCCGGCTGGTTGCGGTTCAGCGATGAAGCCGTCGCGAAGAACCCCGATCACGCGGAGGCGCTTGGCATGCGCTCGCTGGGATTGGTCCAGGTCGGCCGCATGCGCGAGGCGGTCGACGATGCCCGGCGGGCGGTGGGCGTCGAGCCGCTGTCTCCGTTCGCGCGCAAGGCGCTGATCCATCGCCTGATGGATTCCGGCGCGACCGGCGCGGCGCGGAACGCGCTTCGCGAGGCGGAGCGGCTGTGGCCTGGCGCCACCGATCTCGTCTATTCCCGCTTCGTCCTGGAGTATGGCTACGGCGATGCCGGGGAGGCGTGGCGGATCCTCGAGGCGGGCGGCCTGAACTTCCCGCCGACCGCGGCCCAGAAAAGCTTTATCGAGGCGCGCATCGACGCATCGCCGGCAAAGGTGGAGCGGGCGCTGGCCGATGCCCGCGAAGCCTTCGAACGCGATCGCGGCACTTTGGACGATTATGCACAGGCGCTGGCCCAGTTCGGGCGCGGCGAGGAGGCGATCCGCGCGCTGCTTTCCGCCGATCCCCGCATCGCGCCGGACGTCGTGGGAGCCTTGTTCCGGCCGCCCTTCGAAGCCTTGCACGCGGACCCGCGCTTCATGGCGGTCGCCCAGCGTTTCGGCCTGGTCCAATATTGGCGCGACAGCGGGCGCTGGCCGGATTTCTGCTCCCGCCCGGGCCTGCCCTACGATTGCAAGGCCGAGGCGGCGAAGCTGCGCTAGGCACGCCCGCCTCCCGCATCATCGCGACCCCG
>DASVRK010000149.1:0-2853 GCA_036388655.1 Allosphingosinicella sp. | reverse complement strand
GATGGACGAGACGCAGGCGCGCGCGATCCTGAAAACCTTCGACACCGCGAGCGGCCGCGCCGACACCGTGGCGGCGGTGCCGCTCTACCCGTTCGCCGGCGAATTGTCAGTCCGGGTCGCGCCCGACCGCGATCGGCTCGCCATCATGGCGACGACGGCGATGATCCCGCCGGCGGCCGGCAGGCCGATCACCCGGCTCGACGATGGCTGGCTCGTCGAGCGCCGGCTCGGCTTCGTGGACCTCGGCGGCAATAAAGCCCTCCGCTGGGCGGCCATGCCGGCGGAGGCGCGCTACCCGCTCGATCTGCTCGATTGGTCGCCCGACGGCGGCCGGGTTGCGCTGCGCGCCCGCCGCGGCCCGGCCGATCCGTCGGCGCCGCTTTACGCCGCCTCCGCCGACGGCCTCGCGGTCGAGCGGGTCGGGCCCGAAATCGCCTCGGTCGGCGACGCCTCGACCAACACGAGCTTTCCGCGCGACTCAGCCTCGATCTGGCTCGACGGCCGGCGGCTCCTGGTCCGGGCCACGCGCGGCGCCGACGGCCGCGCCGGCTGGTGGCTCGCCGAGGCCGGCGGCCGCGCAACCCCGCTGCCCGGCGGCGAAGCTCATCCGCTCTCGGCCTTCCACAGGCTCGCCACTGGCGAACTGGTCGGCATAGCGGGGGAGCGGCTGGTGCGGCTCGACCCCTCGACCGGCACGCTCGTTCCGGTGGCCGGCGCGCCGCTACCGGCAGGCGCCCGCATCCTACAGCAGGAAGGCGCGCTCGGGCCCGCCGGCCCGATCGTGGTCGCCGAGCGCGGAGCCGCCGGCGTCCAGACGCTGCGCTTGCTGCCGCTCGCACCCGGCGCCGCCGCTACCCGGCCGCTCACCCTCCCGGCCGGCGCCGAAATCCTCCACGTCGATGCCGCTCGCGCCACCGTCATCTGGCGCGAGCCGACCCGGCGCGGGCTGTTCTTGCGCGAGGCATCTTTGGCCGGCGGGCGCAAGCGCGACCTGCTCGCCCTCAACGGCCACCTCGCCAATGTCAGCTGGGGCGAAACCCGGCTGATCGACTATCGCATCGCCGACGGCCGCGCGCTCAAGGGCGCGGTCATCCTGCCGCCCGGATACCGGGCCGGGCGGCGCTATCCGGTCGTGACCTGGGTCTATGGCGGCCACCAGGTCAGCGGGCTCGACGATTATTGGCTCGATCCCTCCATGCCGGGCCTCTACAATCTGCAGCTCTATGCGGCCCGCGGCTATGTCGTGCTCGTCCCTTCGATCCCGCTGGAGCGCAGCGGCAGGAACACGCATCTCACCGAACTCACGAAGAGCGTGCTTCCGGCCGTCGACCGGCTGGTCGAGCTCGGCATCGCCGACGGGGCGCGGGTCGGCGTCATGGGGCAGAGCTATGGCGGCTTCGCGGTGATGGGGCTGGCGACCCAGACCGACCGGTTCAAGGCCGGCGTCGCGCTGGCCGGCATGAGCGATTTGACCGCCTTCCATTATGCGTTCGATCCGACCGCGCGCTTCTATCCCGGCATCGAGCACGAAAAATCGAGCAACCCCGCCATAGCCGAAGCCGGGAACGCCGGCCTCGCCGTGCCGCCTTATGAGGATCGCTGGCTCTATTGGCGCGGCTCGCCGCTCAGCCATGCCGACCGGATCGAGACGCCGCTCCTCATCGCCCACGGCGAGTTCGACGTGCGCGGAAGCCTCGCCCAGTCCGAGGCCCTGTTCGCGGCGCTCCACCGCCAGGGCAAGACCGCGCGGCTCCTACGCTATTGGGGCGAGAACCACGCGCTCGCCACATCCCCCGCCAACGTCCGCAGCGTCCTCGCCGAGGCGCTGGCCTGGTTCGACAAATATCTCGCAAAACCCGCTGCTGCTCCGCCCCGGCCGGCCGATTGAGGAATGCCTTGAGTGCATGTTCGGCACCTGTCTCGATCTCACCAGGGTCGATATCTGCTCGATGCACCTCCCGAAAGCTTGCTTCGGAGCGATTGCGGACCCTAGCCGGACGGCTGTTGCTCTCGGACGATCACCTGGAAGCCGGCTTCATCGAGCGCGTTGAGGATCGTGAGGGCGACCTCCTCCTCGGGCACGGGCAGGTGCCGCATCGCGCCTAGCGGATGAGCGATTTCCGATTTGATCGCCCCTGCGATCACAGCGATGATTTCGTCGGTGAACATGAGTGTCAGACTAAGCGCTGCCAGATCCACCCGCAACGTCCGGCCGGGCTGGGTGGCCGCCGGCGCGTCCCTAGCCTCTAATCGCCGCCCCGCCGGCGAATCCGTGGCGCAGCGCTTCGCTTGGCGCGATCGGGGAGCTTGCCGACTTGGGCGACGTTCCCGACGCTTCACTATAGCCGTGGAGGACCAGTATGGACTGATACAAGATAATCGTGATGCATATAGAGCGAGGTTGGCCGCTCGCTCGTCAATGTAAGGCCGAAATATCGCTGATGTGATCCGCAATCGAAGTTCAAGAACAAAAACTGCTCTGCGCTGTCGTTCGATTTGCCCATATCGCCAAGAAACAGACCTGCGCATCCCTTCAAATCCGATGCAACGTCGGATCTCGCCGCCTCACGTAGCTTCACGTCTGTCGTATCGCGAACTTTTTTGGCGACTACGTCTACCAGTTTAAGGTTGGAGTATTTTTTCTTGAATTGGGAATCGCCGAGTCGATGGAAATCATGAAGTAAGTCCAGTATCACCTGCCGCGTTCGCTGATTGGTCACGACCGGTATATCATGGACTATACGCACACTGTCTTCGCTGACGTGCACGCCCGGAACCCACTTGGGGAGAGCTGCTTGCGCCTGTGCAGTGGGTGCCAGCGCGGCTAGAATAAGGGTCAAAGCCAACATATAC
>DASVRK010000148.1:0-1662 GCA_036388655.1 Allosphingosinicella sp. | reverse complement strand
TGACAATATCGCCGATATTGTCGACCACGAAGCGGTCGTCGCCCGCGCCGCCGGTCATCGTATCGGCGCCCGCGCCGCCGTCGAGTATGTTGGCGGCCGCGTTGCCGACCAGCGTGTCGGCGCCGCGGCCGCCCCTGGCATTTTCGATGACCACCCCGTGGGCGATGGTGAAACCGCCGAATATGCCGTCGGCATAGGACACGACGCCGCCTCCGGTGGGCGAGAAATCCAGCGTGGCGGCGGTGAGGTCGATCGTCGCGGCGGCCAGGCCGCTATATTGCATCTTGTCGTCGCCGCCGCCGTCCCAAATCGTCGTGAAGAAGGTCCCGCCCCGGTTCGCGGTCGGCAAGGTGTAGACGTCGTTGCCGCTGTTATGCCCGGTATTCGCCCCGTATTTCTGCTGGATCACCGCGATGTCGAGCGCGGAGGGGCCGCCCTGCCAGCCATAGGTCGTGGGGAAGCCGGGCGGGGCGCCGTCGACCGCGTCGGGATGCTTGGCCCAGCCGTCATTGTAGGACACCGTCGTATAGACGCCCTGGTTGAGGTCGTATGGCCCGAGGCTGCCGAACGGGCCGGCGACGCCCGGCATGATCGTCGACGTGCCGCCGTCGTCATGCGGGTGAGCGAGCCCGAGGCCGTGGCCGAATTCGTGGAGCAGGGTGACGAAGCCGAAGCCGCCCTGGGCGAGGCCGCCGACATTGTCCCAGCCCTCGCCGTTGACGGCAAAGGCGCCGACCCCCGCCCCGGTCTCGCCCGGCGGCGTGAAGATGCCGAGATATTCGGCGGATTCGGTCGTGACGAGCTTGAAGGTCGCGCCGTTGCGGCTGGTCGCGACCGAGAAGGTGAGGCCGGAGACTTCGGCATATTCCTCGAGCGCCGCCATCGCGCGGCCCTTCTGGTAATTGGTCCAGCCGTTCGAGGTCATGCCGCCGAACCGCTCGCCGGCGGCCGCGAAATAGACGGTGACGTGGTTGGACGCGACCTGGGTCCCCCAATCGATCGAATCGAGCGGGTCGAGCCCGGCGACATCGATCTCCTGGACCTCCAGCGCGTAGCCGCCGGTCTCGCCGGGATAGGCCTCGACCTGCACATAATAAGTGCCGCTCTTGGTCGGGCCGAAGCCGACGCCGGAGCTGATATCGTAAGGAAAGCTGAGGTCGTCGTTGGACGCGCCCTCGCGCCCCTGGGCGTCGAGAAGGCCGATGATGGTGTCGAGCTCGCCCGCCGGCATGGCCGCGGCGTCGGTCTCCTGGTCGGCGCCGCCGGCCAGCTCGAACGTGTAGAAAAGGCCCGCTTCGAGCTCGATCTTGTAGACGTCGATGTCGCCCGAAGTCTCGATGAAGCCGAGCGTCGTCGCATTGGGCGCCAGCGCGACATTGCTGTGGGTCCCGCCCGGGACGGCGTCGGTGCCGGCCTTGCGGAAGTCGATCCGATATTCGCCGGTGCCGCCGTCGCCGGGGAAGCCCTCGGCGCTGACCCGCCACTGGCCGGTGCGGTTCGCGGTGAAGGTGATCAGCGAGTTGGTCCGCACCCCGCCGTCGTCGTCGATCGTCACGACGCCCTGGTTCTGGTTGCGCAGCGTCAAATAGCTGTCGACGAGCGGGTCGGTGCCGGTGCCGCGCATCGAGACCATGTAGGTCTGCCCGGCGACGACGTCGAAGG
>DASVRK010000147.1:0-2620 GCA_036388655.1 Allosphingosinicella sp. | reverse complement strand
AAGAGCTCGCCGCGGTCGAAGCGGGCGAGCACGCCGACATGTTCGGCGTCGAAGGCGAGGTCGCCCTCGGTGGTGTAGCCGCCGAAGCGCGCGCGAATGCCGGGCTCGACGGGCAGCGTGTAGTCGCCAAGCGCGGTGGCGGGATCGAGCAATATGTCGCGCTGGCCGACCGAGGCGAACGGATAGCCCTGCTCGGGCAGGCGCAGCAGCACGTTCGCCTCGGCGCCTTCGACCTCGGCGGCGACGATCGGCTTGCCCGGCTCGAGCGTCAGCGCCTCCCGGGCGAGGCCCGGCGGCACCGTCGCCGCGCCGGGCAGGTCGATCGCGCCGAAAGCGTAGCGCTGGCCGGGAACGGCGGTGAGGGTGACGCGCAGCTGCCCCGGCTGCTCCGGGATCTGCTCGGTCGTGGCGAGGGCGGCGGCGTCATAATAACCTTCGGAGCGGAGCAGCCGCACGGCGAGCGTCTCGTCCTCACGCGCCCGGGCGGCGATCATCGCGCCGTTGGCCGCCTCGCCGTCGGCATCCTCGAGCGCGGACAGTTCGCGGAAGCGGCCTTCGAGGCCGACCGCCTCCAGCCCCTCGATGGCGAGGGTGTAGCGCACCGGCGGCGGCTCGGCATCGCCGGCGGTGGGGGGAGGCGTGGTGACGTCGAAGGTGGCGATCGGCGGCAGCGGCTCGGTCAGCGCGGCATCGGGGAGCGGGGCGTCCGCGATGGTCTCGCCGGGCGCGCTCTGGCCGGCCTCGGCCGCCGGAGCGGCGGGCATGTCGAAGCTTTCGATCGGCTCGAGCGGCCCGTTCAGCGCCGGATCGATCGGCGGCAGCTGGGCTTCGAAATCGCGGTCCGAGACGATCGGCGCGCCTGGATTGGCAGCGGCCTCGCCGGCGTCGCTGGGCTGGCTTTCGGTCTGCGCCACGGCGGCGGAAGCGAGCGAACTCCCGGCTAGAAGTGCAGCGATCAAGCCAGCTTTGTTCAACAACCCGCCCCCATTACCGAGGCGAAACGATCTTTGGCCAAAAAAGTGCCGCGCCCGGGCGACGCCTTTATCTCATATTTTTTCAGCGGGATAGAGCCTGACGCGAGCCTTCGGCGGCCGGGATCACCGGCGCGGCGCCGTCGCCGATAATGGCGAAGCCCGACCAGTAATAAGGATGCGAGGTTTCGCGCTGCCGCATCAACGCCGACTGGGCATTGCGCATGGCGGTTGCGGTCGACGTGCCAGGCCGCGCGGTGAAGAGGCCGGAAATCAGCCGGTTGGTCGCGTCATAATCGTCCGGGACCGGCCAATGGCTGGCGATCACCGAGCGCCCGCCGGCGCCGACGAAGGCACGCACCAGCCCGTCGAGCGCGAAATCGCCGCCGGTGGTGAGGCCGGCCTCGCGAGTCGCGGCGACGCTCGCCTTGCCGGCGGTGTCGCAGGCCGAGAGGATGACGAGGTCGGCGTCGAGCTTGAGGTCGAAAATCTCGGCGAAGGTCAAAAGGCCGTCCGATCCCTGCTCGCCGAACGAGGTCATCAGCGCCGGGCGAGCGGGGCATTCGGGCCGCGGCGCGGTGACGAGGCCGTGGGTGGCGAAATGCATGATCCGATATTGCGAAAGGTCGTCGCGTTCCTTGATGGCGGTGTCGGTGAAGGCCTGGCCGGTGACGATCTGGGTGTCGGCGCCGCCGCCGAGAGTCCGGCTGGCGGTGACCAGCTCGGCCGACGAGATCGGGCTTCCCCAGGCGTTGAGCGACCAGGAGCAGCCGGCGCCCGCGTCGGAGAGCCCGCGCACGCCGCCGGCGGTGCGCACCACCCCGGCGGGCGGAGCATTCTCGCCGAAGCCGATATAGTCGTTCCTCGCGGCCGACGGGGCGACATTGCGGACGTCGCGGAACGAACGGGCCGAGACCGCGGTGCTGACGTCGCGGCCGGCGCCCAGCCATGCGATATCGGTGAAGTCGAAGCCGTCGTCGGTCGGCCGATTGGCCTTGGCGAGATAGGCCTGGACGCCGGCATGGTCGGTGACGAGCAGGTTGGGCGGGAGCCTGAGCATCGCGCCATCGGGCTCGAAGATGAGGTGCCGGACGGCCGCGAGCTCGGCCTCGACCGGCTGGAACAGCTGGCCGTAAAGCTTGTGGGCGAGCTGGACGTCGAACGGGTAGGTGACGAGCTGGCCGTTCTCGACCTTGGCGATGGTGGCGCGGAGGGCGTCGACCTGCTGCTCGAGCTCCGCGGCGCGGGCGCCGATCCGGTAGCCGCGGGCGGAATGGCGGGTGGCGAAGATCGCATAGCCTTCGTCGCCGGCCATGGTCATCTTGTAATAGGCCTCGCCCTCACGCAGCACCTTCTGCAGCTCGGTCAGGCTCATCGCTCCGCCGGAAAGCACGCGGTAGCGGGGAAAGGCGGCGAGCTTGGACTGGGTCGCCGCCTGGTCGCGCTCCATCGTCGCGAGCTGCGGACGAAGTTCGGCGAGGCGGACGGCGTCGGCGGCGCTGGGCTGGGCGGCAGCCGAAAGGCGGCTGATTTCGACCCGGGCGCGTTCGATGTCGCGGGTGAGGTTCACCGACTGGCGGAACAGCCGGGCGGCCTCGTCGCTGCCGCCCGAAAGCTCGCGGGCGAGCACCGCCTGGGTCTGGGCGACG
>DASVRK010000146.1:0-15007 GCA_036388655.1 Allosphingosinicella sp. | reverse complement strand
GATCCGCATAGCGGCACGACAGCAGCGGCATCCAAGCGCGCGCAGGTTCATGGCACCGGCCGCCCGGGTCGACATCGGAGCTGGCCTTGTACACCGCAGCGGGCCGGCCGGACCGCCCCTCGCGGAGTTCGCTGGCTGCGGCGGTAGCCCAAACCGACCGCCGACGCGGCAGGCCCGGGCCGCCGCGACGGCCGGCCGGATCACTCCTCGCGGAGGGCAGTCTCGCTGAGGCGGGTGAAGGGGCTCAGGATGTAGCTCAGCACGGTGCGCTTGTCGCCGAGCAGGCTGATGTCGGCGACCATGCCCGACCCGATCTCGAGCTCTTTGCCGCTCTTGTCGAACAGCTCGTCGGTGGTCGCCACCCGAACTGTGTAGAAGGTCTCGCCGGTGCGCTCGTTCAAGGTCGCATCGGGCGAGATCGCCACCACCTTGCCGTCGAGCGCCCCGTAGACGGACGAATCGTAGGCGGTGATATTGATCTTCGCATTCTGGTCCATCCGCACCCAGGCGATGTCGGCGGGGCGGACCTGGACCTCGACGAGGAGCGCATCCTCGCTCGGGACGATCTCGGCGATCGGGCCGCCGGGGGCGATGGTGCCGCCGACGGTGGTGACGAGCACCCGATTGACGCGGCCGGCGAGCGGCGAACGCACCACGGTCCGCTCGACCCGCGCCGACAATGCGGGCAGCGAGCGGCGCAGCGCGACCATCTCGGCCTGGGCCGAAGCGAGCTCCTGCGAGGCGCGGGCGCGCCAATCCTGGCGCTGCTGGGCGAGTGTGGCCTGGGCTTCGGCCACCGAAGATTGCGCGCGGTTCACCGCGGCCGAGGCGGCAGCGGCCTCGGCGGCGGAAACGGCGGCCTGGTTCTCGGCCTGAATCAGCGACAGGCGCGGCTCGATGCCGCGCTCGACCAGCGGGCGAATAAGGTTGGCTTCGGTGCGGGCGGCCCCGGCCGCGGACTGTCTGGCGGCGAGCGACGCCTGCGCCTCGGTGACGCTGCGCTGCGCCTGGACCACCCGGGCATTGGCGGCGGCGAGGAGGCTGCCAAGATCGGCCATGCGCGAGGCGTGGAGCGAGCGCTCGATCGCGACCTGCTCGGCGAGGCTCGAATTGACGGCGGGCGGAAAATTGGGAGAGCGGCCGGCGACCTCGGCCTCGAGCCGCGCGATGCGGACGCGCAGGGCGTCGAACTGGGCCTGGTTGCTGCCGAGCTCGGCGCCGGTCGAGGTCTGGTCGAGGCGCACCAGCGCAGCGCCGCGCTGCACCATGTCGCCGGTCTTGACCAGAATCGCCTCGACCACGCCGCCCTCGAGGTTGGACACGACCTGGAGCTGCGAGGATGGGATGATCCGGCCCTGGCCGCGCACGGTTCGGTCGAGCTCGGTCAGCGCCGCCCAGACGACGAAGACCACGACGAAACCGGCGATCACCCATAACAGGATGTTCGATGCCTTCGCGGGACGGACGCGCTTGATATAGTCTTCGAGAGCGACTTCGCGGTTCATACGGCGGCGACCTTCGGACGGTTGAGCTTGGCCAGGATCTGATCGCGCGGCCCGTCGGCGATGATCTTGCCGCGGTCGAGGATGATGACCCGGCTGACCAGCCGCAGCAACGGCGTGCGGTGGGTGATGACGAGGAAGGTGCGATCCTTGAGCTCGCGGTCGAGCCGGTCGAGCAGCCCGCTTTCGGTCTGCTGGTCCATCGCGCTGGTCGGCTCGTCGAACACCAGCACATTCGGCTTGGTGGCGAGCGCGCGGGCGATGGCGATCGACTGGCGCTGGCCGCCCGACAGGCCCTCGCCGCGGTCGGCGAGCCTGCGGTCGTAGCCATTGGCGATCTGGCCCATGAACTGGTGGGTGCCGGAAAGCTCGGCCGCCTGGATCATCTCGTCGTCGCCGATGCCGTGCCGGCCGAGCACGATATTCTCGCGCACCGACCCGGACAGGAGGATGCTCTCCTGCATCGCGCTGCCGACCTTCCGGCGCAGGTCGAGCGGATCGAGCTGGCGGATGTCGGTGCCGTCGAGGAGGATCACGCCCTCCTCGGGCTCATAGAGGCCGAGCAGCAGCCGCGCGATCGTCGACTTGCCGGAGCCGACGCGGCCGAGCAGCGCGACATGCTCGCCCGGCTGGAGCGTGAAGGTGACGCCCTCGAGCGCCTTTTCGGGCGCGCCGGGATAGCGAAAATGGACGTTGCGGAATTCGATCCGCCCCGACGTCTGGGTCAGCACCAGCGGCTCGCCCTCGGGGCCCTCCGGCCGGGTGCTCATCAGTCCGTTGAGCTGACGGTAGGCCGTGCGCGTCGCGGTCATGCGCGACAGCAGGGTCGCGATCTGGCCGAGCGGCGCAACCGCGCGGCCCGAAAGGATCGAGCAGGCGATGAGGCCGCCCATGGTCAGCGTATTCTCGGCGATCATGCCGACGCCGACGATGACCACGCCGGCATAGCTGATCGTCTGGGCCGAGCCGGCGATGGTGACGCCGATATTGGCGACCAGGCGCTGGCGCATGCTGGTGCTGCTATGCTCCTCGACCGCGCCGAGCCAGCGTTCGGTGAGGATCGGCGCGGCGCCCGACGTCTTGACGGTCTCGAGGCCGCCGATGGTCTCGACCAGCACGGTCTGCTTGAGCAGTCCCTGGCCCATCGACTGGGCGGCGAGCCGGTCCATGGCGGGCTGGGTGATCAATCCGACCAGCACCACGAGCGGGATCATGATCAGCGGCACGGTGACGACCCACCCGCCGATCAGCGCGATCACCCCCAGGGTGACGAAGATGAACGGCACGTCGACCACGGCGGTCAAAGTCGCCGAAGCGAAGAAGTCGCGCAGCGTCTCGAGCTCGCGGATCACGCCGGCGAGGGCGCCGGTCGATCCCTTCTTCTGGTCGAGGCGGATGGCGAGCAATTGGGCGAACACCGACTCCCCGACCTCGCGGTCGATGCGGGCGCCGGCGACGTCAACGAAATAGGCGCGCAGGGTCTTCAATGCGAAGTCGAAGACGATGACGATCGCGAGGCCGATCGACAGCGCGATCAGCGAGGAGGTGGCGTTGTTCGGCAGCACCCGGTCGTAGACGACCATCGTGAAGATCGACGTCAGTAAGGCGAACATGTTGATCAAGGCGGCGGCGAGGCCGACCTTGATGTAGATGCCCTTGTTGCGCTTCATCGGCTCCATCAGCCACGGCGCGAACCGCTGCTTCGGGATCTCGACTATTGTATCGTCGCTCATTGCACCTCCAACCGGGCGGGCTCGATCTGGAGGACCGGCAGCAATTGCCCCGTCCGCGACAGCAGCACATAGCGCGCCGCGTCGAGCTCCGTAATCGTTCGAATATAGGTCGCGGCGACATTGAAATAGCCGCTTTCGGATTCGAGCAGGTCGAACAGCGTCCCGCGGGCAACGCGGAAGCGCTCGGCCAGCACGTCGCGCGACTGGCGGCTGGCGATATAGCTATTCTCCAGCGCCGCCAGCTGCTGCTCCAGCGCGCGAACGTCCGACCAGGCGATCGCCGCCTCGCGCTCGGCTTCGTTGCGGACGCGCGACGCGCGGGCTTCGGCGGCATTGGCCCGCGCCTCGGCCTGGTCGGCGCGGGCATCAACCCCGCCGAAGAAACGGTGGCGCAGCGTCACGCGGCCGCGCACGTCATAGTCGTTTTGGTCAACAAGTCCGTATTTGCCGGCGTCAATGCCGGCGGTGATCGTCGGCAGCGTCGAGGCGCGCTCGGCACGCGCCTCCTGGCGGCTGGCGCGGGCATTGGCCTCGGCCGCCTCGACCGAAGGGGCCGAGCGGGCGAGGAATTGGGCGGCGTCCTTGGTGGTCGAAGGGCGGGAGATGATCGGCGCCCGGCCGAGCCCCGGCGGGGCCGGCACTCCGAACATCTCTTCGAAGCGCGCCTCGGCATTGGCGAGCTGCCGCCGGTAGCGAGCGAGGTCGGCATCGGCGGAGGCGATGTAGCTCTCGACCCGCGGCAGGTCGCCGGGGGCGGAGACGCCCTGAGTGATGCGGATCTCGATGGCGCTCCTCAGCTCCTGCTGGTTCTCCATGAACGCCCCGCCGAGCTCCACCAGGGCGCGGTAGGCGAACACATCATACCAGGCGGCGATGGCGCGGAGCGCGATCTGGTCGGCCTGCGCCTCGGTCTGGAAGCTGGCGGCGCGGAGCCGGGCGCCGGCCGCGGCGATGCGCTTCTCGGTCGCGCCGGCGTCGAACAGGGTCTGCTGCACCGTCAGGGTGAGGTCGCTGCGGCCGCGGGCGCGGGCGCGCTCGACGATATTGTTGGGGTCGTTATCCTCGAAATTGCGGATGATCGAGCGCTGCGAATTGAGCGAGAGGTCGACGGTTGGATAGCGGCCGGCCCGCGCCTCTTCGGTTGCGGCCTCCGCTTCCTCGATGCCGGCGGCGGCTTCGTCGACCGCCGGATGGCGCTCGACCGCCTGCTGAATCAGCCCGACGAACTCGGTCGGACGGGCGCTATTGCGGGCGAGGCCCAGCACCGGATCGGCGTTGCGGTCGATGCGGAGCGGGTCCCGGGTCGGCTGCGGCAGGTCCTGGACCTGGGGCGAGACCGGAATGGCCGTCGGCGGCGGCGCCAGCGGGGAGCCGGACGGCGCCTGCGCCTGGGCGAGCGCCGTGGAGAGAGCGAAAAGCGAAACGAGCATGCTCAACAAAGCCGATCCTAAGCAAAAATCAAGGCTGGCGTCAGCGCGCCGGCTCCCATATCAGAGCGCACACCGTTGACCTTGCAGGAGAATCCCCGCGGCGCCTAACCCCGCGCGGACCCTAGCGGCAATAGTCTTGTTCCAAAAGCAAAAAAAGCGCGGGCTGCCAAGCCCAGCTTGGCCTTTTGCGCCGCTCCGCGCATTACACGGCAATGGCAGCGGATCATATCGGGGAGCTGAAACGCCGTGCCGCGGCGGGCGATGCTTCGGCCTTGTTCGAGCTTGGGGCGCTGAGCCTTGCCGGCGAGGCGGTTCCGCGCGACCTGGCGGTCGCCCGCGAGATGCTCCGCCGCGCCGCCGTAGCCGGCCGCAAGGACGCCGCGGTGATCTACGCGAATTTCGTCGCGAGCGGCGTCGGCGCGGCGGCCGATTGGCCGCGCGGATTGGCGCTGCTGCGCGAGTTGGCCCGGGTCAATCCCCGGTCGGCCCGCGAGCTCGAGGTGATCGGGGCGATGGAGCTCGGCCCCGAGGGCGAGCCCGCCGGGACTTGGCGGCGCGAGCGGCTGAGCGAGTGCCCACGGGTGGAACTCGCTCGGGAATTCTTCTCTCCCCTCGAGTGCGACTATGTCACCGCGGCCGCGGAGCCGATGCTGGCGCCGTCGGTGGTGGTGGACCCTGCCACCGGGCGCCAGATTCCGAACCCTGGCCGCACGTCGGACGGAATGGGCTTTACCTGGCCGCTCGAGAACCCGGCCGTTCACGCGCTCAACCGGCGCATCGCCCGGCTCACGCAGACCGATGTCGCCCAAGGCGAGCCGCTGCAGGTGCTGCGCTACCGGGGCGGGCAGCAATATCGCCCCCATTTCGACGCCATTCCCGGCTTCGCGAACCAGAGAATTCTGACCGTTCTGGTCTATCTGAACGAGGGCTATGAAGGCGGCGAGACTTGGTTCGAGACGCCGCAGCTCAAGGTCAAGGGAGGCCGCGGTGACGCCCTGGTCTTCCGCAACGTCGATGATGAGGGCCGCCCCGACAAGGATGCGGGCCATGCCGGCCTGCCCGTCACGCAGGGGACCAAGCTGATCTGCAGCCGCTGGATCCGCGCGGCACCCTACACCCCGGCCTAGCCGCTCGCCCGGTTGGCAGTGGCCCAAAAAAAAGCCCCGGCCGAAGCCGGGGCTGTTGGCGGCGGCGCCGGGCGCCGCCGCCGATCGGGTCAGGCTTAGACCAGGAAGTCGGTCGCGGCCAACTGGCTCCGGCCGTCCATGACGAGCACGAAGTCGGCGAGCTTGTCCCCGTCCGTGTCCGCCGAGACGATCGCGTCGCCGTCGCTGACGAAGTAGCGCAGCTCGCCCGCGGTCCCCGAAAAGGCTCCCTTGCCGATGAAGGTGAAGGAGTCGTTGGCCGCGGTTCCGGCGATGGCGTCGATCTGGGCCAGATTGATGCTGTCGCCATTGTCGCTGCTGAAGTCGAGGATGTGATCCGCCGTGCTCCGGCTGCTGCCGCTATCGCCTTCTCCGAAGACGAAGATGTCGGCATCGCCGCCGCCAGCGATCATGTCGATTCCCGCGCCGCCGATGACAACGTCGTTGCCAAGGTTGCCGTTGATGCGATCGTCGCCCTCGCCGCCGGCAACGCGGTCGTTGCCGTCGCCGCCGCGGGCGACGTCATTGCCCGCATCGGCCGACACCCGGTCGTTCCCGGTCTGGCCGAGCACGAAGTCCAGCCCCTCGCCGCCCGACATGTTGTCGTTCTGGCTGCCGCCGAACAGCTTGTCGTTGCCGACACCGCCGAAGATGGCATCCTGACCGCCAAGGCCGCGGACCGTATCGTGGCCGGCGTTGGAGATCAGGCGGTTGCCGACCTCGTTGCCGTTGATCAGGTCGTTGCCGGAACCGGTGCGGGCGTCCTCGATCGTCACGGAATTGGCGATCGTATAGCCGCCAAAGATGCCATGCGCGTAGGAGATGAAGCCGCCGCCGCCAATCTCATATTCGAGCGTCGCGTCGCGAAGATCGACCTTCGAGTTGCGCTCGCCATCATAGATGATCTGATCGTGACCGCCGGCATCCCAGATCGAGTCGTAGAAGGTGCCCGCGGCGTTGACGTCCTTCATCCGGTAGATGTTGTTGCCGGTCGCATGGTCCTCGTTAACGCCATACTTGTCCTGGAGAACGGCGATATCGAAGGCCATCGGGCCGCCGAGATAACCGTAGCCGGCGTCGGTGGGGGCATTGCCGTAGGGCGACATCTGCCAACCGTCCTCGTAGGACATCATCGTGTTGATGCCTTGGTTGAGGTTGAAATCGCCGGTCGAGTAATTGAAGGTGCTTTCTTCCTCAACGCCGTTCATGATGCCCGAGCGGCCGCCATTGTCGTGCGGGTGGGCCATGCCCATGCCGTGGCCGAATTCGTGAACCAGGGTGACGTAGGAAAATCCGCCCTGCTGCAGGTTCTTCTCGGTCCAGCGATAATCGCCCGAGTTGAACTGAGCCAAACCTTCATCGGGATAATCCGGCGGGGCCATCGAGCCGAGCAGGCTGACGCCGGGTCCGGGCGTGCCCGCATAAGTGGTGAAGAAGAAGTCGGCTTCTTCCCGATTGTCGACCTCCACGTAGACGACGTCGGCCACTTCTTCGATCTGATCGAGCGCCGTGTTGACGACTTCCTTCTCCCAATCCTTGGTTCCGGCCGAAACGAGCACCGGCGGCAGGCCGGGGTTGGTCGGATCTTCCGAGGCGAAGACGTCGCCTTCTCTGGCGAAGTAGATGGTGATGACGTTCTTGTCGGTGATGTTGTAGGCATTCTCCGGCGGCGCTTCCTGCTCATTGCCGGTGGGCCGGGGCCCTTCCTCGCCATCGGGATTGCGCACGGTCTGGTGGACGCGGTTGACCTGCGTTCCCCAATCAAGCGAGTAGAGCGGGCTGTCCGTCTCGTAATAAGGCCGGTAGACGTTGGGATCGTTCGGATCGACTTCGTCGACGAACAACTCATAGTCGCCGACGACGTCGCCGTTGGTGCCGTCCTCAGGCACGTTATCGAACGAGCGGGCGTTGACGTAATAGGTGCCGGTTTCCTGCGCTTCGAAGGAGAGCAGCGCATCGAGGCCTGATGGCGTGTTGGGGCCCCCGCCGTCGGCGGACACGATCAAATTGCCGTTCGCATCGTAAAGCTCGATGAATGCGTCGGACAGAGGCACGCCGTTGGGACCGGCGACGGCCGCATATTGGCCGATATTGTAGAGCTTGCCGGCCTCGAGCGTGACTGCGAAGAAATCCTGGTCGCCGACCGTGTCGATCGAGCTGATGATGTGGTCGCCATTGACTTCAACGCTGGCCGCGCTGCCGATGTCGTCGCCGACATTGTCGGTGGTGATCAGCGCGACCGGAGCAACGGCGTCGCCTTTGTCCCCGATGCCATCGGGCCCAAGCGCAGTCTCGCCCTTTGACAGCGCCTCAAAATGCGCCGCCTCGATCCCCATGACACTGGCCCAGTGATCGGTTGCGAGCGCGTTCTTCACCAACGGATTGCATATCCAACACATCTTGTTCTCTCCTAAGATACGATTGTTTTCGTTTATGCGGCAGCCGGCCTGCCGGACGGGCGCGAAGCGAGCCTCCGGAAGTTCCGGCGGAGCTCAGCGACCGTGAAGGATGGAAGTTCGGCTAGAGGCGAAGCTCTCGGCCGACCCGCATCTCCAGCAGGCTGTTAGGGGGATGGGAGAAGGGGAATGCGGTGAACCGCTGGCGCGCGGGCCCGCGATGATGTGACGCCCGAAGGTCGATCAAACCACGCTGTGCCGCGAAATAGCGATGCAAATGCTGCCCCCATAAGATGCAGCCGGCGCGTCCGGCATGCGATGGTTAAACGGGCGTTCATCAACTAAGTTCCTGCGTTGGTGGCGCAAATTCCGGGTTCGTTGCTCGGCCTGCCGTTCCAAGGTAGCGTTTCGTCGCCAATTGCGGATGATCGGGGACGGCGCGGCGAGCCTGGGGGAACGTTGCGCCAACGCAACAGAGCCGGCTTATCCTGGCGTGGGAGAGCCTTGGCGCGGAACTTGATCTACGTTGGCCGATTGATTCCACCCCGGGCCGGGAACGGTCCGCTATTCCAGTTTCGAGTAGGCGTATTGTGGCTGCCGGCGAGCGTAAGCGTATCCTGATTTGCGACGACGACCCGTTGTTGCTGGACCTCGTTCGCCATCGGCTGAGCAGCCGCGGCTATGACGTGGAGGTCGCGGAAGACGGGGCGGAGGCGCTGTCCAGCATCGAGATGTCGCCGCCCGATGCCGTGGTCCTCGACGCGATGATGCCGGTGGTAGACGGCTACGAATTGCTGAGGCGGCTTCGCGCGCGGCCCGAGACGGCCGCTATTCCGGTGATCATGCTGACGGCGCGGCGCCAGGAGGAGGATGTGCTCTCCGCCCTCCAGCTCGGCGCCGACGATTATATGGTGAAGCCGTTCATTCCCGAGGAGCTCGTGATGCGCCTCGGGCGCCTGCTCGACGGCGAGTCGCGGTGAAGGCGCCGGCCGCGGCGGCCTTCCTGCTCCTCCTGTCGACGGCGGCCGAGGCGCAGCAATCTGCCTATGAGCGGGGTGTCGCCGCCCGGCTGGCCGGCGACGCGGAGGCGGCGGTGGCGGCACTGTCCGAAGCCGTGGCGGCGGAGCCGGGCAATGCCGACGCGCACCTCCAGCTCGGCCTGGCGTTGCTCCAGGCGGGGCGGCTGGACGAAGCCGAGGCCTCGCTCCGCCGCACGCTCGCACTCGCGCCGGACTATGAGGATGCCCACGCCGCGCTCGCCCGCCTCGCCCAACGCCGCGGCGCCGCGCCCGAATATCGGACCCGGATGGACATTGACGGCAGCTACAGCGCTCTCGAAGGCGACCGGCCCGACTGGAAGGAAGTCTCGCTCCAGGTCCGCCACCGCGTGGGCGATAGAAGCGCTATCGGCGCCGGCGCCGAATATGCACGCCGCTTCGGCCGCAGCGACCTCTATCTGGAAGGGCGTCTGGAACACCGTTTTTCCGACGCCGCCACCGCCTATGCTTCGCTCGGCGGCACGCCCGAGGCCGATTTCCGGCCGGAATGGCAGGTCGGCGCCGGCGGCTCACTCCGGCTCGGCGGACGCGCAAACGCTACGGTCCTCACCCTCGACGCCCGCGCCGCCGAATATCCCGCAGGGCGGATCTACACCGTCAATCCGGGCGTGGAGCAGTATCTGGCCGGTGGGCGCGTGTGGCTGACCGGCCGCTGGATCAACGTCTTCGACGAAGATGGCGACCATGTCTCCGGCTGGCTCGGCCGCGGCGACGTCATGGCCACCGACCGCCTGCGGCTGTTCGCCGGCGCCTCCGACGCTCCCGATCTTTCGGAGGGCGTCGTCACCGATCTGTTCAGCCTCTTCGGCGGCGTCTCCTACGATATAAATGCGCGCACGACGCTTCGCCTGTCGCTGGCGCACGAGGATCGCGAGCGGGGCGGGGACCGGCTGCAGGCCGGCGCCGGGCTGGGCTTCCGCTTTTGAGCGCGCTCCAGGCTCTCTGGCTGCTTTCGCTGATCCTCGCCTTGCTCGCCCTCATCATCATGGCCGGTCTGCTCGTCGGCCGCGCCTTCCGGACCTGGCGCGGCACTCGGCGCGAGGCCGTGCGGCGCCGGCTGATCCCGCTACTGCTCGGCGGCGGCGGCGGCCGCGGCGCGCTCGCCTCGCGCGAGCGGCAGGACCTGCTCGCGACCCTGGCGGTCGAGCTCATCCAGATGGTCCGCGGCCGCGAGCGCGAGGCTTTCATCGAGAATGCCACCCGCCTCGGCGTCCCGGAGCGCCTCCGCCACCATCTCGGCAGCGGTTCGGCGCGTACCCGCCAGCAGGCCGCCGAAGCGCTTTCCGAGTTCGGCGACGACCGCTCGATCTCCCGGCTCGAAGCCGCGCTCGACGATCCCAATCCCGACGTCCGCCTCACCGCCGCGCTCGCGCTCGCGCCGATTGGGCGGCTGCCGAGCGCGCGGCGGCTGGTCGACCAGCTCGGCATCGGCACGACCGAGCATTCGCTGCTGGTCGTTTCGCTGTTCCGCGAGATCGCCAGCAGCCGCTCGGAGGAGCTGAAGGCGTTGCTCTACGACCCCACGGTGCCGAGCGGCGCGAAGGCGGCGGCGATCGACGCGCTCTCGGCCTCGCCCGATTACAGCCTCGTGCCGCTCGTCTCGCAACTCGCCTTGCGCCTGCCCGCCGAAGACCCCGCTCTACCGCGCTACCTGCGCGCGCTCGCCGGCTTCGGCCATCCGGCCGGGGCGCCCGCGATCGAGCGCGGCCTGGCGAGCGAAGCCTGGGCGGCGCGCGCGGCGGCGGCGCATGCGGCGGGAAAGATCGGCCTCGCCGAAACCGCGCCCCGCCTGGCCGAGCTACTCGACGACGTAAACTGGTGGGTGCGGTTCCGGGCCGGCGAAGCGCTGAGCCATCTCGGCCCCGAAGGGCAAAGCCTGCTCGTCGAAACCGCGCGCAGCGGCCCCGATCGAGCGCGCACCGCGGCGGCGCTGACCCTGGCCGAACGGAGCGGCCCCGAATGACCGGCGGCTATGATATCGGGGTGGCCGCGGCCGAGCTCATCGCCTGGGTGGTGATCGGGACGGGGCTCGCGCAAACCGCCTTTTACATCGTCCAGCTCGGCTATGCCGGCTTGGCGCTCGGCTCGCGGCCGCCGATCCCGAAGGCTTCGATCCTGTGGCGCCGCTACGCCGACCAGGCCCCCGCCATCGCCGTGCTCGCGCCGGCTTACAATGAGGAAGTGACCATCATCGAGAGCGTCAACTCGCTATTGTCGCTCCAATATCCCGATTTCGAAGTGATCGTGATCAACGACGGCTCGCGCGATACCACGCTGCAGCGGATGATCGAGGAATATGGCCTCGCGCCGGTGCGGCGCTTCCACGACAATGCGGTCTCTCACCGTCCGATCCGAGGCCTGTATGCAACGCCGCGGCTGCCGCGGCTGATCGTCGTGGACAAGGAGAATGGCGGCAAGTCCGACGCGCTCAACGCCGGCATCAACGTCGCGCGCGCGCCGATCTTCTGCTCGATCGACGCCGATTCGCTACTCGAGCCCGACGCTTTGCTGCGCGCCGTCCGGCCCTTCATCGAGGATCCCGATCGGACGGTGGCGGTGGGCGGCACCATCCGCATCGCCAACGGCAGCCGCATCGATGCGGGACGAGTGACCGCTATCCGCCTGCCGCGCAACTTCCTCGCGCTCGTTCAGGTCGTCGAATATCTGCGCGCCTTCCTGATGGCGCGGCTCGCGCTCGGGCGGATGCAGGCGCTGACCGTGATCTCGGGCGCGTTCGGCCTGTTCCGGCGCCAGCCGGCGGTCGAGGTCGGCGGCTACAGCCACGGCACCGTCGGCGAGGATATGGAGCTCGTCATCAAGCTCCATGCGCATTTCCGAAAGGCGGGGAGGCCATACCGGATCGACTTCATCCCGGAGCCGGTCTGCTGGACCGAAGTGCCGGAAAGCCTGGCGGTGCTCGGCCGCCAGCGCGCGCGCTGGCAGCGCGGGGCGCTGGAGACTTTCTTCAGGCACAAATACATGCTTTTCAACCCGCGCTACGGGCGCGTCGGCTTCGTCGGCTTCGGCCAGGTGCTGGTGGTCGACGTGATCGGCCCTCCGGTCGAAGCGCTCGGCTATCTGCTCGTGCCCTTGCTGTGGGGTCTGGGGCTGCTCTCGCTCGATTTCCTGCTCGCCTTCCTGGCCGTCACCTTCACCTTCGGCATCTTCGTCAGCGTGGCGACCTTGATCCTCGAGGAGGTCGAGCTTCGCCGCTTCCCGCGCGCCGGCGACCTGTGCATCCTGACTTTGGTCGCGATCGCCGAGAATTTCGGATACCGGCAGATCGGCAATTTCTGGCGCGTCCGCGGCTGGTGGCAGTATCTGCGCGGCCAGCAGGGCTGGGGCGATATGACGCGCAAGGGGTTCCAGCGGGCATGATCCGGCGCCGCTTCAACGAGGCCGAAGAGCTCGGCTTTCCGATCCGGGCGGTCGCGCTCGGCGTCTTCGCGATGGTGGTGATCGCGCTCGCCTCGACCGCCACCGCCTGGCTGGTCGGCCAGCGCATCCGCGACATTGGCGGCAACCAGATCACCGTCCTCACCCAGGCCGAGCGGCTGCAGCGCCACAGCGACCTGCTGCAGGTCTATGCTCGGATTGCGGTCGCCAGCGGCGATGCCGAATTCCAGCAGCGCTACGGCACCGAGGAGGCGGCGCTGCGCAAGGACCTCGACCAGCTCAAGGGCGCGATCCGCCTCGCCGAGAACCGGGTCACGTTCGACCGGCTGGAGCGCACCCAGCGCGCGCTCGCCGAGATCGAATATCAAGCCATGGAGATGGCGGTGGCCGGCCGCCGCCCGGCCGCCCGCGCGCTGCTCGCCGGCAACGACTATCTTCAGCTGACCCGCAACTACCGCAATTCGGCGGACGACATTGCCGACCGTTCGCGCGCCTATGTCGCCGCGACCCGCGACGAGACCCGGCGCTATCTCAGCATCAATCTCGGCACCAGCGTGATGGCGCTGCTGCTGATCGCGCTCGCCTGGGTGATCCTGGTCCGGCCCGCGCGCAGTTGGGGCCTCCAGCTGGCCGAGGAGCGCGCCCGCGCCGAAACCGCCGCCCACGCCAAGGGCGATTTCCTCGCCATGATGAGCCACGAGATCCGCACGCCGCTCAACAGCATCATCGGCTTTTCGGACCTGCTGCGCGACGATCCCGAGCTTACCGAAAGCCAGCGCCACAAGGTCGATCTCATCCAGAGCGCGGGCATGATGCTGCTGACCGTGGTCAACGACGTGCTCGATTTCTCGAAGTTCGAGGCCGGGCGGATCGAGCTCCTGCCCGAGCCGTTCGCGGTCGAGACGCTGGTCGACAATTCGGTCTCGATCGTTCGCGACAGCGCCGAGGCGAAGGGGCTGGAGCTCAGGCTTGTCGTCGATCCCAAAATGTCGCGATACCATCTCGGCGACGAAGGACGGCTCCGCCAGATCCTGCTCAACCTGCTCAACAACGCCATCAAGTTCACGGCGGCCGGTTTGGTGTCGCTGGCGGTGCGCAAGGAGGCCGAGGTCGGGGAGGCCGAGCGGCTGCTGTTCAGCGTCACCGACACCGGCACCGGCATCAAGGAGGACCGGCAGCAGAGCCTGTTCGAGCCGTTCTCGCAGGGCGACGCTTCGGTCACCCGGACCTATGGCGGCACCGGCCTCGGGCTCAGCATATCCAAGCGCCTGGTCGAGCTGATGGACGGCGAGATCGGCGTCATGAGCACCGAAGGCCAGGGCTCCTATTTCTGGTTCCGCATCACCTTGCCGCGGGCGGCGCGGCTGGAGCCCGCCGACGACGGAGCGGCCGAGACCACCGGCCATGCGGGCGCCCGCATCCTGATCGCCGAAGACCTGCCGATGAACCGCGAGCTGGCGGGCGCGATCCTGAGCCGCGCCGGGCACGAGGTCGATATGGCCGAGGATGGCGAGCAGGCGCTCGAGAAAGCGAGGTCGGGCGATTACGACCTCATCCTCATGGACATCCAGATGCCGAAGATGGACGGTCTCAGCGCCACCCGCGCCATCCGCGCGCTGGCCGGCGCGCGCGGGCAAGTGCCGATCATCGCGCTGACGGCGAACGCGTTGCCGGAGCAGGTCCGCGAATTCCTGGCCGCGGGCATGAGCGGCCATGTCGCCAAGCCGATCCGGCAGCCCGAGCTGCACAGGGTGATCCGGGCAATTCTCGCCGAGTCGGCGGCCGCGCCGGCGGCCCCGGCGCCGCCGCCGGCGCTCGCGTTCGACGAGGACACCTTTGCCGAGGTCCGCGAGATGCTTCCGGCCGATCGCCTCCGCGGACATCTCGAGCGTCTCGACCGCGACCTCGCGGCGCTGACCGACGGGAGCCTGGACGACCAGGCCGCGCGGGCGATGGTTCACAAGCTCATCTCCCAGACCGGGATGATCGGCTTCATGCACTTCTCGAAGCTCGCGGCGGATGCGGAGGGCGGGATCGACGGCGACGGAAGCGAAGCGGCGCTCGCCGGCCTCCGCAGGGCGGCCCAGCCGGTGCGGCAGCGGCTGGCGGCGCTGATCGCGGAAATCGGCGCCTGACGAGACCGCCGCCCCGCGCGCGCTCAAGGACGCGGTGACGGCACAGATTGTCGACGACATCGAGCCGGTGCTGATGCTCATCGCAGGAATGCGCTTCGCGCAGCCCCTCCACCGGCTCCGCCGGTCCCCCTCCCCGGCAAAGGCCGGGGAGGACTTGTAACCTCCCTCGGTTTTCCGGGGGAGGGGGACCACCCGAAGGGTGGTGGAGGGGC
>DASVRK010000145.1:0-2734 GCA_036388655.1 Allosphingosinicella sp. | reverse complement strand
TGATCGTCGGAGCCCCGGGCGGCGAGTTTGGCGGCAGCAATGCGGGCGAGGCCTATGTGATCTTCGGCAAGAGCAGCGGCCTCGGCGACATCGACCTGACGAGCCTCGCCGCCGAAGACGGGTTCGTCATCGGAGGATTGGGCGCCGCCAGCTTCGTCGGCCGCAGCGTTGCCTCCGCCGGCGACGTCAATGGCGACGGCGTCGACGATATCGTGCTCGGAGTGGCTTATGGCGACGCTCAGGGCGACAATTCCGGACAGGCTTATATTCTCTTCGGCAAGTCGGCCGGGCTCGGGGACGTCGACCTCGCTACCCTCGATCCCGACGAAGGGTTCCTTATCGAGGGCGGCCTTGCTTTCGGAAAGGCAGGCTGGAGCGCCGCCTCCGCCGGGGACGTCAACGGCGACGGTTTCGACGATGTGATCGTCGGCCAGCCCAATCTGCCGTCGGAGACGTCGGGCAATGCGGGCGCCGCTTACCTGGTGTTCGGCAAAGCGGACGGCTTCGGGACCCTGAATCTCGCCGCGCCGGATCCCGACGCCGTCGTCTCCTTCTTTGGCGCGTCGGGCGGCGATCAGGTCGGCTGGAGCGTCGCCGCCGCGGGCGACGTCAATGCCGACGGCTTCGCCGATTTCATCCTTGGGTCGAGCACCAATACCGGCGCGGGCGCCGGCAAGTCCTATTTGATCTACGGCAAGGCCGAGCCGTTCGACTCGATCCACCTGGCCGGGCTGCGCGCCGCCGACGGCTTTCTCATCCGGGGCGTGACCTCCAACGACCAGGCGGGGCGAAGCGTGTCGTCCGCGGGCGACGTTAACGGCGACGGTTTCGCCGATCTCCTCCTCGGTGCCCAGAGAGGCGATGACGGCGGCGTCGATGCCGGCCAGGCCTATGTCATCTTCGGCGCCGCGCCGACCGCGGCGGTGACGCGCGTCGGCTCGGCGGCCGCCCAGACCATCCGCGGCGGCACCGGCGACGATCTGCTCGACGGGCGCGACGGCGGCGATCTGCTGTTCGGCGCGGGCGGCGACGACCGGCTGGTCGGCGGCGCCGGCGATGATGGCCTCAGCGGCGATGCCGGCGACGACGATCTGAGCGGCGGCTCCGGCAATGACAGCCTCAATGGCGGCTTCGACAATGATCGGCTGGCGGGCGGCTCGGGCAACGACCTGGTCGACGGCGGCGCCGGCGCCGATCTGCTGATCGGCGGTTCGGGCAACGACCGCTATAATGTCGATCGGATGGGCGATCGGATCGTCGAGGAGGAGGGGAGCGGCGCCGACCGGCTGTTCGCGCGCGCCAATTACACGTTGCGGGACGGCGTCGACATCGAGACGATCAGCACCATCGCCAATAGCGGCACCGCGACGATCAGCCTCACCGGCAATGAGATCGCCAATTCGATCACCGGCAATGCCGGTGTCAACGCGCTCGCCGGCGGCGGCGGCGGCGACCAATTGTTCGGGCTGGCCGGCAACGACCGGCTGAGCGGCGGGGCCGGCAACGATTTGGCGACCGGCGGGGCGGGGACCGACCGGTTCCTGTTCGACACCGCCCTCAGCGCAACAGCCAACGTCGACCGGCTGCTCGATTTTTCGCCGACCGACGATATGATCGCGCTCGACCGCGCCATCTTCGGCGGCATCCCGAGCGGCGTCCTCACCGCCGCTGCCTTCCGGGCCGGCGCCGCCGCGCAGGACGACAGCGACCGGATCGTCTACGACGCGGCCACCGGCAACATCTACTACGATGCCGACGGCCTCAACGGCGCGGCGCAGATATTGTTCGCCCAGGTCGACGCCGGCACGCCGCTGACGCGGGTCGATTTCCTCGGCTTCGATAGCGGCAGCGCGGCCGCCGCCCGATTGCCGCAATCCGCCTTCGCGCCTGCGCCGGAGCACGGGCAGGGCGCGGGCACGGCGAGCCGGAGCCTTCACATGGAGGCTGTTCCGCTCTCCGGTCCCGAATGGATGGACGTGCAGATCGCCTGACCGCTGCAATGGTCGAAAGCGCCGATGGCAGGGCTACAGCTTCGAAGGGGATGAACCTCCGATCCTGCCGGGGCCAAGCTCGCCCTTGCCTTCGCTCCGTCGGCGCTTAGAGGGGGTTTCGCTATCGGCTAGACGGGGTTGGGGACGGATCGATGAAATTGATGTCGGGCAATTCCAACCTTCCGCTGGTGAAGGCGATTGCCAGCTATCTGGAGCTGCCGGTCACCGACGCCAGCGTCCGCCGCTTCGCCGACGAGGAAATTTTCGTCGAGATCAACGAGAATGTCCGCGGCGAGGACGTGTTCGTGGTCCAGTCCACCGCCTATCCGGCCAACGACAATCTGATGGAGCTGCTGATCTGCATCGACGCGTTGCGGCGCGCCTCGGCCAGGCGGATCACGGCGGTGCTCCCTTATTTCGGCTATGCCCGCCAGGACCGGAAGCCGGGGCCGCGCACGCCGATCTCGGCCAAGCTGGTCGCCAACCTGATCACCGTCGCCGGCGCCAATCGCGTGCTGTCGATCGATCTCCACGCCGGCCAGATCCAGGGCTTCTTCGATATCCCGACCGACAATCTTTACGCCTCGCCGGTGATGTCGGCCGACATCCAGGCGCGGTTCTCAGGGGAGGCGATCACCGTCGTCTCGCCGGACGTCGGCGGCGTGGTCCGCGCCCGCGGGCTCGCCAAGCGCCTCGACAACGCGCCGCTCGCCATCGTCGACAAAAGGCGGGAGCGCGCCGGC
>DASVRK010000144.1:0-29758 GCA_036388655.1 Allosphingosinicella sp. | reverse complement strand
CAAGCGTATAATGGAGCCCTCGGCTCTCCTTGCGGGCGAGGGCCGAGCGAACGATCAGGCCCGACACTTCGACCAAATTGCGCAATTCGACCAGATCGGGCGTGACCCGGAAATGGCCGTAATAATCCTCGGTCTCCTGGCGCAGCAGCTCGACCCGGTTGAGCGCTCGCTCGAGCCGCTTGGTGGTGCGGACGATCCCGACATAATCCCACATGAAGCGCCGTATCTCTCGCCAATTATGATGGACGACCACCTCCTCGTCCGAATGGGTGACGCGGCTCTCGTCCCAGGGCCTGATCGGCGGCGGCGGCGGCAGCTCGCTCCAGCCCTGGTTGATGCGGTGGGCGGCGGCGAGCCCGAAGACGAGGCATTCGAGCACCGAGTTCGAAGCCAGCCGGTTGGCCCCGTGCAGGCCCGACATGGTCACTTCGCCGGCGGCGTAAAGCCCATCGAGGTCGGTCTTGCCGTCGAGGTCCACGACCACCCCGCCGCACGTATAATGGGCGGCCGGAACGACCGGGATCGGCTCCCGGGTGATGTCGATCCCGATGTCGGGCTGGGCAAGTCGCTCGGCGATGGTCGGGAAGTGCGAGCGGACGAAATCCGGATCGCGGTGGCTGATGTCGAGATGGACATAATCGATGCCGAGCCGCTTCAGCTCATGGTCGATGGCGCGGGCGACGATGTCGCGGGGGGCGAGCTCCGCGCGCGGGTCGAAATCCGGCATGAAGCGATGGCCGGAGCCGGGGATGGTAAGCCGGCCGCCCTCGCCGCGCATCGCCTCGGTGATCAGGAAATTCTTGACCTCCACATTGTGGAGGCAGGTCGGGTGGAACTGGTTGAACTCCATGTTCGCAACCCGGCAGCCCGCCCGCCAGGCCATGGCGATGCCGTCGCCGGTGCTGCCGCGCGGATTGGTCGAATAGAGCCAGGCGCGGCTCGCGCCGCCGGTGGCGAGGATGGTGGCGCGGCCGGTGAACAGGTCGACGCCGCCGGTCCGCCGGTTGACCGCATAGACGCCCCACACGCAATTCTCGCTGGCGCTGGCCTCGGCATGGCGGCCGGTGGCAAGGTCGATCGCGACCATGTCCGGCACGAGCGTGATATTGGGGTGGAGCGCGGCGGCTTCCTCGAGCGCCTGCTGGACCGCCCAGCCGGTGGCGTCGGCGACGTGGACGATGCGGCGATGGCTGTGGCCGCCTTCGCGGGTGAGGTGCCAGCGTTCCGATCCGCCCTGGTTGAACGGGACGCCGAGCTCGGCCAGCCGCTCGATAGCGGCAGGCGCGTTCTCGACCACGAATTCGACCGCGCGGCGGTGGTTGAGCCCCGCGCCGGCCGTGATCGTGTCCTCGATATGGCTTTCGAACGTGTCGCCGGGCTCGAGCACGGCGGCGATCCCGCCTTGAGCCCAGGCGGTCGAGCCGCCCGACAGCGCTCCCTTGGCCAGCACCGCCACCTTGAGGTGCGGCGCGAGGTTCAGCGCCGCGCTCAGCCCGGCAGCGCCCGAGCCGATGACGACGACGTCGAAGCTATGGTTCACTCAATCCTCCTCTGCAATTGCAGGGGAGGAATTTAGCAATTCATCCCGCATTCGACGCCCGCGTCAGGCTCAGGAACACGTCCTCCAGGTCAGCCTCGCGGGTGGAGACGTCGACGATGCCCAGCCCCTCGCGCTGCAGCGCGTCTATGACGTCGCCGGCATTCACGCGGTTCTTGAGATAGGTGATCGCCAAAGTCCGCTCGCCGATCAGCTCGATCTTGTCGAAGCAGGGCGCGTTCGGCGCCTGGGTTAGATCGCGGTCCACCGTCACTTCCACCGCTTTTTCGAGCGCCATGCCGACCAAAGTCCGGGTCGCCTCGTTGGCGATCAGCCGGCCGTGGTTGATGATCGCGATGCGGTCGCAAAGCTGCTCGGCTTCCTCCAGATAATGGGTGGTGAGGACGATGGTGACGCCCCGGCTGTTGAGCTCCCGCACATAATTCCAGAGCTGCTGGCGAAGCTCGATGTCGACGCCGGCGGTGGGCTCGTCGAGCACCAGGATCGGCGGCGAATGGACCATCGCCTTGGCGACCAGCAGCCGCCGCTTCATGCCGCCCGACAGCGTCCGGGAATAAGCCCGCGCCTTGTCCTCGAGATGGACGGCGCGCAGCAGCTCCGCCGTCCGACGTTTCGCCTTTGGGACGCCGTACAGGCCGGCCTGCATCTCCAGCGTCTCGGCCGGCGTGAAGAAGGGGTCGAACAATATCTCCTGCGGCACGATGCCGATCGAGGCCTTGGCGTTGCGCGGATGCTCGTCGATGTCGAAGCCCCAGATCGACGCGGTGCCACCGGTCTTGTTTACCAGCCCCGCGAGGATGTTGATCATCGTCGACTTGCCGGCCCCGTTCGGCCCGAGCAGTCCGAAAATTTGGCCGCGCGGCACGTCCAGGCTGACGCCGTCGAGCGCGCGCTTGCCGCCGGCATAGGTCTTCTGGAGATTGTCGATCGAGATGGCGGCGGCGCTGGACATGCCGCCGCATAGCGGTTCGGGCAAGGCACCGGAAGCGCGGATGGCGAAGCCGCCATTTACCGGATCGTTCAAGCCGCGAGTCATGGTTCCGCGCCCATCATCGCCGCCATGTTCGGTAACCGCCCCCTTCTTGGCTTCTCCCGCCGGGCATTATTGCTCTCGGCGATCTGCGCCGCCTGGCTGGCGCGGATCGCCGCCTTTTCGCTCCCGATCGCCTGACGCTTTTCGACCAGGGCCGTCCACTCTTCGACAGCGGTCATGCCGGCTAGCTGCGCGCATCGCGTCCGCCATTTATCATCGCGGCCGAAGGAGACAGGCGGTGCGTTCAATAGTAGCGAAGGTCGTGCAGGCGGCGTTGCTGCTGGCGGGGACGGCCTCGGCCGAACCGCCGCGCCATGCCGAGGACGATCCCGAGATCGTCGTCACCGGAACGCGCGACAACAAGTGCGCCGCCTCCGATTTCATCGATTCGATCATGCGCGACCACGACAATCAGCTCGCCCGCTTCCACGCCCGCATCTGTCCGGCGACGATCGGCCTCCCGGAAGGCCATGCCGCCGCCGTCATGAACCGCATCCGCGATGTCGCGGCGACGGCGGGGCTCGAACTTGCCGGGCCGAAATGCCGCCCGAACCTGGTGGTAGTCGTGGCCGACGGCGGCCG
The DNA here is from genome assembly GCA_036388655.1 of Allosphingosinicella sp. Taxonomy (GTDB): domain Bacteria; phylum Pseudomonadota; class Alphaproteobacteria; order Sphingomonadales; family Sphingomonadaceae; genus Allosphingosinicella. The sequence goes on along the minus strand of DASVRK010000144.1, from coordinate 26,585 downwards.
GGACTTCGTAACTGCGTTCCGTAAGAAACGCCCGCGCCTGTTCCACGATCTGCGGCGGCGGGAGACCGCCGAGCTGTTCGCCGCCGGCGCCCCGGCTCGCGCCTGGCAGATCGTCGAGCGGCGCGAGGCGGACGGCCGGGTGGCCGAGCCGTTCGTCGAAGGCGTCGGGTATCGGCCCGAGGCGCATCTGATGCCGCACATGCAATCCTCGCGGCTGCAGAAGTCGACGCGATCCGACCTCGCTTTGTCGTTCGTCGTGTTCGACATCGCCGGGGTCGAAGGGCTGACTTTGACCCAACTCGCCGATTATGCCGCGATGCGCGCGCTCGCCAGCACCCGGCCACCCGCGAAGCCCGGCGGCCCGCGCTCGATCCTGCGCCTGTTCGACGACCCAAAGCAGGGCATCGCCCCCGCCGCCGTCCTCACCAAATGGGACCTCGCCTATCTGAAGGCGCTCTACGCGACCAACGGCACGATGATGGCCTGGCAGGAACGCGGGCGCATGGTGCGGCGCGTGCGGCAGGAGCTTGCCGGCACGGGAGCCGAGCCGGAGCGGCGCTGACAGGGATCATTGTGCGCGCCATTGGCGGTTGCTAAGGCCGCGGCCATGACCGACGACCCGTTCGTGCCCGAGATCAGCTATGTCGACACGCCCCGTGTCGCCTGCGACGGCGCGAGCCAGATTCACCCGGCGCTCGGGCATCCGCGCGTGTTCCTGCAGATCGACGAGAGCGGCTATGTCGAATGCGGCTATTGCGACAAGAGGTTCGTGCTGAGGGGCGGCCCCGCCGACCGCGGCGAGCAGACAGCCTGACGCCTTCTTCGTCATGCTGGACTCGTTTCAGCATCCATGTTCGAGCCGCTCCGCGGGCTGAGAAATGACCCGAAACAAGTTCAGGGTGACGGAAAGCGGGGCAGGTCCCTATATGACAGCTATGACCAAGCTCGCCGATCCCCGCCGCTTCCTGTACCGCCCCGACGGGCTCAGCCCCGACGCCGCCCAGCGCCTCACCGCCGAAGCGCTCGCCGCCTGCGACGATGGCGAGCTCTATCTTCAATATACCGCGTCGGAGAGCTTCGGCTTCGACGACGGGCGGCTGAAGAATGCCGACTTCAACACTCAGGCCGGTTTCGGCCTGCGCGGCGTGGCCGGCGAGACCACCGCCTTCGCCCATGCCAACGAATTGAGCGAAGCCGCCATCCGCCGCGCCGGCGAGACGATGACCGTGCTCGACCCGTCCAGCGCCTCCAAGGCCGCGCCGCCGCGCCGCACCAACGCCACGCTTTACACCGACGCCGATCCGCTCTCGGCCGTGCCGTTCGCGCGCAAGGTCGCGCTCTGCCAGGAGATCGACGCCGCCGCCCGCGCCCGCGACCCGCGCGTCGCGCAGGTCTCGGTCAGCCTCGCCGGCAGCTGGAGCGTGATCGACATTGTCCGTGCCGACGGCTTCGTCGCCCATGACGTGCGGCCGATGGTGCGGCTCAACGTCCAGATCGTGGTCGAGGCCAACGGGCGCCGCGAGACAGGTTATCACGGCCTCGGCGGCCGGCGCCTCTATGACGACATTTTCGAGCCGGCGACCTGGAACCGCGCGGTCGACATCGCGCTCGCCCAGGCGCTGGTGAACCTCGATTCGATCGCCGCTCCGGCCGGCGAGATGACGGTGGTGCTCGGCCCCGGCTGGCCCGGCGTCCTCCTCCACGAAGCGATCGGCCATGGCCTCGAGGGCGACTTCAACCGCAAGGGCAGCTCGGCTTTCTCCGGCCGCATCGGCGACCGCGTCGCCGCGCCCGGCGTCACCGTCGTCGACGACGGCTCGATTGGCGCCCGCCGCGGCTCGCTCACCATCGACGACGAGGGCACGCCGACCCGGCTCAACACCTTGATCGAGGACGGCATCCTCAAAGGCTATATCCACGACCGCCTCAACGCCCGCCTGATGGGCGTCGAGCCGACCGGCAACGGCCGCCGCGAAAGCTTCGCCCATGCGCCGATGCCGCGCATGACCAACACCTTCATGCTCGGCGGCAATGACGATCCTGGCGAGATCCTCGCCCGCGCGAAGAACGGCATCTACGCCAAAAGCTTCGGCGGCGGCCAGGTCGACATCACCTCGGGCAAGTTCGTCTTCAGCTGCACCGAAGCCTATAAGATCGAGAATGGCCGCCTCGGCGCCCCGATCAAGGGCGCGACCCTGATCGGCGACGGGCCCACCGTCCTCACCAAAGTGGCGGCGATCGGCAACGATATGGCGCTGGACGAGGGCATCGGCATCTGCGGCAAGGGCGGCCAGTCGGTCCCGGCGGGCGTCGGCCAGCCGACCCTCCTGATCGAGGGCCTCACCGTCGGCGGCACCGCCGCTTGAGCATCGCCGCCTGATGGCCTGGCAGGACGACGTCCTCGGCTTCTGGTTCGGGCTCGAGCCCGACCAATGGTGGAAGGCGGACCGGGAGCTCGACCGCAGCTGCCGCGCGCGCTTCCTCGATCTTTGGGAAAAGCAACGCGGGCTGCCGGCCGATCATTATCTCGGCAGCGCCCGCGACGCGGTGGCGGCCGTCATCCTGTTCGATCAATTCCCGCGCAACATGTTCCGCGGCCATGCCGAGCAATTCGCCACCGATCCGCTCGCCCTCGCCGTCGCCAGGGGCGCGGTCGATCGCCGCATCGACCGGGAACTGACTCCGGCGGAACGCGGCTTCCTCTACATGCCGTTCCAGCATAGCGAGGACCCGGGCGACCAGCAGCGCTCGCTGGCTTTGTTCAACGCGCTCGGCGACCCGCATCAGCTCGGCTTCGCGGTCAAGCACCATGACGTCATCGAGCGGTTCGGCCGCTTCCCCCACCGCAACCCGATCCTCGGCCGCACCCCCCGCCCCGACGAGGTCGCCGCCGGCGACGTGTTCCCCTGGTAATGGCGCTGGTCGAACTCGCCTTGTTCCAGAATCCGGTCGCCGCCGAGGTCGCGCGCGGCCGGCTCGCTTCGGAGGGGATCGAAACGGTGCTGTTCGGCGCCGGCCTCGCCAGCCTCGGGCTCGGGGCGATGACCCCCGCCCGGCTGATGGTCGACGAACGCGACCTCAAGGCAGCCCAAACCATCCTCGCGGAGGATCAGCGCTGAAGGAGACCGCGGATCGGCGACAGATCGTAGCCCGCCGCCGCCGCCTTGCGCACCAGCTCGTCGCCGTCGTCGCCGGCCCGGCTTCGCGCCAGCGCCCACAGGAAGGTGGAGCGCGTGCCCGAGCGGCAGAAGGCAAGCACCTTGCCGTCCGCAGCCTCCAGCGCCGCGCCCATCGCCTCGACCTGATCGGGCGAAAAGCCCGACGCCACCGGCACCCAGCGATAATCGATCCCCGCCGCCCGCGCCGCCGCCTCGATCGCCACCGCCGCCGGCTGCCCCGGCTCCTCCCCGTCGGGCCGGTTGTTGACGATCATCGTCACGCCCTCCGCGGCCAGGGCTGACAGGTCTTCCGGCATGATCTGGCCGGAGACCAGAGTATCGGGATCGAGCGGGAATAGCCGCCCCCTCACGACGAATGCTCCCGCACCACCTCGACGAACGCCTTGCCATAACGCTCGAGCTTGGCCGCCCCGACGCCGGAAACCCGCGACAGCGCCTGCAGGCTCGTCGGCCTGAGCTCCGCCATCTCCCGCAGCGTACTGTCGTGGAACACGACGTAGGGCGGCACCGACGCCTCCTTGGCCAAATCCCGCCGGCACGCGCGCAGCGCCTCGAACAGCGGGTCGCCCTCGGGATTGCCGCCCCCCGCTCCGCCGCGCCGGGCCTTCCTCTGGCGTCTTGGCGGCAGCACCAGGTCGAGCTTCTCCTCGCCCTTGAGGATCGGCTTGGCCGCCGGCCCGAAGGAAAGCCCGCCATATTCGTCGGCGCGCAGCGCATCGCGGGCCATCAGCGCCCGCGCCACCGGCTTCATCAGCGCCAGCTCGTCGCCCTCAGCGATGCCGAACACCGACAGCCGATGGTGCCCGAAGCCGTGGATCTTGTCCGTCTCCTTGCCCGCCAGCACGTCGATCAGATGCGCGATTCCGAACCGCATCTCGGTCCGGAACGCGGCCGACAGCAATTTGCGCGCCGCCTCGGTCGCGTCCACCGTGCTCGGCGGCGCCAGGCAATTGTCGCAATTGCCGCAACGCTCCGGCGGCGTCTCGCCGAAATGGCGCAGCAGCAGCGCCCGCCGGCACCCGGCCGTCTCGACCACCGCCGCCAGCGCATTTAGCCGCTGCCGCTCGCCCTGCCGCCGCTCCTCCGGCACTTCGGTCTCGATCCGCCGCCGCGCCCGCGAGAAATCCTCGGCGCCCCAGAACAACCAGGCCTCGGCCGGATCGCCGTCGCGCCCGCCCCTCCCGGTCTCCTGATAATAAGCCTCGATCGATTTGGGCAGGCCGGCATGGGCGACGAAGCGCACGTCGGGCTTGTCGATCCCCATGCCGAACGCGATCGTCGCGCACATCACCATATTCTCGGAGCGCACGAACGCAGCCTGGTTGCGCGCCCGCACCTGCGGCTCGAGCCCGGCATGGTAGGGCAGTGCGCGGCGGCCCGGCCCGCTCAATTGGTCGGCCAGCCGCTCGGCCTTGTCGCGGCTCGGCACATAGACGATCCCCGGCCCCGGCTGCTCCGCCAGCAGCGTCTTCAATTGCGCGCCGACGCCGTCGCGCGGCCGGATATGGTAGCGGATATTGGGCCGGTCGAACCCCGCCAGGATCAGCCCGTCCTCCGGTATGCCGAGCTGGACCAATATGTCGGCGCGGGTCTGCCGGTCGGCGGTGGCGGTGAGCGCGAGCCGCGGCACTTCGCCGAACTGGTCGAGCAACGGGCGCAGCAGCCGGTAGTCGGGCCGGAAATCATGCCCCCATTCACTGACGCAATGCGCCTCGTCGATCGCGACCAGCGACAGCTTGATGCTGTCGATCAGCTGCCGGAAGCCGTCCCCCGAGGCCCGTTCGGGCGCAACGTAAAGCAGGTCGAGCTCGCCCCGCCGAAGCCGCGCCACCGTCTCCTGGCGGTTGTCGTCGGCCGAGGTCAGTGCCGCCGCCTTGATCCCGAACCCGTCCGCCGACCGTATCTGGTCGTGCATCAGCGCGATCAGCGGCGAGATCACCAAAGCCGTCCCCTTCCGCGCCAGCGCCGGCACCTGGTAGCAGAGCGACTTGCCCGCCCCGGTCGGCATCACCGCCAGCGTGTGCTGGCCGGCCATCACGCGCTCGATCACCGCCGGCTGCACGCCGCGAAAGTCGGAAAAGCCGAAGGTCGACCGGAGGATGGAGAGGGGATTGCTCACGCCGCGACCGATAGCGGGCGAGCGGTCCGGAAGTCGAGCCTCCGCGCCGAAGCTATTGGCAGCGTATGCCTTGCCCGTCCTGCCACGGCTCCAGCCGCGCCTCCGAAAGCTCCAGCCTTTCGATCTGGAACGGCCAATGCTCGGCGCCGGGTTTTTTCGGCATCACCTGGCACACGTCTGTCGGCGCCGACCGCTCGCCGCGGTGCATCACCGCACGATAGCGGAACGCCCCGTCATATCCGTTCTCGATCCAGAGCATCGCCTCGCTTCCACCCGCTACCGCGCGGAACGTCAGCCGAACCGAATTGGGGCGGATGTCAGGGACTTTGGTATCCTTGGGGCCGAGGATCGGCATCGCCGGCAGCGTCTTCGCGTCCGGCGGCACCTGCGCCAGCGCCGCTTGCATCTGGGCGAGCGCCGATTGTTCGAACCCCGACAGCGGCGGCGCCGCTGCCCGCGATTCAACCGACATCGCCCCGTCGGCCCCGACCCGCACCACGATCGTCTCGCCCGTTTTGATGAAAAGGTTCGCGGGCGCCGCGCTCGCCGCCGCCCCCAGCAGCGCCGAACAGACCAGCGCAACCAGCGCCTTGGGTGTCGTCATCCTCATGTCGACAGCAAACACCGTCGCCGCGCAAACATCAAGCGGGCGCGTGGCACCCGCGCATCCAGCGCTCCCCGTCATTCCAGCGCAAGCTGGAATCTCACTTCCCCTTCAGGTCCGACCCGCAAGATTCCAGCTTGCGCTGGAATGACGAGGACTTCGGTGCGTGTCGCGGCTGCCTCTCGGGCCCCGATAGCCCCTGCCCTTCGCCAAAAAAAAAAGGCGCGCCGCTGTCCCCTGCAAGGGACGACGGGCGCGCCTGAATTTACTTCGCTGGCTTAGCGGGCGAGCTGGCCCTCGAGCGGCCGCAGCGCCTCCTTCGAGGTGCGCTGGGCGATCTCGAGCAACGCGCTGTTGCCCTCGATCAGGTTGCGCGTCGCGCTGGTCACATATTCCTGGTGAGCTTCGGCGAACTGCGTCACGTTGCGCGACTGCAGCATCCGGCGCGACACCTCGGCATTGGTGCGGGCGACCTTGCCGGCCCATTCGAACCAGGCCGAGACGAACTGCGAAACGCCGGTCGCCGCGATGTTAGTCGAGGCGGACACCGCGCGCAGGTCCTCGGCAGCCTTCTGGACCGTGCCGCTATAGGCGGTCATCGCCTCGCGAGCGCCGGTGGCGGCCTGCTGGGTCTGCTCCATCAGGTCGACCGTGACCGACTGGGCGGTCTGCTTCGCCGCGGCGGCGCCGCGCTCGAGCGACTCCGCCATCTTGTCGGCGGCTTCGCGCGCCTGGCGCTCGGCGGCCTTCGCGGCCCGCGCGGTCTCGCGCTCGGCGGCAGCGGCGGCTTCGGCCTGCTCGGCCTCGCGCTTGGCGGCGGCGGCTTCCTGCTTCTTCTGCTCGCGCTTGGCATTCTCCGCCTCGTCGATGCCGCCTTCGATGGCGGCGGCGAGCTGATTGGCTTCCTCATCGTCGAGCGCCTTCAGCACCGCCGGCAGCAGCTCCTTGCGCTCGTTGCGGACGTGCTGCTGGAAGCCCTTCTTGAGCTCGTTCAGCTTCTCGAGAAACGCATCGTCGTCCTTCGGAGCGACGGCGAGCTCGGCCAGCTTCGCGCGGAGCTCCTTGTTGCCCTTGGCGGCGTCGGGGGCGAGCGCCTTGGTGCCGGCATGCTTGCGAAGCAGCGGCACGAGGTGCTGTTCCTCGAGGTCGACGTACAAGCTGAGCTCAGCGGTCAGCTCGGCGAACAGGCTCTCGCGGGTCTTGATCGCCTGGTTGGAGGTGTTCGAAAGCTTCTCGATGATCGCGCCGGCCTTGGCGGGGGCGGATTGAATGGTCTGACGCAGGGTCATTGTAGTTCCTTGGTTTGTCGACGCCCGTGGCGAACGCCGTGGAATGGTTGTGCAGCGCGGGATAGCCCATGCTGCAATGCAACATAGCGTTCCTAACCGAGGTTAGTTCCCTGTCGTGACCGAGAAACGTCATCCCAGCGAAAACTCGGGTCTCCGTTATCCCCTGGGCCGGAGCAAGGCACGGAACGTCATCCCAGCGAAAGCTGGGTTCTCCCTTCTTGTGGCGGCCAAAAGGCCAGTGGGATTCCAGCTTTCGCTGGAATGACGGATTGGGACTGAACGCCGCCCGGCGCCCTATTCCGCCGCCTCGGCCGCGTCCTGCTCGCGCTCGCTCTGCTGGCGCGCCCACATCTCCGCGTAAAGGCCGCCCTTCCGCAACAGCTGGGCGTGGGTGCCGCGCTCGGCCACGCGGCCCTCGTCGAGGACGACGATCTGGTCGGCGTCGACGACGGTGGAGAGGCGGTGGGCGATGACGATGGCGGTGCGGCGGGCGGCGACGCTGCGCAAAGTCTCCTGGATCGCCGCCTCGGTGCGGCTGTCGAGCGCGCTGGTCGCCTCGTCGAGGATCAGGATCGGCGGGTCCTTGAGCAAGGTGCGGGCGATCGCGACCCGCTGCTTCTCGCCGCCCGAAAGCTTGAGCCCGCGCTCGCCGACCTGGCTGTCATACCCGGCCGGAAGGCCCATGATGAAGTCGTGGATCGCTGCGCCCCTGGCGGCGGCCTCGATCTCCGCCTGGCCGGCGCCATCGCGGCCATAGCCGATATTGTAGCCGATGGAATCGTTGAACAGCACGCTGTCCTGCGGGACGATGCCGATCGCGGCGCGCAGACTCGCCTGGTTGACCTCGCATATATCCTGCCCATCGATGGTGATGCGCCCGCCGGTCGGCTCGTAGAAGCGGAACAGCAGGCGCGACAAGGTAGACTTGCCCGCGCCCGACGGCCCGACCACCGCCAGCATCGTTCCCGGCGGCACATCGAGGTCGATGCCCTTGAGGATCTCGCGATCGGGCTCATAGCCGAAGCGCACCCCCTCGAGCCGGACATGGCCGGCGCCGACCCGGAGCTCGGGCGCGCCTTGCTTGTCCTTCACCTCGGCCTGAGTGTCGATGATGTCGAACATCTGCTCCATGTCGATCAGGCCCTGGCGGATGTTGCGATAGACCCAGCCGAGCATGTCGAGCGGACGGAAGAGCTGCGCCAGCAGCGTATTGACCAGCACCACGTCGCCGGTGGTGAACTGGCCGCGGCTCCAGCCCCACACCGTATAGGCCATGGCGCCGGCCATCATGACATTGGTGATCAGCGACTGGCCGATATTCAGCCATGCGAGCGAGGTCTCGTTGCGGATCGCGCTTTCCTGATAGGCGCGCATCGCCTTGCCGTAGCGGCGCGCCTCGCGCTCCTCGGCGGTGAAATATTTGACGGTTTCGTAGTTCAGCAGCGAATCGACGGCGCGGGCGATCGCCTTATTGTCGATGTCGTTCAATTCGCGCCGCAGTTGCGAACGCCAGTCGGTGACCAGCCGCGTGAAGAAGATATAGAGCGCCACCATCGCCAGCGTCGCGACCACCAAACCGGGGCCGAACTTCACGCCGAAGATGACGCAGATGGCGATCAGCTCGATGATAGTCGGGGCGATGTTGAACAGCAGGAAATAGAGCATCATGTCGATGCTCTTGGTGCCGCGCTCGACGATCTTGGTGAGCGCGCCGGTACGCCGCTCGAGGTGGAAGCGCAGCGACAATTTGTGAACGTGGCGGAAGACATGCTCGGCCAGCCGCCGCGCCGCATCCTGCCCGACCCGTTCGAAGATGGCGTTCCTGAGATTGTCGAACAGCACGCCGCCGAACCGCGCGCCGGCATAGGCCGCGACGAACGCCATGGCGAGGCCCGCCGCCGCCTCCATCCCCGGCGCCATCTGGTCGATCGCCGCCTTGTAGGCGAACGGCATGATCAGGGTGGCGCCCTTGGCGATCAGCACCAGCGCCAGCGCCGCCACCACGCGCGCCCGGAGCGCCGGCTCGCCCGCGGGCCACAGATAGGGGAGGAAGCGGCGCAGCGCTTGCCACCCGGCTTCCGGCCGTTCGGTCGGGTTCGTCGTTTCGGGCGGCATGTTGGTCTAAATAGTGATGCGGGGACCCGCCACCAAGTTACGCGTGAGACTCAATTGGAACATTGTGATTCTCCAGCAGTTTAACGGTTTCGGGCAGAGCGGAGCACGGACATGGGTCCAGCCTTTTACATCATGGCGATCATGGGCTGCGGCGAGGCTGATACGGCCTGCCAGCAGGTTGCCGTCGCGCCGGCCCGCTACGAGAGCGTCGAAGCCTGCAACGCCGCCACCGAAGACGCGCTGATGAACAACAGCGACGTCGCCTTCCCGGTCGTCGTCGCCCAGTGCAAGCCCGCCGCCGGTGCCATCTCGCAGACTTTGATGCCCGAGCAGGTCGACCTGCCCGAGCCGCGGCCCGGCCAGCAGCAGCGCATCGACCGCGCTACCGTAAAACCGCAGCAGCTCGCCAAGCTCTGATTCCCGCGCCCGGCGCCGGCCGGAGGCCCGGTTCGCGCTCAGAGACGGCTTGCCGCGCGCGCCGCGTTATCTATAACGGCGGCCGACTGAAAAGCATCAAGGACATCCAGATGAACCGCGCTGTTTCTCTCGGCCTCGCGATCGCCTGCGCCGTCACGCTCGGCGCCTGCTCGCGCAACCGGGCGCTGCCCCAGGCCGACCTCGCCGCCTCGCAGGTGACGACGATCGGCGTCAATTCCTATCTCTGGCGGGCGGCGCTCGACACCCTGTCCTACGCGCCTTTGGCCCAGGTCGATTCCAACGGCGGCGTCATCGTCACCGATTGGTATGCCAACCCCGCTTCCCCGGGCGAGCGGGTGAAGGTCACCGCCACCATCCTCGACCGCGACCTTCGCGCCGACGCGCTGCGCGTCGCCGCCTCGCGCCAGGTGATGCAGAACGGCCAGTGGGTGGAAGCGCCGGTCGCGGCCGCGACCGTCCAGAAGCTCGAAGAGATCATCCTCACCAAGGCGCGCGACCTCCGGCGGGCCGCCGTCGGCTAAGACGGGTTCGGCAATGGCTTCGCGCTTCAACCCCCGGACGGCCGACGCCCGCTGGCAGCAGGTCTGGGAGGAGCGCGGCTCCTTCCGCGCCTCGGACGACAGCGGCAAGCCGAAGAGCTACGTGCTCGAGATGTTCCCCTATCCTTCGGGGCGCATCCATATCGGCCACGTCCGCAACTATACGATGGGCGACGTGCTCGCCCGCTACCGGCGGATGAAGGGCTTCGAAGTGCTCCATCCGATGGGCTGGGACGCGTTCGGCATGCCGGCCGAAAATGCCGCGATGGAGAAGAAGGTCCATCCCGGCGAATGGACCCGCGCCAATATCGCCACCATGCGGGGGCAGCTGAAGCGGCTCGGCTTCGCGCTCGACTGGAGCCGCGAGTTCGCCACTTGCGAGCCCGATTATTACGGCCACGAGCAGGCGCTGTTCCTCGATCTGTTCGAGGCCGGCCTCGTCTATCGCAAGCAGAGCGAGGTCAATTGGGATCCGGTCGACATGACCGTGCTCGCCAACGAGCAGGTGATCGACGGCTGCGGCTGGCGTTCGGGCGCGCTGGTCGAGCGCCGCAAGCTCAACCAATGGTTCCTCAAGATCACCGACTTCGCCGAGGACCTGCTCGAAGGCCTCGGCGCGCTCGACCAATGGCCCGACAAGGTCCGGCTGATGCAGGAGAATTGGATCGGCAAGAGCGTCGGCATGCGCTTCCGCTTCGCGCTCGAGCGCCCCGCCGCCGGCATGGACTCGCTCGAAGTCTTCACCACCCGCCCCGACACCATCTTCGGCGCCAGCTTCGCGGCGATCTCCCCCGATCACCCGATCGCACTCGAACTGGCCGGCCGGAATGAAGCGGCCGCCACTTTCATTGCCGAATGCAAGCGCGGCGGCACCACCGCCGCCGAGCTCGAGACCGCCGAGAAGAAGGGCCACGACACCGGCCTCGCCGTCATCCATCCGCTCGACCCCGAGTGGAAGCTGCCGCTCTACATCGCCAATTTCGTGCTGATGGATTACGGCACCGGCGCCATTTTCGGCGTCCCCGGCCACGACCAGCGCGACTTCGAGTTCGCCTCCAAATACGGCCTCCCGATCCGGCGCGTGGTCGCCCCTGCCGCGCAGCAAGCCGATGACCCGGTCGAAGGCGAGGCCTTCACCGGCTCCGGCGTCATCGTCAACTCGCGCTTCCTCGACGATCTTGAGGTCGAGCCCGCCAAGGCGGAAGTGATCCGCCGCGCCGAGGCCGACGGCTGGGGCGAAGGCACCGTGGTGTGGCGGCTGCGCGACTGGGGCGTGTCGCGCCAGCGTTACTGGGGCACGCCGATTCCCATCATCCACTGCGAAGCCTGCGGCGCCGTGCCGGTGCCCAAGGACCAGCTGCCGGTAGTGCTTCCGGAGGACGTCAGCTTCGAGCTTCCCGGCAATCCGCTCGACCGCCACCAGAGCTGGAGCCATGTCGATTGCCCCAAATGCGGGGCCGCCGCCCGGCGCGAGACCGACACGCTCGATACGTTCGTCGATTCGAGCTGGTATTTCATCCGCTTCGCCAGCCAGCCGGGCGACCGGCCGTTCGACGCGAGCGTCGCCGAGAGCTGGCTGCCCGTCGACCAATATATTGGCGGCGTCGAGCATGCGATCCTCCATCTGCTCTACGCCCGCTTCTGGACGCGCGCGCTGAAGCGGATCGGCCGCATCGCCGTCGACGAGCCGTTCAAGGGCCTGTTCACCCAGGGCATGGTGACCCACGAAACCTACAAGGCGGGCGACGGCTCCTGGCTGAGCCCGCACGAGGTCCGCCGCGATGGCGACGATTGGGTCCACATCGAGAGCGGCCAGCCAGTGACGGCGGGCCGCGTCGAGAAGATGTCCAAGTCGCGCAAGAACACCGTCGATCCCGACACGATCGTCGACCAATATGGCGCCGACGCCGTGCGCTGGTTCATGCTCTCCGACAGCCCGCCCGAGCGCGACCTGCCGTGGAGCGAGGCCGGCATCGAAGGGTCGTGGCGCTTCGTCCAGCGGCTGTGGCGCATCGGCAGCAATGCCGAAACCGGCATGGGGGAGGACCGGGCGCTCGACCGCAAGCTCCACCAGACCATCGCCGCCGTTGCCGCCAATATCGAGGCGCTCGCCTTCAACAAGGCCGTCGCCAATCTCTACGAGCTCGCCAACGCGATTGAAAAGGCGCCGCCCTCCGCCTCGCGCGCCAGGGCCGCCGAGACCATTCTGCTGCTCGTCGCGCCGATGGTGCCCCACCTTGCCGAAGAAGCTTGGAGCGCCGCCGGCAGGGAAGGCCTGATCGCCGACCAGGCTTGGCCCACGGTCGATCCGACGCTGCTCGCCGAGGACGAAGTCACCATCGCCGTCCAGGTCAACGGCAAGCTGCGCGACACGCTGACCGCTCCCAAGGGCGCCGCGCGCGAGACGCTCGAGGAAATGGCGCTCGCCTCCGAGAAGGTGGTTCGCATCCTGGAAGGCAAGCCGCCGCGCAAGGTGATCGTGGTGCCGGACCGTTTGGTCAATCTGGTCGCGTGATCCGCGCGGCGCTCCTCCTTACGGGCCTGCTCCTGTCCGGCTGCGGCCTGCGCCCGCTCTATAGCGGCGGCGAACGCGGCCCGGTGGCGCAGACGCTTCGCTCGATCACGGTGGCGCCGATCGCCGGTCGCTCCGGCTGGCTCGTCCGCACCGCGCTCGAGGACCGGCTGCGGGCACCCGAGGGCGCGGCGCCGCGCTACCGGCTCGAAGTCGAGCTCGACGACGACATTACCGGGTTCGGCATCCGCAACAATGCGGTGACCCGGGAGCGCCGGACCTTGCGCGCACGCTATCGCCTGGTCGATGCCTCGCTCGGCACTGTCCTGCTCGACGCCACTGCCGGATCCGACGCCGGGATCGACGTGGTCGGCTCCGAATATGCCACCGTCGCGGCCGAGCAGACCGCGCTCGAGCGGCTGTCGACCCAGGTTGCGGACCAGATCGTCGCCCGGGTCGCACTCTACGTGTCGCGCACGGGCGGCGGCCGGTGAAGGCCAGTCGCGGCCAGATCGAACAGATGCTCCGGGCCCCGTCCCCCGACATCCGCTGGACGTTGCTTTACGGCCCCGACGAAGCTGGATCGCGCGCGCTCGCGCTCAGCCTCGCCAAGGCAATGGGCGCGGGAGCCGAGCGGATCGACCTCAGCGGCGCCGACCTCAAATCGGATCCGGCGCGGCTCGCCGACGAGGCCGCCTCCATCTCACTGTTCGGCGACCCGCGCTACATCTGGGTGGAGCCCGCCGGCGACGAGGCGCTGCCGGCGGTGGAGGCGCTGCTCGAGGCGCCGGCCGCCGGCAACCCGGTGGTCCTGATCGCCGGCAATCTGAAGCCCACCTCCAAGCTCCTCAAGGCCGCCTTGGCCGCCCCCTCGGCCATGGCCTTCGCCAGCTACCTGCCCGACGCGCGCGAGGCGGCGCGGCTCGTGACCGAGCTTGGGCGCGAGCAGGGCCTCGATATGCGCAGCGACGTCGCCCGCCGCATCGCTGACGCCGCGGGCGGCAATCGTGCGCTGATTGGACAGGAGCTGGCGAAATACGCCCTCTATCTCGACGCCGCTCCCGACCGGCCGAAGCCGCTCGACGAAGAAGCGGTCGAGGCGGTCGGCGCGGCCAATGAGGAAGGCGACCTCTCGCGGCTGGTCGAAGCCGTCGCCGGTGGCGATCTCGGCCTGCTGCAGACCGAGATGGCGCGGCTCAAAAGCGAGGGAATCGAGGGCATATCGCTGATCCGTGCCGTGGTCCGGCGGATGACATTGCTGGCGAAGCTGCGGTCGGAAGCCGATCGCGGCAACAGCGTCGCCGCCGTCATGGCGTCACATGGCAAGGCGGTCTTCTGGAAGGAGAAGGATGCGGTCGCCTCGCAGCTCTCGCGCTGGCGATCCGACCTTCTGGCCAAGAGCATGGGCCGTCTGCTTGAAGCGGAGCGCCAGGTGAAGGCATCCGGCGGCGTTGGCCCGGTGGCCGTGGACGAGGAGCTGTTCGCGATCTGCCGCCAAGCCGGGCGACTGCGCTAGCCGGTGCGTCCCGTGTTCAGATACGCTCGCCGCTGAGGCGCTGGCAGATCATGTCGAGCTGGTCGAGCGACGAATAATTGAGCGTGACCTGACCGCCGTCCGGCCGATGCGTGATCCTGACCTTCAGCCCCAGCATGTCGCCGAGCTGCCGCTCCAGCGCCTCGATGTCGGCGCTCGCACCTTTATGTTCGATCGGGCCTGGCCGCCGCGGCTTGTCGGCACGGGCAAGCTTCTCGGTCTCCCGCACCGACAGGTCGCGGTTGATCACCTCGAGTGCGCAGGCTTCCGGGTCGCTGGTCCCCAGCAACGCGCGGGCGTGGCCCATGCTGAGCTCCCCCGACGCGACCCAAGCCCGCACCTTCGATGGAAGGTCAAGCAATCTCAATAGGTTAGCGACATGGCTGCGGGATTTGTGGACCAGCCGGCCTAACGCCTCCTGGGTATGGCCGAACTCGTCGAGCAGCCGCTTATAAGCCTCGGCCTCTTCGATCGCGTTCAGGTCCTGGCGCTGGATGTTCTCGATGATGGCGACTTCCAGCGTCTCGACATCGTCAAAGTCGCGGACGATCACCGGCACGTCGTGCAGGCGCGCGCGCTGCGCCGCCCGCCACCGGCGCTCGCCGGCGACGATCTGATAGCCGCCCTCGCGCGGCCGCACGACGATCGGCTGGATCAGCCCCCGCGTGCGGATCGACTCGGCGAGCTCCGTCAGCGCATCTTCGTCGAAGCTTCGGCGCGGCTGGTTCGGATTGGGTTCGATGCTCGCCACCGGCAGCATCTGGATGCCGCCCCGACCCGATCCTCCGGCAATCGGCGCTTCCTGCGCGACTTCGCCGAGGAGCGAGGAGAGGCCGCGGCCGAGACCGGGCGCACGGCGGCGGATCGGGGTCTCGTCGATCATGCCGCGGCCGCCGGCGCCGGCAACCGGCCGATGAGTTCGCGCGCAAGCGACATATAAGCCTCCGATCCTGAGCAGCGATGATCGTAGATGAGGGCGGGCACGCCGTGGCTAGGCGCTTCGGAAAGCCGCACGTTGCGCGGGATGACGGTATCGAACACCACCTTTCCGAGGCAGGCGCGGACGTCAGCGGCGACCTGCGCGGAAAGATTGTTGCGGCGGTCGTACATGGTGAGTGCGACGCCGAGGATGGAAAGCTCGGGGTTGAACCGAGCCCGCACCCGCTCGACCGTCTGGAGCAGTTGGCTCAATCCCTCGAGGGCGAAGAACTCCGCCTGGAGCGGCACGAGGATGGCGCGC
This sequence comes from Allosphingosinicella sp., assembly GCA_036388655.1. GTDB lineage: Bacteria > Pseudomonadota > Alphaproteobacteria > Sphingomonadales > Sphingomonadaceae > Allosphingosinicella. The sequence continues at coordinate 11,016 of DASVRK010000144.1, read as the reverse complement.
GCCGCCACCAGGGCGTTGATGGTCAGCAGACCGAGTGAAGGCGGGCAATCGACGAGGCAAATGTCCCAGCGGCCGCCGGACGCGCTGTTCAAGCTCTTGTCGAGCCGGTGCGTCCGCTCCTCATATTCGACCAGCTCGATCTCGGCGCCGGAGAGGTCCACCGTCGAAGGGACCAGGTCCAGCCGCGGAATCCGAGTGGCGACCACCGCCTCCTCGAGCGTGCAACCGCCGGTCAGCAATTCGTAGCTCGACTGATTGCGCTCGTGATGCGCCACGCCGAGCCCGGTCGAGGCATTGCCCTGGGGATCGAGATCGACCAGCAGCACCTTCCAGCCCGTCGCCGCCAGCGCGGTGGCGAGGTTGATCGCCGTGGTGGTCTTGCCCACTCCCCCCTTCTGATTGGCGACCGCAATCCGGATCATCTTCGTGCCCTGGCCTTTCGCCGAACATTTTCCGCGACGATGATGCCGGCATCGGCGTCGGTGAGGCTCGGTTCGATACGATAGCTACCCTGCCACAGCGATTCGGCAGCATCCAGTTCCGTTTTGGCATTTTTGCCCTTGGGCAGGATCCAACGTGTATTTGCGGTGGCAAATCGCTCGCCCAGCGCCAACAGCCGGTCCAAAGGCGCGAAGGCGCGGGCGCTGATCACGTCGAAAGGGGCGGATTCAACCTGCTCGACCTTGGCGCAGCGAATGATGGTGTCGGGCCTCAACCGGAGAATGTCGGCCGCAGCCTCAAGGAAGGCGACGCGCAACCGGCGCGCCTCGACCATGGTAACCGCTATATCGCGTCGCAAGGCTGCAACGATCAAGCCGGGGAACCCGGCCCCCGTGCCCAAGTCGAGCCATGATCCCACTGACCTAGGAGCGAAGCTGAGAAGTTGCGCCGAATCCAGGATATGGCGCGACCAAACCTCGTCGAGAGACGCGCGGGAGACGAGGTTTTGTCGCTCGTTCTCAGCCGCCAAATAGTTAACAAACAGCTTCAACCGGGCGAGTGTTTCACGTGGAACACCGAACTCGCCGATGAGCCGCTGGCGTGCCTCGTCTTCATCCATCACGCCGCCTTACGACGCAGATGGACCAGTATAGAGGCCAACGCGGCCGGCGTGATCCCGCGAACGCGCCGGGCTGCGCCCAAGCTGTGCGGACGGGCCGATGATAAGCGCTCGACCATCTCGTTGGAAAGCCCAGGTACGCCCCCATAATCGAAGTGGGCCGGGATCCGCACCGCCTCGTCCGCCTTCAGCCTCGCCACCTCGGCCTGCTGGCGGTCCAGATATGGCGCGTAGCGATGATCCTCGACTGCGCTGTCGAGCAGCTTGCGATCGGCTGCGGCAAGAGCGGGCGCGATCCGCACGAGCGCATCTGCCCCGACGTTCGGGAAGCGAGTCCACTCGGCCAGGGTGCGGGAGACACCCTCGTCCCGAACCTCGGCACCCGCCGCCAGCAGCTGTTTCGCCGTGAAGCGTTGGCCAAGCAGCTCTTCGATATCGGCACGGCCCTGCTGCATCCCCACGAACATCTTCCGCCGCTGGTGCGATACGCAATCCGCGGCAATCGCTTGGGGGGTGATCCGGACGTCGGCATTGTCGGCGCGAAGCCGAAGGCGATATTCGGCGCGTGCCGTCAGCATCCGGTAGGGCTCGGTGACACCCTGCAGGGTGAGGTCGTCGACCATGACGCCGATATAGGACTCGCTCCGATCGAACAGCATTGGCGGCTTGCCGGCGACCCAGGCGGCGGCGTTCACCCCGGCCACGAGCCCCTGGGCGGCGGCCTCCTCATAGCCGGTAGTCCCATTGACCTGACCCGCCAGGTAAAGCCCCTGCGCGAGCTCCGGGCGCACCGCCAGTGTCGGGTCGAGGATGCGCGGGTCGATATGATCATATTCGACCGCATAGCCGGGCTGCAGGATCTCGGCCCGCTCGAGCCCCTCCATCGACCGCACCATGGCGAGCTGGACGTCGGCGGGAAGCGAGGTCGAGACGCCGTTCGGATAGATAGTCGGATCGTCCAGCCCCTCGGGCTCCAGGAAGACTTGATGGCCGTCACGGTCGGCGAAGCGATGGACCTTGTCTTCGATCGAAGGACAATATCGCGGCCCCACCCCGGTAATCTCGCCCCCGAACAAAGGCGAGCGATCGAGCGAGGCGCGGATGATCTCGTGAGTGCGGCTATTGGTGCGGGTGATCGCGCAGAACAGCTGCGGCGGCGCCCGCGCTTCGGTCATGGCCGAGAGAGTCCAGCCACCGTCGTCGGACGGCTGCCGCTCCAACCGGCTCCAGTCGATCGTGCGGCCGTCGAGGCGCGGCGGGGTACCCGTCTTCAGCCGGGCCAGCGGCAGGCCCAGGCCGCGAAGCTGCCCCGCAAGCTCGGTGGCCGCGCGCTCGCCGACCCGGCCGCCGGCGCAGCTCGTCATCCCGAAATGAAGCTTCGCGCCCAAGAACGTGCCGGTGGCGAGCACCACCGCCGTCGCCGCTAGTTCTCGGCCGTCGGCCAAGGTCAGTCCGGTGACGCGGCGGCCCTCGAGCCGCAACGCGCTCGCCTCACCCTCGACGATGGTGAGACCCGATTGCCCGGCGAGCAGGTCGTGGATGGCCGAGCGGTATCGCCGCCGGTCCGCCTGGACGCGGGGGCCGCGTACCGCCGCACCCTTGCTCGCGTTAAGCATTCGATAGTGGATGGCGGCGTGGTCGGCGGCGCGGGCGATTAGCCCGTCGCAGGCGTCGACCTCGCGCACCAGATGCCCTTTGCCGAGACCGCCGATCGCCGGGTTGCACGACATCGCGCCGATCGTGTCGCGGTTGAAATTGACGAGCGCGACCGACGCTCCCATGCGCGCGGCCGCGGCCGCAGCTTCGCAGCCGGCATGGCCGCCGCCGATCACGATGATGTCGAAGCGCGTCATGGCGCCCGTCTAACCCGCGCCGGCGAGTCCGGGAAGCGGGCTTCGACGCTGTTCCACGTGGAACATTTCATTTACCAATGCAGAAGCGCCCGAACAAAGCGTCGAGCATGTCCTCCACCCCGGCGCGGCCGGTGAGGCGGTCCAGGGCCAGCCGCCCCAGCCGCACCGATTCGGCCGCTATGAGCAGATCGTCGGTGTCCCCTGCCTCCCCGAGACTCGCGAGCACATCCCGGAGGATGCCGCGATGACGGGCGTTGATCGCCATCTCGCCCTCCCCGGGGAGCAGCGACTTTGCCCGCTCGCGCAGGCAGTCGACCAGCCGCTCGATCCCCTCGCCAGTGATCGCGGAGACCGGCAGATCGGTCCCCGGCGGCGGCGGCCCCAGATCGGCCTTTGCCCCGACGACAAGGGTCCGGTCCCGGTCCGGGGCCGCCCCTGGATTCCCCAGCCACAGGATGATGTCGGCGGCGGCGAGGCTCGACCGCGCCCGGTCCACCCCGATCGCCTCAATGGCGTCCCCGCTCTCGCGCAGCCCCGCCGTGTCGACGAGCAGGAACGGCATCCCCGCGATCGCCACCGGCGCCTCGATGAGGTCGCGGGTGGTGCCCGGCAACGGCGAGATGATCGCCGCCTCGCGGCCGGCCAGCGCGTTGAACAGGCTCGACTTGCCGGCATTGGGCGGCCCGGCCAGGACCACCCGGACGCCGTCGCGCAGCCGTTCCGCCGGCGGCCGCGCAAGCGCCGCCTTCAACTCCCCGCACAATCGCGCCAGCCGCTCCCGCCACCCCGCCGGTAGGTCCGCCCCGACATCGCCCTCGTCGGCGAAATCGAGCGCCGCTTCGAGCTCGGCGGCGAGGCCGAGCAGCTCCGCCTGCCAGCGCTCCACCTCCCGGCTCAGCGCCCCGCCAGCGAGCTGGAGCGCTGCCCGGCGCTGCGCCTCTGTCTCCGCCGCCAGCAGGTCGGCCAAGCCCTCCGCTTCGGCAAGATCGATGCGCCCGATTTCAAACGCCCGCCGGGTGAACTCCCCCGGCTCCGCCTGCCGCAGCCCCGGCACCGCCGCGAGCGCGCCGAGGACAGCGGCGACCACCGATCGCCCGCCGTGGAGATGGAGCTCCGCCACGTCCTCGCCGGTCGCGCTCCCCGGCCCCGGCAAGCGAAGCACCAGCGCCCGGTCGAGGAGCTCACCACTCAGCGGGTGACGAAGCGCGGCAACGCCCGCCCGCCGCGGCTCCGGAAGCCGTCCCGCAAGCGCCATCAGCGCCGCGTCCGCACCGGGTCCGCTGATCCGAACCACCGCGATCCCCGCGGGCGGGCTTCCCGAGGAGAGGGCGTAGATAGTGTCGGCCGCCATTCGCTCCCGCCCCGCTTGCGGACGCTAGGCCTTGGTCCCGCCCATCCGCTCCAGCATCTGCCGCCACATCGCCATCCCGGCGTCGCTCATCGGCCCCCACGCCTTCATCATCTCGCCGACCGCATCGGGAGTGAGCCCGTCGGTCACCGCCTTCTGCATCTTCTCGACATATGCCTGGTGGACCGGGCTGAGATCGGGGAGTCCGATGAAGCGCCGGGCTTCCTCCGGAGTGCAATCGACATCGACCGTAACTTTCATGGCACTCACCTCTCGGGCTGCTTGCGGCTGTGGCCTGCTCTATGTCTATAGTCCGCTCCGCCGCCGCAAGACAGGGACCCGCATCCATGGGCATGATCGACATCGAAACGCTCGAGCAGGACGGTAGCTTCAAGGCCTATCTGGCCGAGCCGGAGGGCCCCCCGCGCGCGGCGATCGTGGTCATCCAGGAGATTTTCGGCGTCAACGCCGGCATCCGGCGCAAGTGCGACCATTGGGCGCGGCTCGGCTATCTGGCGCTGGCGCCCGACCTGTTCTGGCGGCTGGAGCCCGGCGTCGAGCTCGATCCCGACGTGGAGCAGGAATTCAAGCAGGCGCTGGACCTGATGGGCAAGTTCAACCAGGACCAAGGCGTCAGGGACATCGAGGCGACCCTTGGCGCCGCCCGTAAGCGCCTGAATAAAAACGGAAAAGTAGGATGCGTCGGCTATTGCCTCGGCGGCCGGCTCGCCTTCATGACGTCGATTCGAACCGATGTCGACGCGACCGTCGGCTATTACGGCGTCGGCCTCGACAGCCTGCTCGGCGACAAGGAGGCGATCGCCCGTCCGCTGATGCTCCAAATCGCCGGCGAGGACGGCTTCGTGCCCAAGGACGTGCAGGCCAGGATCCACGAGGCTCTGGACGGCCACCCCAAAGTCGTCTTGCACGACTATCCCGGCGAGGATCACGGCTTCGCCGCCGAGATGGGCAAGAGGCGCAGCGAGGATTCGGCGCGGCTGGCGGACGAGCGAACGGAAGCGTTTTTCGCCGAGCATCTCGGTTAGCGGCGGAACGAAGAACGAGGGGAGGCAGATGATGGGACCGCCCTATAGCTTCACCCTCCGCCGAACAGGCGGCCCCGAAATACTCGAGCCGGAGCCGATGGAGCTCACCGCGCCAGCCGAGGGGGAGATCCTCGTCCGTCACGAGGCGGTGGGGTTGAACTTCATCGATACCTATTACCGTTCTGGGCTCTACCCGCTGACCCTCCCCTCCGGTTTAGGGTCGGAAGCAGCCGGCTTAGTCGAGGCTGTCGGCCCGGAGGTGAGCGGCTTCCGTGAAGGCGACCGGGTCGGCTATTTCTCCGGGCCGCTGGGAGCCTATGCGACGCACCGGACGATTGCCGCGGACCGCCTGGTGCGGCTGCCTACCGGAATTGCTCCCGAAATCGCGGCTGCGGCCATGCTCAAGGGATGCACGGCCGAATTCCTGATCGAGCGCTGCGCCCGGGTGCAAGCGGCGCAAACCGTCCTGGTCCATGCCGCCGCCGGAGGGGTCGGCTCGATCCTGGTGCAGTGGCTGAAAGCCTTGGGCGCGACGGTCATTGCCCATGCCGGCAGCGAAGCCAAAGCGGCGCTGGCGGCTGAAGCGGGCGCCGATCATGCGCTCGATTGTCCGATGGGCGCGCTGGCGGACGCGGTGCGCGAGCGGACCGGCGGAAAGGGCGCCGATATCGTCCTCGACGGCGTCGGCGCGGCGAGCTGGGCAGCCTCGCTGGGCTCGCTTGCCCGCCGCGGCCTGCTCGTCACCTTCGGCAATGCCTCGGGCCCGGTGCCGCCGTTCCGCGCGCTTGACCTCACCAAGGCGGGCTCCGTCTTCGTCACCCGGCCGACGCTCGCCGATTATATCGCCGCCCCCGGCGAAATGGAGGCCTCGGCCGCCCGCCTGTTCGAGATGATCGGCAATGGCAGCGTGCGGCCGGGCATCGGCGCCACGTACAAGCTCAGCGACGCCGCCGCGGCCCATCGCGCGCTCGAGGCGCGGGCGACGACCGGCTCGACCATCCTGGTGCCTTAGCTCAGCGCGAGGCGGTGCGGGATCCGCCCGCCAGCGCCGCCATCCGGGTCTGCTCCTCGAGCAGGCCGAGATCCGGCGCGAGGAATTGCACGCGCCGGTGGGCGAAGTCGACCGACACCCGGTCGAACAGCTGCAGCGCGTCCATGCCGAGCAGCAAGGCCGGCCGATCGAGCAGGTCGAGCTGCCGGAACGGGTGGATGTCGGCGAACGCGACCGGCAGCTGCTTGATATAGGCGCCGCCCAGCCGGACGTGGCTGATGGTCGTGTAATCGGCGGGGGCGAGGCCGCCGGTGACGCTGAGCAGGCTGATCGGCCGCGTCGAACGAAGCTTGCCGCGGGCAGCGAGCTTGCGCCGCAACGCCTCGTTGCCGATCGTCACTTCGGATCCGGTGTCGAGGATGACGAGCACCTTCTCGCCTTCGATCCGGGCGTTGGAGAGGACGAGGCGGCCGTAGCGGGTGCGCGCCTTGATCACGATCGTGTTGGGGCCCCAATCCTGCTCATATTGGACGGACGGGGTCACGGCCATGGTCTGGCGGCCGAAGTCGAACAGCACGCGCTGCGATTTCAAGCTATCGACCCCGAGCATGCCGACCGCGCCGAGATCGGCGGCGGCTAGGGCGGGGGCGTGGATCCCGCGCACGTTGCGCTTGCTGACGCGCAAATTGGGGATCACCACGGTCGAGACCTCGCCCGCGCCGCTGATGCTGTGCAGCGTAGCCTCGCGGCCGGCGCTGAGCTCGAGGTTGCGAGCGAGCTCCTCCGAAATGACCGTCCGTTCCGAGCCGGTATCGACGATGAAGCGATAGGGGCCGCGGCCGCCGATGCTGACCGGCACCGTCATGCGGGCGGCGGTGTCCTGTTCGAAGGCGATGACGTCGCGCTCGGCGCCGGCCCGAGTCGGCGCGGCAGGAGGCTCCGCCGCGGACAATGAGGCGGTCAGTGCCGCGGCAGCGAAGCCGAACGGAAGCAGGTGACGGCCCATGCGCGAACCTCCAATGAGAGCTATGCTACCCTCATCGCGGCGGCGGCGCCAGCGGTCTTGAAAGTTCGTCCAACGGCGCCGGTGCTTCGACGAAGCGCCGGCCGAAGGTCAGGCGAACAGTGTGCCTAGCCCCACCTGAGGGTCGATAAAGCCCTCATAGACCATCTTGCCGGCGACGTAGACGATCACCAGCAGCCCGACCCAGGCGATCCAGCGATAGCGCTCGATATATTTGGCCAGGATGTTGGCGGCGAGGCCCATCAATGCGACGGCGAGCAACAGGCCGATGATCAGGATGCCCGGATGCTCGCGCGCCGCGCCGGCCACCGCCAGCACATTGTCGAGGCTCATCGAGACGTCGGCCACGGCCACCGCCCAGGCGGCGCCGGCGAAGCTCTTGGCGGGCTTGAGGCCGCTATCCTCATCGCCCCTGATTTCAGGGGACCCTTGCGACTGGCCGGAATGCTGGAGCTCGCGCCACATCTTCCAGGCCACCCAGAGCAGCAGCAGGCCGCCCGCGAAGGTCAGGCCGACGATCTGCATCAACTGGGTGACGACCAGGGCGAAGGCGATGCGCAGCACCAAAGCGGCGATGATGCCGATCAGGATCACCTTGCGGCGCTGCTCCGGCGGCAGTCCGGCGGCGAGCGCGCCGACCACGATCGCATTGTCGCCCGCGAGCATGATGTCGATCATCAGCACCTGGCCGAAGACCACCCAGGCCGCGGCGGTGTTGAGTTTCGAGAAATCGAGGACGATGGCGTCCCAGATGCCGCCGATGCCCATCGGCACCGCCGCTTGCAGGTTGAAGAACAGCTCCATCATCTCGCCCCCGAACGCCTCTTCGGCTTACTGGTTCATCGACGCGAAGAAATCCTCGTTGGACTTGGCGTCCTTCATCTTGTCGAGCAGGAATTGCATCGCGTCGACCGTCCCCATCTGCATGAGGATCCGGCGCAGCACCCACATCTTGGAAAGCTTGGCGGTGTCGACCAGCAACTCCTCCTTGCGCGTGCCGGACTTGCCGACGTCGAGCGCCGGGAAGATGCGCTTGTCGGAAACCTTGCGGTCGAGCACGATCTCGGAATTGCCGGTGCCCTTGAACTCCTCGAAAATGACCTCGTCCATCTTGGATCCGGTATCGATCAAGGCCGTCGCGATGATCGAGAGCGAGCCGCCTTCCTCGATATTGCGCGCGGCGCCGAAGAACCGCTTGGGCCGCTGCAGGGCGTTCGCATCGACGCCGCCGGTCAGCACCTTGCCCGAGCTCGGCACGACCGTGTTGTAGGCGCGGCCCAGGCGGGTGATCGAATCGAGCAGGATGACGACATCCTTCTTATGCTCGACCAGGCGCTTGGCCTTTTCGATCACCATCTCGGCGACCTGGACGTGGCGCTGCGCGGGCTCGTCGAAGGTCGAGGAAATCACCTCGCCCTTCACCGAGCGCTGCATGTCGGTGACTTCCTCGGGCCGCTCGTCGATCAGGAGGACGATCAGAAACACTTCGGGATGGTTGTCGGTGATCGCCTTGGCGATGTTCTGCAGCAGCATCGTCTTGCCGACCCGTGGCGGTGCGACGATCAGCGCGCGCTGGCCCTTTCCCTGCGGCGAGACGATGTCGATGACCCGCGCCGACTTGTCCTTGACGGTCGGATCCTTGGTGTCGAGCGTCAGCTTCTCGTCAGGATAGAGCGGCGTCAGATTGTCGAAATTGACGCGGTGCCGGACGGCGTCGGGATCGTCGTAATTGACCGAGATCAGCCGAGTCAGCGCGAAATAGCGCTCGCCGTCCTTGGGACCGCGGATCTCGCCCTCGACCGTGTCGCCCGTCCGGAGGCCGAACTTCCGCACCTGGTTGGGCGATATGTAGATGTCGTCGGGGCCGGCCAGATAATTGGCCTCGGGGCTGCGCAGGAAGCCGAACCCGTCGGGCAGCACTTCGATGGTCCCCATGCCCATGATCTCCTGGCCGTTCTCGGCCTGGACCTTGAGGATGGAGAACATCAGCTCCTGCTTGCGCAGCGTCGACGCGCCCTCGATGCCGAGTTCCTCGGCCATCGCGACCAGATCGGCCGGGGTTTTCTGTTTCAATTGTTTGAGATGCATAGGATTCTCGGAAAAGCTGAATAATGTCGTCCGGAGCGCGAGGATCGGCTGTCGGGTGGGGGGCGAGACTGCGCGAACGGCAGGCTAACGACTTAGTTTGGGTTAAGCTCCGGCCGAAACCAAGTCAAGCGGACTAAAAGGGACGAACGATCACCAGGATGACGATCAGCGCGGTGGCGATGCCCGGGATCTCATTCATGATCCTGAGCGACCGGCCGCTCGCCGGCCGCTGGCCGCGGGCGAGCTTCTTGCCATAGCCGACCATATAGCCGTGATAGCCGGACAGGAGCAGCACCAAAGCGAACTTGGCGTGGAACCAACCCTCCGCCCAGGCGCCGGTGATATAGGCAAGCGTCAGGCCGAACACCCACACCAGCAGCATGGCCGGGGTGATGATGATGTTGCGCAGCTTGCGCTCGCGGTCGAGCCAGCGCTGCTCCTCGACCGATCCCGGCGTCGCTTCCTGGTGGTAGACGTAGAAACGCGGCAGCATGAACAGCCCCGCGATCCAGAAGATCACGAAGATGACGTGCGCGGCCTTGATCCAGGCGTAGGTCAAAGAAAGAGCCGTTTCGAGGTCATTGGCGATCACTGGCGCACCAGGCGAAGCAGCTGTTCGACATGCGCGATCGGCGTATCCGGCAAAATGCCATGCCCCAGGTTGAAGACGTGCGGGCGGTCTTCGAAGGCTGATATGATGCGCTGGACCGCCTTTTCAAGCGCCTCGCCGCCGGCGATCAGCGCGAGCGGGTCGAGGTTGCCCTGCACCGGAAGCTGCTTGGGGAGAGCGGCCGCGGCCCATTCGGGATCCACCGTTTCGTCGAGCCCGATCGCATCCACCCCGGTCTCGCGGGCATAAGCGGCGAGCTTGCCGCCGGCGCCTTTGGGAAAGCCGATGATCGGCACGTGCGGGTGGCGCTGCTTGAGCCCTGCCACGATCCGCGCGGTCGGCGCGATCACCCATTGCTCGAACTGGGCGGGGGCGAGACTGCCCGACCAGCTGTCGAACAGCTGCACCGCCTCGACCCCGGCCTCGATCTGGCCGGCCAGGTAATCGACGGTCATCTCGGCGATCGCGTCGATGATCGCGGCGAAGGCCTGCGGATCGCGATAGGCGTAGCGCCGCGCCTCGGCCTGTTCCTTGCTGCCTTGCCCCGCGATCATGTAGGTTGCGACCGTCCAGGGGCTGCCCGCAAAGCCCAGGAAAGTGACCTCAGCGGGCAGCGCGGCCTTGACCTTATCCACCGTCCGAAAAATGGGGTTTAGGCGCGCTGGCACGGCTTCCAGCGCCCTCAGCGCGGCATCGACGAGCGGGGGCGACAGCCGCGGCCCCTCGCCGGCCTCGAACTTGAGGTCCTGGCCCAGCGCATGGGGCACGATGAGGATGTCGGAGAACAATATCGCCCCGTCGAAGCCGAACCGGCGGATCGGCTGGAGCGTGATCTCCGCCGCGGCGTCGCTGTCATAGACCAGCGCCAGGAAGCCGCCCTTCTCGGCCCGCAGCTCCCGGTATTCGGGCAGATAGCGGCCCGCCTGGCGCATGAGCCAGACCGGACGTCTGTCCGCCTTCCCGCCCTTCAGGACGGCAAGCAAGGGCTTGGTCTGG
>DASVRK010000143.1:0-21477 GCA_036388655.1 Allosphingosinicella sp. | reverse complement strand
GCTGCCCGAGCCGGTGCCGGTCTACATCACCTATCTGACGGTGGATTGGGACGGCGAGCGGCTGGCGCTGCGCGACGACCCCTATAGCCGCGACTCCGACCGCAACCGCCGCTTCGCGAGCGCCATGGCGGGATCCGACTGAGCGGCTGCCGCCGGCCAGGCGGTGCGGCGCGATCCAAGACTCCGCGTGATGCCGGCCCGGGACCAGGCCGGGGCGGCAGCGTCCGAGCCCCCGGAGTCGGGTCCGGCGCGAGCCCGGGCCCCTGTGTGCTACCGCGCCAGGCTTCCACAGCCGCTGCGATGACCGGGCTGCCGGTAAAGCGGCAACCCGGGCCTGGGCCCCTGCCTTCGCAGGGGCACGATGCTCGCTTCTGATGGCGTGGATGCGATGTAGCGGCACGTCGCGCAGGTTTGGGCTTTGCCTTCTTGGTGCCCCTGCGAAGGCAGGGGACCAGGCCGGGCGAAAGCCCGCCGGCTAAGCTGGCGTGGATATCCGCGAGTCCGGGACCCTAGCGCGCTACGGCGCCAGGCTTCCACAGCCGCTGCGATGACCGGGCCGCCGCTGAAGCGTCAGCCCGGGTCTGGGCCCCTGCCTTCGCAGGGGCACGATGCTCCCGCTTCTGATGGCGTAGATGCGATGTTGCGGCACGTCGCGCAGGCTTGGGTTTGCCCTTCTTGGTGCCCCTGCGAAGGCAGGGGCCCAGACCGGGCGAAGCCCGCGGCCGGATCGACGATTCACGTCATGACCGCCGCCGGTCGGGTGCGGACCGGCCCCCTCCCCCCTTATTTTGTTCTTCCGCATCGGGCTTGAAGAAGGGAGAGTCCGAATCCCTCACCTGGGTCAGGGGCAGGCGCCGAATCGACGCGATCGGACTTTTGGGCGAGCGGCGGCGGGTGCGGGCCGCGGGCGTGAGGGTGGCGCTCGGGCTGCGACTGGGGGGTGACAGCGGCGCGTGTTGGGCGCCGGCAACAGCTTCCCCGCGCGATTCGCGGATGGCGCCGAACCACAGGTCAGCCCTGCTCCAGTCCTCGCCTGGCGCCGGAGCCTGAGCCATCGGCGCGGCGCGCGCTCCGCGTCCGCGGGGACTTCGCCGGTCCCGCACAGCAAAAAGCCCCGGCCGCAAGGCCGAGGCTTTTTGTACTCCAAGGGAGGCCAGCGTTACCGCCGAATCTCCACGTTTTCAGAAAGGAACGCCCTAATCAGATCGGGCTGTTCTCTTCTTCGTCGTCATCGAGGAGAAGGATGAGCGCGAGACCCGCGAGCGCGAGCACGGCGATGATCGGAAGGATCCCGATGCCCGTGCCTTCCTCGATGATCGGCGCCGACGTTTCCATCGCCGGCGCAGGCGCCGCTGCGGGATCCGTTACCGGCAACACGCATCCGGCCTGTCCGGCCTGGCACGCCGCCGCGGAGCTCGCGTATACGGAAGTCGAGCTCAAGCAGAGCGCTGCGCCCATAAGGGCTTTTGTGATTACCGACGGCTTTGAAAAAAGCATAGAGAAACTCCCCTTTCTGCCAAGTCCCCATAGCAGTGTTCGCAGCGGTATGGAAGACATACCTAAGCCGATGCGAATGGACATTGGAAACTGCGGAACGCGCTGGCGCCCAAGCCGTTCCGCGCCCGCATCATTCTTCCCAAAAAGCCGCCTTCCCGGGGATTTGCACGCACTCCCTGAGGCGCCGGCCGGGCCGCCCGCGGATGCGGCAGGACCAGTATAGAGAATCGGATTGGACTTCCGCGAGCCAAAAGCCTAAAAACGTTTTTGCGCCGGAACCACCTCATGGCGGGGTCGTTTGCTCCGTCGGATCACGGGAGGAATGCATGATGATCAAAAAGTCAGTTGTTGCCATGGGAGGCTTCATTCTCGCTGCAACGTTCGGGGCGCAAGGCGCCTCCGCCCAAGGGATGGGCCCGCCCACCGGAGCCGAGATCACCGGGCATTCCGTTCAGGTCGAAACCAACGGCGTCGTCAACACCGTCTATTTCGATGCCGGCGGCAGCGCCCGCATCGTCTCGCCGGCGGGCCGCGAAGTTCCGGCGCAATGGTTCGTCGAGAACCAGCGCCTGTGCCTCGCCACCGGCACCACCGCGCGGGAATGCTGGGCCTATCAGGCCGCCTTCCAGCCCGGCCAGGCGATGTCGCTGACCAGCGATTGCGGCACCTCGCGCTGGACGGCGATGTCCACGGCGACCTTCGCTCCGCCCGAGCCGCCGGTTCGTCGCGGCGAGCGCGGCTAAGCATTCCGCTCCGGGCCGCTTCGCGCGGCCCGGCGAGGATTTGCTCCGGACCGCTTGCCCGATCCACGGCCGCCGATCGGCGGATAGGATCGGGAGCCTGAACGCGGGCGGCTGAACGGCCGCCGCGCTGCGGCGTATGCCGCAACAAGGGAGATTCCGGGTCCCGGCGCAAGCCGTGGCCGCGGGTCTCCCTTTTTGCTGCCTCCTCCACTCTCCGTGGCGAGTTCTCCGTTTTTGCTGCGCCCGTTTAGCTGCGCCGCTTCGCCCTAGGATGGTTGCGGGTTTTGCTACGTCCTTCTGGCTGAGCCGCTGCGTGGTCGGAATGATTGCGGGTTTTGCTGCGGCCTTTTGGCTGCGCCGCAGCGTCCTCCGATGACTGCGGGTCAGGCGGCTGAGCAGTTCGACGCCTGCCGCCAGCGCGTGGTCGCGCGCCCGATTTTTCATTCGTCCGAAGCGTCACCTGGACTTGCCTGCCCTGACATAAGCGTCTGGAGCCAGCGCCAAGTCGCTCGCGCGAATCGCCACCCCCCGACTTGCCTGTCCTGACGAAATGTCAGGGATCGGGGGTCTCCTGTCTTGCGTCGCTGGGGCGAAAGATGAAGTGAGATGCCGGATCCCTGACTTTCGTCAGGGCAGGCAAGTCCGGCATGACGGGGAGGTGCGCAGGCGCGACTCAGGCGGGCGGGGCGGCCTCGCTTACCTTCGGCGGCAACGGGAAGAGCGTTAGGAAGCGTTGCACGACGGCTTGGTCGCCGGTGGCGGCGAGCAGGCCGGCTTCGGCGAGGGCCGGCAGCGGCTGGCCGCCATAGACGGCGGCGGCGAGGGCGGCGCTGGTGCCGGTGAAGATTGCGTCCGCCGAAGCGGGCTCGGCGCGCTCGACCTCGAGCTTGCCGTCGGCGATTCGCGCCAGGAAGCTCTCGGCGCCGAGCCGGAAGCCGATTCGCGCGTCGAGCCCCCTCGCCCGCTCCGCATCGAACATGGTGCGGAAGCTCAGCATCAGCGACACCGGGCTGATCGGCAGCGTCGGATCGTGCGCCGGCGAGCGGGCCGCCCAGCGGCCGAGCGACTGGACGATCGGCTCGGCCTCATAGCCCCAGGGGGTGAGCTCATAGACCTGGGCGTTGGCGGGCGGCGGCAGCCGGCGGCGCACCAGCAGCCCGGCCGCCTCCAAACCTTCGAGGCGCTGGGTGAGGACGTTGGCGCTGATCCCCGGCAGGTCGGCGCGGATGTCGCTGAACCTTTTCGGGCCCAGCATCAGCTCGCGCATCACCAGCAAAGCCCAGCGCTCCCCGATCAGATCGAGCGCGTGCGCGGTGCCGCAGGCGTCGTCATATCGGCGCTTGGCAACGGCCCGTCGCGACTCAGTTACGTTTTGTAACTTCATAGTTGCTTTTTATAACTCAAGCCATCATCACCGTCAAACAGCGATTCGGTAAACAGCGATTCGCATCAAGGAGTGAAAGATGAGCCGCATGATTTTCGTGAACCTGCCGGTGACGGACCTGGAGCGCTCGATGCGCTTCTATGAAGCGGTGGGCGCGGCCAACGAGCCCAAGTTCACCAACGCGGCCGCGGCGATGATGCGCTTTTCGGAAGCGGTGAACGTGATGCTGCTCACCCACGATTTCTACCGCACCTTCACGACCAAGCAGATCCCCGACGCGCATAAGAACGCGCAAATGCTGCTCTGCATTTCCGCCGACAGCCGCGAGGCGGTCGACGCGCAGATCGAGACCGCGCGCGCGGCCGGGGGCGTCCTCGACCCGACGCCGACCCAGGATTATGGAAGCATGTACGGCCGCAGCTTCGAGGATCCGGACGGCCACATCTGGGAAGTGATGTGGATGGACCCGGCCGCCGCCGAGCAGGGCGCCGCCGCCTTCGAACACGCCTGAAGCGCCCCCGGGGCAGAGGAGACGAGACATGGCGGCGAGCTTCATCTGGTACGAGCTGATGACCAGCGACACCGAGGCGGCCAAGGGCTTCTACCGCGCCGTGGTCGGCTGGGAGACCAAGGCCTTCGAGGGCGGAGGCGATTATACCATCCTGGAGGCGAACGGCCGCGGCGTCGGCGGGCTGATGCCAATTCCCGAAGATGCGCGGCAGACCGGCGCCCGGCCGGTCTGGTTCGGCTATATCGCGGTCGACGACGTCGATGCCGAAGCGGCGCGGATCGTCGAGGCGGGCGGCAAGCTCCACAAGGACATCATCGACGTGCCGACGGTCGGCCGGATCGCGATGGTCGCCGACCCGCAGGGGGCGCCCTTCTACCTGATCACGCCCGAGGGCGAAGCGCAGGCGCCGGTCCCGCCCATGTCGGACGGCCATGTCGCCTGGCACGAGCTTCACACCACCGACTGGGAGGCGGCGTTCGATTTCTATTCGAGCCGGTTCGGATGGGCCAAGGCCGAGGCGATGGATATGGGCCCGATGGGCATCTACCAGATCGTCAGCGCGGACGGGCCGAACTGGATCGGCGCGATGTACAATGCCGACACGTTCGGCCGGCCCGGCTGGCTTTATTATTTCGCCGTCGGCGACATCGACGAGGCCGCGGAGCGGGTGCGCGCGGCGGGCGGCGAGCTGCTCGAAGGGCCGATGGAGGTGCCTGGCAATGCCTGGGTCGTCCAGTGCCGCGACCCGCAGGGCGCCCTGTTCGCGCTGGTCGGCAAGCGCGGCTAAAAGAGGATCAGGAGGAGAATCCCATGAGCGACACACTCGAACTTTCGGTCACCCGCTTGATCGATGCGCCGCCCGCGACCGTCTATCGCGTCTATACCGAGCGGACGGCGGAATGGTGGGTGCCCAAGCCTTGGACCACGCCCGCCGTCGAATGGGAGCTTCGCACGGGCGGGCGCATGTATACCGAAATGCGCGGCCCCGACGGCGAGGGCGAAGGCGGCGAGGGCGTGTTCCTGGAGGTGGTTCCGAACCAACGCATCGTCTGGACCAACGCCTTCAAGCCCGGCTGGCAGCCGCAGGTGCAGACCAACGAGGGCTGCGACTTTGCGATGGTGGCGATCGTCACCTTCGAGCCCGAAGGGTCGGGCACGCGCTACACGGCGCGCGTGCAGCATTGGGATCCGGAGGCGGTGGAAAAGCATCGGGAGATGGGCTTCGAGCAAGGCTGGACCCTGGTCGCGGCGCAGCTCGCCGAGCTGGCCGAAGCGGAGGCGGGCACGGCGATCGCGGCCTGAAAAAACCATAAGAGGGAGAGACGCCATGATCTATGTCGAAGGGTTCGTCGTCGCGGTGCCGAAGGCGAATAAGGAGGAATATATCCGCCACGCAGCCGGCGCGGCGCCTTTGTTCCTGGAGTTCGGCGTCACCCGCCATGTCGAAGCCTGGGCCAGCGACGTTCCGGACGGCAAGCTGACCGACTTCCGCAAGGCCGTGCAGGCGACCGTGGATGAGGACGTCGTCTTCTCCTGGTTCGAATATCCCGACCGGACGACCCGCGACGCGGTCGGCCAGAAGATGATGACCGACCCCAGAATGAAGGAGATCGGCGGGACCATGCCGTTCGACGGCAAGCGCATGATCTTCGGCGGCTTTGCCGGCTTGCTCGACGAGGGATCGGGCCGCGGCCCCTATGTCGACGGGTTCGTGCTGCCGGTGATGCCGGACAAGAAGGACGCCTATCTCGCGCTGGCGCGGAAAGCGGCCGGCGATTTCGAGAAACATGGCGCGCTGCGCCTGGTCGAAGCGTGGGGCGACGACATTCCGGACGGCAAGCAGACCGACTTCCGCCGTGCGGTGCAGGCGGGCGAAGGCGAGAATGTCGTCTTCTCCTTCATCGAATGGCCCGACAAGGCGACCCGCGACGCGGGCTGGGCAAAGATGATGGCGGATCCCGAAATGCAGCCGAACCATGACGACATGCCGTTCGACGGCAAGCGCATGTTCTGGGGCGGCTTCGACGTGGTGCTCGACGAACGGGCCGGCGCCGGCGCGGCGGCGGCCGAGCGCGAGCTCGCCTGATCGCCCTCCCCTCCCTTCGGGAAGCGCCTGACCACTGACCAAGAAACCGATTTTCGGAAAGGATGCCCCATGTCCAAGCTCACCCCCTGCCTGTGGTTCGATGGCAATGCCGAGGAAGCGGCGAACTTCTACGTGTCGCTGCTCCCCGACAGCCGCGTCGACAATGTCGTCCGGGCGCCGTCCGATTATCCGTCGGGCCAGGCCGGCAACGTGCTGGTGGTCGAATTCACGCTGGCCGGCGCGAAGTTCACCGGCCTCAACGGCGGCCCCTATTTCCAGTTCAACGAGGCGGTGTCGTTCCAGATCGACTGCGACGACCAAGCCGAGGTCGACCGGCTGACCGAGGCGCTTTCGGCGGTGCCGGAGGCCGAGCAATGCGGCTGGGTGAAGGACCGTTACGGACTTTCCTGGCAGATCGTGCCGCGCGTGATGAAGGCGATGCTGGCCGACCCCGACCGCGCCAAGGCCAAGCGGGCGATGGACGCGATGATGGAGATGAAGCGGCTCGACATCGCCGCGCTGGAACGCGCCTTCGAGGGCGAGGCCGCCGATGCGTGACATAATCGGCGCCGCCTTCGTCTCGCTCGACGGGGTCATGCAGGCGCCGGGCGGGCCGGAGGAGGACCCGACCGGCGGCTTCGAGCTCGGCGGCTGGAGCGCGCCGCTGTCCGACGACACGATCGGCGAGAGCATGGCGCCGCTCTTCGCCGAGCCGTTCGACCTGCTGCTCGGCCGCAACACCTATGACATCTTCGCCGCGCACTGGCCCTACCGGGACGATCCGATTGGGACGGTGTTCAACCGGGCGGCGAAACATGTCGTCACCTCCTCGGCCGAGCCGCTCGCCTGGTCCAACTCGCATGCGGTGAGCGACGGCATTGATGGAGTGGCGAGGCTCAAGGAACAGGACGGGCCGGAGCTTCGCATCTGGGGCAGCAGCAAACTCTATGCCGGGCTGCTCGGGCGCGGCCTGGTCGACCGCCTGTTCCTGATGACCTATCCGGTGATCCTCGGCAAAGGCAAAAGGCTGTTCGCGGACGGGCTGCCGCCGCAGGCGCTGAAGCTGGTCGAGAGCAAGGTCTCGAGCACCGGCGTCATCATCGCCAGCTATGAGCGCGACGGCCCGGTCCAAGTCGGATCGTTCGTGCCGGACGAGCCGAGCGAGGCCGAGCTTGCGCGGCGGGAGAAGATGAAGCGGGAGGGCTGAGCCGTCCCCTTCTGAAACGCGCCATCTCGCCCCGGGGGCGGCGCGGCCCAGCGCGATCTGCTAGCGTGGCGCGCGGGACTCGATGCAGCTGGAGGTGGCGATGAAGAGGATGCGGATCGCGGCGGCGGCGCTGGCGCTTGCGGCGGCGGGCGGGACGGCGGCGGCGCAAGGCTTCGACGGCTATGACCCCGAGGAGGCGCGCTGGATAGCGTCGGAGCCGGGCGGGCAATATCTGCAGCTCAGCGACACGCCGCTCTTCCGCCACGATCGCCTGTCGCGGCACAACGGCTATTTCGATCATGGCGCCACCAACGGCCGCCATTTCGATTACGACCGTGGCTATCCCTATGACTGGTTCAATTACGGCGCGGAGGCCGAGGCCGAGTCGGAACCGCCGCGGACCATGCGGTGCGAAACCGAATGGGTCCGCGGCCGCGGCGAGCGCGAGGATGTTCCGGTGCAGGTCTGCCGCGGCTGATCCCGCTCAGGCGGGGTCGATCGCGGCCAGCGCCTCGGCCAGCCGCGCGGCGTCCCCGCGCTTGAGGCCGGCCAGGTTGATCCGCCCCGACGGCGGCATGTGGATGGCATGATCGCGGCCGAGCCGCTCGGTCTGCTCGCGCGTCAGCGGCAGCATCCGGAAGATGCCGCGCTGAGCCTCGATCCCACGCAGCATCGGCACGACATTGGCCAAAGCGGCGAGCTCGGCGCGAAGCCCGCCGATCCTCGCGCGCATCCGGTCGAGCTCCCCGCGCCATAATTTCCGCAGCGCTTCGTCGCCGAGGATGATGGCTACCGTGCCGGCGCCGTGGGCCGGCGGCATCGACACCAAAGTGCGGCCGATCCCTTCGAGCTGGCCCTGGACGCGGGCGCGTTCGGCCGGGTCGGCGCAGAGCGCGAACAGGATGCCGGTGCGCTCGCGGTAGAGGCCGAACACTTTGGAGCAGGAGATGGCGATAAACACGCGCGGCAAGGCGGCGGCAACCTCGCGCAGGATGCGGAGGTCGGCGTCGAGCCCGTCGCCGAGGCCGTAATAAGCCGCGTCGATGACCGGCACCGCGCCGCGCCCGGCGAGCACGGACAGCAGATCGCGCCGCTGCTCCAGGGTGAGGTCGGCGCCGGTCGGATTGTGGCAGGGGCCGTGGAGGATGAACAGGTCGCCCTCGCCGGCGCCGCCCGCGGCCGCGCCGATGGCGGCGAGGTCGATCGCCTGCGCGGCAACGTCGAAATAGGAATGCGGCGCGAGCGCAAGCCCGGCGGCGGCGGCGAGCGCGGCGTGGTTGGGCCAGCTCGGCTCGCCGAGGTGCAGCCTCGCGCCCGGAGCGGCGATCGCGGCGGCGTCGAACGCGATCCGGAGCGCGCCGGTGCCGCCGGTCGCCTGGATGGCGGCGATGCGGCCGTCCCGGACCGCGGGATGGTCCGCCCCGAACACCAGGTCGGTCATGGCGGTGATGAAGCGGTCGTCGCCGTGCAGCGCCTGATAGACCTTGCTGTCCTCGTCGCGGAGCAGGACGGCCTCGGCCGCCTTGACGGCCGGCATCACCGGCGCCGCGCCGTCGGCGTCGCGATAGACGCCGACGCCGAGGTCGATCTTGTGCGGCCGCGGGTCGGCGCGGAAGCGCGCCATTACCGCGTGGAGGGCATCGCCGGCGGCTTCGGGGAATCGGTCGAACATGGCGCGCCTTCCTCTGGCGGATCGGGGCGGCAGCGGCTAGGGGGTGCGGCGGAGCCTGGCTCCGACCAGACAAAGAAAAGGCGAGGGGCAATGGCGGGCAATCCTTTCACGCGGCACCCCAAGGAAATCGGCGAGAGCTACGGCGAGCATCTCGGCACGGCCGCCGGCTTCGGCGCGACGATGATGGTGGGCGGCCTGTGCGTGCTGGTCCACGCTATCCTGCCCTTCCTGTTCGTCGAGACCGGCAGCCGGACGATGGACAAGCTCCACCGCAAGATGCGCAAGCGCGCCGACCGGGTGAACTGGGAACGTCACCCGATCATCTGATGAGGGCGCCATGGCGCCGGCATAAACCACCGGCCTCTCCTTCCGACTAAACATAACCGGAACGGAGCTGCAGAGGCCGAAGCTGCCAGACGATCTTTGACACGAGGCCGCAAAGTCGAAGCGGCGCGCCGAATCCGGGCGGGCCCTGAAGCGAGGTCTTGCGCCTCGGCTCTACTTGGGCCTTGATGCAGCGTGGTTCGACATTCCCATCTGCGTGGCGGCACCGGCCAGGACGGTCATCGCGTCAGTGCGATGGAGCTGTTCTTCGATCTCGTCTTCGTGTTCGCGGTGACGCAGCTGTCGCATTATCTGCTCGAGCATCACAGCCTCATCGGCGCCGCACAGACACTGCTGATGTTCCTCACAATCTGGTGGGCCTGGGCCTTCACCGCGTGGGCGACCAACTGGCTGGACCCGGATCGGTCGCCGGTGCGGCTGATGCTCGCCCTGCTGATGCTGCTAAGCCTCGTCATGTCGAGCGCGATCCCCGGGGCGTTCGGGCCATACGGGCTGCCTTTCGCGCTCGCTTATGTGGCGATCCAGATCGGGCGTACCGCCTACACCTCCTGGGCCAAGGGCGAATGGGTGCGCGGCGCCTCCAAGAACATGACGCGGGCGACCCTCTATTTCGTCGCCTCGGCGCCTTTGTGGATCGCGGGCGGGCTGGATCCGGACCCCTCCCGCCGCCCGGCCTGGTGGGCGGCCGCGCTGGCGCTCGAATGTGCGGGGCCGCTGCTGTTCTTCGCGGTCCCCGGCCTCGGCCGCTCGCGGGCGGAGGATTGGCAGATCAGCGGCGGCCATATGGCCGAGCGCTGCGCGCTGTTCATCATCATCTCGCTCGGCGAAGGCATATTGGTAACGGGCGCGACCTTCAGCGAATTGGAGCCGTCGCGCGCCACCATCCTCGCCTTCGTCAGCGCCTTCGTCGCTTCGGTCGCCATGTGGTGGATCTATTTCGACATCGGTGCGCGGCGCGGCACCGAGCTGATGGAGCATGACGAGCACCCCGGGCTGATCGGCCGCGCCGCCTATACTTACGGCCATATCCCGATCGTCGCGGGCATCGTCGTGCTCGCGGTTGCCGACGAGCAGGTCCTGATGCACCCCACCGGGCACAGCGAGCCCTTCCTGCTTGCGTGCCTGCTGGGCGGCGCTCTGCTGTTCATCGGCGGCACCATGGCGTTCAAGCGGCTGACCAGCCCGATCCGCCGCTGGCCGCTGTCGCACCTCGTCGGCGCCGCCCTGTTCGCGCTGTACGGACTCTGGGCGCTGGTGGCGCACCCCGAGCCCCTGCTCCTGCACTTGACGGCGACCGCCCTGTTTATCGTCATCGCCGTTTGGGAATGGGGGTCTTTTCACGGCGGCTGGGTCGAACGCTGGGCGCGCGTACGAAAACCGAGGCGCAGCGCGCGCTGAGAGGCGCCAGTCCCCGTCGCTCCTGGATCCCCGCCGCTCCTGGATCAGCGCGGTGGCAGCTGCGCCTTGGGGAAGCCGCCCCAGGCTTCGTCATAATCCTTCTGCAACTCCCCGCAGCCGAGCGCATAGTCGGACGGGCGGAACGGCCAGCAGCTTTCGACCATGAAGGCCATCGTGCCCTCGATCTTGTGGGGCTTCAATTCGGCTTCGGACGCGCCCTTCCAGCTGGCGACGTCGGGGCCGTGGCCGGCCATCATATTGTGCGCGCTGAGGCCGCCGGGGGCGAAGCCTTCGGCCTTGGCGTCGTAGGCGCCGTGGATGAGGCCCATGCACTCGCTCATCACGTTGCGGTGGAACCAGGGCGGCCGGAACGTGTCCTCGGCGACCAGCCAGCGCGGCGGGAAGATCACGAAATCGGCATTGGCGCGGCCGGGCACGTCGCTCGGCGAGGTGAGCATTGTGAAGATCGACGGATCGGGATGGTCGAAGCTGATCGAGCCGATCGTGTTGAAGCGCTCGAGATCATATTTCCAAGGCGCGAGATTGCCGTGCCAGGCGACCACGTCGAGCGGCGAATGGTCGAGCGTCGTGGTCCAGAGCGCGCCGAGATATTTCTGGACGAGCTCGACCTCGCCGTCGACATCCTCATACCAGGCGACCGGAGTCTCGAAGTCGCGCGGGTTGGCGAGGCCGTTGGCGCCGATCGGGCCGAGGTCCGGCAGGCGGAACAGGCTGCCGTGATTTTCGGCGACATAGCCCCTCCCCTCGCCGTCCGGGAGCAAGGCGCGAAAGCGGACGCCGCGCGGGACGAGCGCCACCTCGCCGGGGGCGACGTCGATCCGGCCGAGCTCGGTCAGCAAGGTTAGCCGGCCGAGCTGCGGGATGAACAGCATCTCGCCGTCGGCATTGCCGAAGAAGCGGCGCTCCATGTCGCGATTGGCGCGGTAGATGTGGACGGCGACGCCCTCCAGATCCTCGGGCGGGCGGTTGGCGACCATCGTCACCAGCCCGTCGATAAGGTCGGTGGGCGCCTCGGGCAAAGCGAGCGGGCTCCAGCGCAGCCGGTTGGGCGCGAGCTCGCCGGTGACGGCCGGGCGCAGCGCGAACAGCTCCGCGCCTTCGTAGCGGCGATAAAGCGGGTGCTCGGCGCTGGGCCGCATGCGGTAGAGCCAGGAGCGGCGGTTCTCGTGGCGCGGCGCGGTAAAGGCGGTGCCCGAAAGCTGCTCGGCATAGAGGCCGAAGGCGGGCCTTTGCGGCGAGTTGCGGCCTTGCGGCAGCGCGCCGGGCACGGACTCAGTGGCGAAGTGGCTGCCGAAGCCGCTCATATAGTCGTTCGTGGCCATCACTCACCGTGGTTGCAGTGCAAGTTTCCCTTCTTTCCCCAAAGTGAAGGGAGATTCCAGCTTTCGCTGGAATGACGGGGTTGGACGATCTCATCCATCCCCTCCGCGTCCCGCTCGCCCTCCAACACGGTCAGCGCATCAGCACCAGCTCCTCGGCCATGGTCGGGTGGAGCGCGATGACCCGGTCGAAATCCTCTTTCTTGAGGCCGGCCTTTACCGCGATCGCGGCGGCCTGGAGGATTTCCGGCGCGTCGGGGCCGATCATGTGGATGCCGACCACCTGATCGGTCTCGCCGTTCACGACCAGTTTGTAGAGCGAGCGCTCGTTGCGGCCGGCGAGGACGTTCTTCATCGGCCGGAAGTCCGACACATAGGTCTTGACCGAGCCGAGCCGGTTGCGGGCGTCCGACTCGGTCATGCCGACGCCGGCGATCGGCGGGTGGCTGAACACCGCCGACGGGATGTTGGCATAATCGACCCGCGTCGGCTTGTTGCCGAACACGGTGTCGGCGAAGACTTGGCCCTCGCGGATCGCGACCGGAGTGAGCTGGACCCGGTTGGTGACGTCGCCGACCGCATAGATGCTGTCGCAGGCGGTCTTGTTGTCGTCGTCGACCACCACCGCATGATATTCGTCGATCTCGACTCCCGCGCTTTCGAGCCCTAGCCCCTCAGTGTTGGGTGCGCGGCCGATCGCGAACAGCAGCATGTCGGCCTCGATCGGCTCCTGCCCCTTGAGCTGGATGACGAGCGTTCCGTCCTCCTGCTTGTCGACCTTCTCGAACGGCGCGTTGAACTTGAAGTTGATGCCCTTCATCAGCGAAATCTGGAGCAGGCGGTCGCGGACCTGCGCGTCATATTGGCGCAGGATGGCGTCGCTGCGGTTGACCAGAGTCACGTCGCAGGTGAATTCGTTGAAGATGCCGGCGAATTCGTTGGCGATATAGCCGCCGCCGGCGATGACCGCGCGGGCGGGGATGGCATCGAGGTGGAAGACCTCGTTCGAAGTGATGCCATGCTCGGCGCCGGGAAAGTCGGGCAGCTGCGGCCGCGCGCCGGTGGCGATGAGGATGGTGCGGACGGCGAGCTCGGTGCCGTCGGCGAGACGGATGCCGTTGGGGCCGGTGACCACCGCGCGCTGATGGAATATGGCGACGCCGCTATTGTCGAGCATCTCACCATAGGCGCCCTCGATACGGCTGACTTCGGCAAGCACATTGTCGCGCAGGATCGGCCAGTTGAAGCTGCATTCGGGCACTTCCCAGCCGAACCGGCGGGCATCCTGCAAATCCTCGGCGAAATGGGCGCCGTAGACGAGCAGCTTCTTGGGCACGCAGCCGCGGATCACGCAGGTGCCGCCGATCTTATGCTCCTCGGCGATGGCGACCTTGGCGCCATGGGCGGCGGAGACGCGGGCGGCGCGAACCCCGCCCGATCCGGCGCCGATCACGAACAAATCATAGTCGTAGGTCATTATTTGCCTTCCGGCCGCAGCGGGCGCGGCAGCATATGGTGAAAAAATTGGTCGAGCCGGGGATCATTGCGGCCCCTCCCCCAGCGCCCGCGCGATCAACGCTTCGGTCGAAGGGTCGAAGCGGATCGCGCCGTCGCCGTCCATCGCCTTGGCCATTTCCTTGCCGAGCTCGACCCCGAACTGGTCGAACGGGTTGATGCCGAGCAGCACCGCATTGGCGAAGGTGCGATGCTCGTAAAAGGCGATGAGGGCGCCGAGGGTGGCCGGATCGAGGCGGTCGAGCAGGATCGTCGTCGACGGGCGGTCGCCTGGGTAAGCGCGGGCGGGATCGTCGGAGGGCTTGCCGGCCATCAAGGCGGCGCCCTGCGCGAAGCAATTGACCAGCAGCTGGCGGTGATGCTCGAAATCGAGGCCGTGCTCGGGCTCGATCGCGGCGACGAATTCGACCGGCACGAGATGGGTGCCCTGGTGGAGCAGCTGGAACACGGCGTGCTGGGCGTCGGTGCCGACCCCGCCCCAAGTGACCGAAGCGGTGGCGCGGCCGACCGGATCGCCCGCCACGGTGACGCTCTTGCCGTTCGATTCCATCTCGAGCTGCTGGAGGTAGGAGGGGAGCAGGCGCAGCCGCTCGTCATAGGCGAAGACGGCGCGGGTCTGGGCGCCGCGGCGATTGGCGTAATAACGGTCGACGAAGGCGGCGAGCAGTGGCGCGTTTTCGGCCGGGGCGGCGAGGCGGAAATGGCGGTCCATCGCCGCCGCGCCTTCGAGCAGCTCCTCGAACGCCGCCCAGCCGAGCGCGAGCGCGGCCGGGAAGCCGATCGACGACCACAAAGAATAGCGGCCGCCGACGCTCTCGGCGAAGGGCAGGATGCGGGTCTGGTCGATGCCGAACTCGATCGCGCGCTCGGGGCTGGCGGTGAGCGCGACGACGCGGCCATAGGGGTCCGCCACGCCGCCTTCCTCCAGCCAGGCCAAAGCCGAGCGGGCGTTGAGCATGGTCTCGCTGGTGGTGAAGGTCTTGGAGGCGATCACGAGCATGGTCGCGGCCGGATCGAACCGCCCGAACGCCGCCTCGAGCGCCGCGCCGTCGACGTTGGAAACCACCGCGCTGTCGTAGCGCCCGGAATCGCGGCCGAGCGCGTCGATCAGGAAATCGGGGCCGAGCGCCGAGCCGCCGATGCCGATGTGGAGGATGTGGCTGACCGGACCGAACGCGCCCGCCTCGATGGCGTCGATCAAAGCCCGCATCCGCGCATGGAGCGCCTGGGCGCGGGCGACGCTCTCCGGCGATCCCGAGCCGCGCTCGGCGACATGCTCGGCGGAGCGCCCTTCGGTAACGTTGACCGCCTGCCCCGCGAACAGGGCGTCGCGGGCGCCGGCCAGGTCGTGCGCCTCGGCGAGCGCCGCGAAGGCGGCGACAAGGCCCGCATCAAGATGCGTCTTCGAGAAATCGAAGCGGATGCCGGCTTCTTCGACGACCAGGCGCGACAGCCGGTCGGGCTCGGCGGCGAACAAATCGGCCAGCGGCCGGGTCTCGGCCGCTTCCACCGCCGCCCATGGATCGGTCATGCGCTCTCGCTCCTCAATGTCCCCGCGCGCCTTTAGCGTGGGCCGGCCGGGAGCACTAGCGGCGGCCGCTTGGTCTAGCCGCGGGGCTTCGGCCCCCGGCCCGGCGGCCGTCCGCCGTCGCGCGGCGGCCGTCCGTCGCGCGGCGATCTCGGGCCATCGCCGCCGGGGCGCTTGGGCGGCGGCCTTCGAGCGCCCGGTCCGGGCCGCGGCCCTTCCCGCGTCCGCGGCGGCGGGGCCGACGGAGCCGCGCGGCCGGGCGACACCGAATAGCCTTCCTTCAACAAACGCGTGAAGGCGGCGCGAACGTTAGCGGCGATCGCTGCCTGCAATTCCGGCGGCAGATCGGCCAAAGTGGTGTTGGGATGGACCGCGTTAAGCTCGCGCACCATCGTGTTGGGAAGCCCCTTCGAGGCCGCCTTGATCGCGACGAACGAATCGATCACCGCCGAAAAGATGATCTCCTGCATCACGTCCGTTGCTGACTTCATGACCTTCTCCGGCTCCTCCGATGGCGCACCATAGCGGCCATCTCGCGCCGCGCGAAGCCGCCAATGCCGGTGCGATCCGCTTGACCCCGCGCATGGGCCACGCGAAAGCAGGCGCGATGGAGACGAGCGAGACCATGGAAGCGCCGGCGCCCCCGCCCGCCAATGGGCCGGCGTTGAAAAGCAGGCGAAGCCGCAAGCGGAAGAAGGAGGGGGTCGCGGAGACGACGCGCTTCCTGCTTCTGCTGTTCCTGTTCGCGGTCGTGCTGCGCAGCTTCGTCGTCGCGCCGTTCAGCATCCCGTCCGGATCGATGCTGCCGCGGATGATGATCGGCGACTATCTGTTCGTCGCCAAATGGAGCTATGGCTATTCGCGAGTCAGCCTGCCGTTCGGCCTCGGCTCGTTCGACGGCCGCTTCCTCGCGCGCGAGCCCGAGCGCGGCGACGTCGCGGTGTTCCGCTATCCCGACGGCAGCGACGAGGATTATGTGAAGCGGGTGATCGGCCTGCCGGGCGATCAGGTGCAGATGCAGGAGGGCGTATTGTACCTGAACGGCGAGGCGGTGCCGCGGGTGCGGGTCGCCGATTTCCTGATGCCGATCACGCCCAACAGCCCGTGCCGGACGATCGACCCGGCCGCGGCGCGGGTGGTGACCGACCGCGAGGGCGACCGTTTCTGCGCCTATCCCCGCTACCGCGAGACGCTGCCCGAGGGCCGCTCTTATTATGTGCTCGACCAGATCGAGGGCCAGACCGACGACACCCCGGTCTATATCGTCCCCGACGATCATTATTTCATGATGGGCGACAATCGCGACGATAGCGAGGACAGCCGGATCGCGCTGGAGGCGGGCGGCGTCGGCTATCTCCCGGCCGACTATCTGATCGGCGAGGCGCTGATCACCTTCTTCTCGACCGACGGTTCGGCCCAATGGCTGAAGCCGTGGACGTGGTTCTCAGCCGCGCGCTGGGAGCGGATCGGGGACACATACTGATGCACGCGCCCGACAAGACTTCCGCCTGGATCGAGGCGACGCTCGGCCACCGCCCCGGCGATCCGGCGCTCTATGCGCGCGCGCTCACCCATTCGAGCGTCGGCGAGGATCATTACGAGCGGCTGGAATTCCTCGGCGACCGGGTGCTCGGGCTGGCCATCGCCACCTGGCTCTACGAAACGTTCCCCGACGAGCCCGAGGGCAAGCTTTCGCGCCGGCTCAACGCCTTGGTCTCCGGCGAGACCTGCGCGGAGATCGCCCGCGAGATCGGCGCCAACGGGCAGGTGAAGCTCGGCAAGCAGGCCCGCGACGACGGCGCCGCCGACAGCGACAACGTGCTCGGCGACGTCGTGGAGTCGCTGATCGGCGCGCTTTATCTGGAGGCGGGGCTGGAGGCGGCGACGGCCTTCATCCGCCGCGCCTGGGCCGATCGCGTCAGCACCCATGACAAGGCGCCCAAGCATCCCAAATCGGCGCTGCAGGAATGGGCCGCCGCCAACGGCCGGCGCGCGCCCGTCTACCAGCTCACCGGCCGGTCCGGGCCGCACCACGCGCCGAAATTCGTGGTCGAGGTCGAGATAGCCGGCGTCGGCGCCGCCAGCGCGGAAGGGCTGTCCAAGCAGGAGGCGGAGACGGCGGCGGCCGAAGCTTTGGTGGCGAAGCTGCCATGAGCGAGCGGTGCGGCCTCGTCGCCGTGGTCGGCGCGCCCAATGCGGGCAAGTCGACGCTCGTCAATGCTCTCATCGGCCAGAAGGTCGCGATCGTCAGCCCCAAGGCGCAGACCACGCGGGTGCGGCTGATGGGGATCGCCATCCTTGGCGAAGCGCAGATCCTGCTGCTCGACACGCCCGGCATCTTCGAGCCGCGGCGGCGGCTCGACCGCGCCATGGTCGCCGCCGCCTGGGGCGGGGCGCAGGACGCTGACCTCATCGCTCTGGTGATCGACGCCAAGACCGGCTTTTCGGAGCGGATCGAGCAGATGCTCGACACGCTCAAGGGCCGCCGCGAGCCCAAGATCCTGATCCTCAACAAGGTGGACATCACGCCCAAGGAGCGATTGCTGACGCTGACGGCGCGGCTTTCGGAGCGGCTCGACTTCGAGGAGATCTTCATGGTCTCGGCGACTACCGGCGACGGCGCCGCGGACTTGAAGCAGGCGCTAGCCGCGCGGGTGCCGGAAGGGCCCTGGCATTTCCCGGAGGAGCAGGTGTCGGACGCCACCGACCGCATGCTCGCCGCCGAAGTCACCCGCGAGCAGCTCTACCTCCAGCTCCACGCCGAGCTGCCTTATGCGAGCGCCGTCGAGACCGAGAAATATGAGGAGCGCCGCGACGGCTCGGTCGCCATCCACCAGCAGATATTGGTCGGCCGCCCGACGCAGCGCGCGATCGTTTTGGGCAAAGGCGGCGCCCGCATCCGCGAGATCGGCGCCGCCGCCCGCGCCGAGCTGGCCGAATTGCTCGGCCGCAAGGTCCACCTGTTCCTCCACGTCAAGGTGAAGCCGGACTGGGAGGAGGATCGCGGCCTCTACCGCGACATCGGGCTCGACTGGGTGGAGTGAGGGCGGTTCGGCCAAGAGCACCAGAATTGATCCACCCGCACCGTTCGCCCTGAGCTTGTCGAAGGGCCCTTCTTCCCCGCCGGGGAAGGGAAAAGCAGGGCTTCGACAGGCTCAGCCCGAACGGTTCGGGGTGATACCACCACGGTCCGGGTTGATTCCACTCACGCTATCGCTGCCGGCCTTGGCCCGTTCCTCCGCCTGCAGTTCCTTGCGGCTCAGCTTGCCGATCATCGTCTTGGGCAGCGCGTCGCGCAGCTCCACCGCGACTACGCGCTCATGCTTGCCGAGCAAGGGGTTGAGCCAGAGCATCAGCGCCTCGCCGCTCAGGTCCGCGCCGTCGCGCAAGGTCACGAACGCCTTGGGACGCTCGCCGGCATAGGGATCGGGAATGCCGATCACGAGCGCTTCCCGCACCGATTCGTGCCGGTAGAGTATCTCCTCGATCTGGCTCGGGAAGACCTTGTAGCCGGAGACGGCGATCATGTCCTTCAGCCGGTCGACGATGCGGATATAGCCGTCCTCGTCGATCAGGCCGACGTCGCCGGTGCGAAGGCCGCCGGCGACGAAGACTTCGGCATCGGCCTCGGGGCGCCGCCAATAGCCCTTCATCACCTGCGGCCCGGCGATCACGATCTCGCCGGGCTCGCCTTCGGCCGGCGGCCGCGACGGGTCCTCCTTGTCGACGAGCAAGACGAGCGTGCGCGGCAGCGGCTGGCCGATCGTGCCGGTCTTGTTGAGCCCGTCATAAGGGTTGGTCGACACCACGCCCGAGCTTTCGGTGAGGCCATAGCCTTCGACCAGGCGGGCGCCGGTCTTCTCCTCGAACCGGCGCTTGACCTCCGACGGCATCGGCGCGCCGCCGGAAATGCAGATGCGCAGCGAGGACAAATCGGTGCTCCCGATCTTGGGATGGTCGAGCAGCGCCTGGTACATGGTCGGGACGCCGGGCATCGCGGTCGGGCGGGTGCGCTCGATCGCGGCGAGCGTCTGGCCGGCGTCGAAGCGCGGCAGCAGCACCATCTCGCCGCCGCGAAGCACGGTGCGATTGAGGACGCAGGTGTTGGCGAAGACGTGGAACAGCGGCAGCACGCCCATGATCCGATCCTCGGCCGCGGGATCGGGGTCGATCGCATTCACCTGGCTCGCATTTGCGGACAGATTCTGGTGGGTGAGCATGCCGCCCTTGGGCGTGCCGGTGGTGCCGCCCGTATATTGGATCAGCGCCAGATCCTCGACGGGGTCGATGGGCACGGCCGAGCAGCGGCCGTCATTGGCGATCAGCGCGGAGAAAGCCATGATCCGCTGGTCGCGCGGGCGGGCGGCGATCTCCTTGCGCTTGAACAGCCGGTAGAGCAGCGACTTGGCCGGCGGCAGCGCGCCCGCGACCGAGCCGACCACCAACCGCTCGAGCCTGGTGAGCTCGAGCAGCTCCAGCGCATTGGGCAGCAAGGCGGCGGCCGAGAGCGTGAAGAGCAGCCGGGTGCCGCTATCCTCGACCTGCGCCACCAGCTCGGCGACGGAGTAGAGCGGCGAGAAGTTGACCACGGTCGCGCCGAGCTTCAGCGCCCCATAATAAGCCGCGGCATAATGGGGCACGTTGGGCAGGAACAGGCCGACCCGGTCCCCCTTTTGGATGCCGAGCTTCGCCAGCCCGCAGGCGACGCGGTTCACCCCGTGCAGCGTCTCGGCATAGCTGTATTTTCGGCCCATGAAGTCGATCAACCAGGCATTGGGCACGCGCCGCGCCGAGGCCTCGAACATGTCGGGCAGGCTCAGCGGCGGGAAGTCCTGCTCCCAGGGCGTGGGATGGCGAAAGGCGGTGCGCCACAGGTCGGCGGGGTCGGGCACGTGGAAGCGTTAGCGGGCGTCTATCGGCCCGGCAACTCCAACCGGCGTCATCACGACTGGACGGCGAAGTCCGCCGCAGTGAGCTCCAGCCCGGCCTCGACCCGCGCGAACAAAATCGGTTCGGCGCGCCCGCTGCCATCGGGGTCGTAGAAAAGGCGACCGGTCCACTGCTGATAGAGTATCCGGTCCTCGGCATCCGCAGCCTCGGCCCCGTAGTGAAAGGCGTCGGAGCCAAGCCGGCCGACGCCGATCCCGGCGAAAACGCGGCCCCACAGCAAGATGACGTCGTCCGCGACGTTGAAGTCCGCCAGCGCGTCCACATTGTCCTCGGCGCTGAGTATTTCGGTGAAGACGAACTGGTCGGAACCGGCGCCGCCCCGCAGCTGGTCGTTGCCGGACCCGCCATCGAGCCGATCGTCGCCGTCATTTCCGATTATCCGGTCCCTCCCGCCCTGCCCGTAGAGCGTGTCGGCGCCGCTAGTCCCCTCGACATCGTTGTCGGCGGCATTTCCGAGGCCGGTCAGCCCCTCGCTTCCCTCCAGGCGAAGATGTTCGACGCCTTCACCCAATGTGAAGCTCAGCGAGGCGAAGACGATATCCACTCCGCCGTCCACAGCGGTTTCGACGACTTCGTCCGAGACGCTGTCGACGAAGTAGCTGTCGTTGCCATAACCTCCGTCCATCCGATCACCTCCTGCTCCGCCGATGAGCAGGTCATGATCATCCCCCCCTTCAAGATCATCATTTCCCGAGCCGCCCGACAGCCTGTCGCGGCCTGCATCGCCGAACAGGCGATCATTGCCGCCACCGCCGCTCAGGATGTCGTCACCCTCGCCGCTATACAGGTCATCCCTCCCGCCCAGGCCCAGCAGCGTGTCATCTCCGGCGGAACTAAACAGATCGTCGTCCAGACGCCCGCCGGTCAGGTGGTCGTCGCCTGAGCCGGCCCACAGCAGAACCTGCTCGACGTTGCGCACCACCGTCGAGCCGAAGTTCGCGTTCCGGGCGGGGTTGCGAATGCTGAACACTATGTCCGCCGTGTGATCCGGCAGGTATATTTGGGCCCGGTCGATCCCGGCGCCACCGTCCAGAAGGCGGTCCGCGGGACCGCCATGGAGCGGACTGTCGAGGAAAGTGTCGTCGCCATCCTCTCCGTACAGCGAATCCGCACCGGCCTCTCCGGTCAGGGTGTCGTCGCCCGCTCCGCCCTTGAGCATGTCATTGCCCTGGCCCCCGTTCAGGGAATCATTGTCCGAGCCGCCTGACATGCGGTCGTCGTGGCCGCTGCCGACGACCAGGACCCTTTCCACGCCGACCAGCGTCTTCCGCCCCTCGGCCGTCGCATAGGTTCCGTCGCCG
>DASVRK010000142.1:0-11413 GCA_036388655.1 Allosphingosinicella sp. | reverse complement strand
TTCCATCACATAGCCGAGCGTCAGCCGGCCTTTCGCGGGAACCTTGGCCCGCCACATATGGCGGCCGTCGCGGACGCCCAGCTTCCGGCTGGGCCGCACCAGCCGCCATCCCTCGCTCACACGAAACAGCGTCTCAACGAGGACCGGGCGCGGCTCGGCGTTGGTGATCTCGACCTCGAAGCGACGCGGGAGCACCTCGTCACCGTCATCCTCCCGCTCAGCCGGGTCCTGGATCCGCCGTTGGCCGATCAGGACATGGGCAGCCTCGCCGACGCGAAGGTCCAGCTCCTGTCCGACCGCGGTATCCAGCACGGACGCCTCGCCGGCGAGCATCGGCCGCCCGCCGACGGACTCGAAAATTGCCGCGGTGCCGGAAGGCAATGGCATTCCAAGCCCCCGCTTTTTGTCGTTCTTCAGCCGGAGCAGGATCTCCGCCGGCTGCGGATCCTCTTCATCATCGTAGTGAAGCGCGGAGAGCACGGCGCCGTAGAGGCGCTCGAACCTGACGCCGGGCCGGGCGAGCAGCGCCACCTGCTTTTGCGAATGGGCCGCCACCGTGACCGGCTCCGGAATTCGGTACAGCTTGAGGTCGCCCAGCTCTTCCTGGCCGGCCATGATCGCGGCGACCGGGATCGCCAGCTTCACCTCCTGCACCCGGCTGCCGGTCACGACGATGGCTTCTTCGCCCTCGCCCTCCAGCGCTTCCCCTGGAGGGGACGGATGGGGCAGCTCCGGAGGGGCGGCGTCGCTTGTCCGGCCGGTCGGCCAGCAGCGGAGCCGGATTTCAGCCGGCACGCGCGAGCCGCCCTGCTCCTCCTCGTCCTCCCTCGCCGGGAGCCCGGCCACCGCCATGGCCTGCGCGGCGACGAAGCTTTCGTCGTTGCCGTTAGCGAGGGTGAGCCAGGCGAACAGGTCCAGGCTTCGGCGGTCCGGCGCCATGTTGATCACATAATTGGCGCGCCAGTCGAACCCGGTCGCCAGATAGGAGAGCCTGACGGTGGCGCGGGCCGCCGCCGCCGTGGCCGTTCTCACGGCCAGCGTCGGCTTGGCGGTAAGACCATCCGGCGCGGAAACGTAGACCAAAGTTTCCGGCAGCCCCGTGCAGCGGAGCGCCTCGATACCTTCGGCCGTTTCGAGCACGACGCCGTCCGGTCCCGAACGAAGCACCGCTTCCGTTTCGGCAACCGTGCCCGTCGCGCGGTTGGTGCGGCGGATGTGGACGCGCTTGCCGAGGCTGGCGTCGATCAGGCGGCCGGGGGACAACAGGCGCGCGTCGCGGTTCTTTTCGACCACGCCGCCGGGCAACCCTGCCACGATCGCGCTGACCGGGATGATGCCGCCGGCCACGCCCTCGAACCGAAGTTCGCTCGGCCCCCGCGGAAGATCGACGGTTCGGGTTTCGGTCACAAGCGCATAGCCGCCCAGCCAGTCGAGATCGAGCTCACCCTCATGGACGCGATAGACCGTGACCGACACCGCCTCCGGCGCGGGAGAAACGACGAGCGGCTGCGCCCCGGCGAAGCCGGGCGCCGCAAGCAGCAGCAGCGCCGATAACGCCGTGCGCATGATCAGTATCGGGTGTCGTAAGTCGCGCGGATCACCGTCTCGCTATTGCCCGGGACGCTGACGAGGTAGAGCCGTTCGTCGATCGAGCGTTGCCGGCCCTTTATGGTTTCGCTGGGGACGCGGGTATCGCGGAAGCCGCCGCGGTCGAGCCCGGCCTGCACCAGATCGACCGTCACCGGCGCGGGGCGCGCGTTGGTCAGCGTGTAGACCATGGTGGTCCGATAGAAGGTGGGATTGGTCTCCACCGTCCTCACATAGCTTCCGCTTCTCGAATCGCTGATCCGGTAGCGTTCGCTGAGCTCCCACTGGTCGCTCCTGAGCTTCTCGCGTTTCTCCACGACCGCCTTGACCTTGACGTCGAACGCTTCGCCCGTGCGGACCGCGAGCTCGGAGCCCATCGGGGTGTGCGGGATCCGGCTTTCACCGACGAATTGCGGCTGCCCTCGCATATCCTTGAGGTAGACCCGGACCACGCCCGCGGGCAGCTGATCGCCGACGCCGGACTTCTGGCTGTTGGCGAACTTGATCACGGTCGATGCGCTGCGGGGCGTGTCGCTCGTCTCGAGCCACTCAGCGCGGAACTCATATCCCTTGCCGGCACCGACCCCCTCGACGTCGAGGAAGCTCACCTGCTTGGTCTGCGCGTCGGCGATCGTGGTCCGCTCGGCCAGCGGATAGAGATAATATTCGCCGAGCCGGGCCCGGTCGCCGCTCTCGGTTCCGGCCGACCGGAGACTGTCATTCTCCGGGCGATAGCGGCGGCTGTCCTGGTCGTCGCGTTCGCGGCTGGGCGTTCCCGCGACCATCACGACGTCGGCGTCCCGATAAGCGGTTCCGGTGCTGTTGGTGAGCGTGATCCAGCCCTGCAGGTTGAGCCGTCCCGCCGCTTCGTCGAACAAGGCGACATAGTCGGACCGCCAGCCGAGCCCGGGCGTGAGGTAGGTGAGCCGCGCCGGCCGGGTGCCCGCGCGGCTGCTCTCGACCGTCACCGACAGCGTCGGGCGCGCGCGCAGATTCTCGGGCACCTGGTCGAAGATCACCCGCACGGGAAGGCCATCGTCCCGCAGCACTTCGATGCGGTTGCCGATCTGGAGGACGGCGCCGCCATTGGTGGAAAGGATCTTCGCCTGTTCGCGGGTCTCGCTGCCGGTGGCGGGGTTGATGCGGACGATGGTGACGGTCTTGCCGACCGCCTTTTCCATCAGCTTGGTGGGGGAGAGAAGGTCGTAATCGAAATTCTGCTCGACGATGCCGGCCCCCGCGGCGGCGAAGGAGACGGTCTCGGCCCTGATCTGGGCCGACACGTCGGGGAATTCCTGGCGCGAGCGCCCGGCCGGGATGTTGAGCTGACGCGTATCCTGCACCAGCCCGAGATTGTCGTTATAGATGGTGACCTTGAGCTCGCCCGGGGCCGATTGAGCCAAAGCCGGCGCGGCCAGGGCCGCTGAAATCGATAACAGGTAACGCATGACGAGGCCCCCCTCGACCCGGGGGAAGCGTGTTACGCGGCGGCCCGTCCTGTCAATCCCTCGCGGCCGGAGCGACTTAGAAGTCGACCTGTGCCCGGGCGCCGAGCACGTTGATGCCGTAATCATTGTCGCCGTCCACCGGCACCACCGCCGCATCGTCGTAGCGAAGGTGGCCGTAATTGAGGAGGAAGCGGACATGGTCCTGCGGGATCCAGATCAGCGAGGCTTGGTAGCCGCT
This sequence comes from Allosphingosinicella sp., assembly GCA_036388655.1. Taxonomy (GTDB): domain Bacteria; phylum Pseudomonadota; class Alphaproteobacteria; order Sphingomonadales; family Sphingomonadaceae; genus Allosphingosinicella. Next base: position 8,140 of record DASVRK010000142.1, on the reverse strand, counting down.
CTGCTTGCCGCCGACGACGCCCTGGTCGATGAGGTCGAGATAATCGTAGCGCAAATTGACCTGGAAGGCGCCGATGCCGCCGTCGGAGACCGGGCGGAGGACCTTGGTGCGATCGAAGGCGCCGGCCTTGTAGCCGCGAGTCTCGCCGGTCAGATAATAGCCGACCTCCGCGTAGCCTCCGAAGAAGGTGGGATCGTTGCCGTCGTCGATGAGGTTCGCCTTCAGCCAATGCACCTCGCCGGCGGCATGCCAGGGGCCGCGGATCGCCGCCGCCTCCAGGCCGTAATGGCTCTCCTTGCCGACCGCGAGGCTGGGGGTGGCGAGGAAGCGGGTATCGGTGGTGTGGATGAAGGGCCGCTGCCGGTAGCGGGTGGTCGCCTCGAGATCGACGAGATCGTCGTTGGTGCGGAAATGCGCCGAGCCGCCGAGGTGGAGCTGGGTCTCGCCGAGCTTGGGCGCGTAGACGAGGCGCGCGTCGATGCTGCGCGAATTATTCTCGTCGCCGGCTTCGGCGAGGTCGCCGATATTGTCGGAAAAGACCCCGACCTGCGCGATCAGCGGGCCGTTGGCATAGCCGAGCGAGACGCCCACGCGGCGCTCGAAGTTGAACGCATCGGTGAAGGCGGCGCGCTCCATGAAGGAGGTGAAGCGCGAGCTGGTCAGCTCCTCGAGCGACTGGAACGGATTGTGCTGGCCGACGACCAGGCCCGCATTTTCGGCGAAGTCGTAGGACAGCAAGGCGTCGGTGACCTCGACCTCGTTGTCGGCGAAGTCGATCTCGAACTTGTAGCCGAAGCCGCCCGGGATGGTGCCTTCGACGCCGAGGCGACCGCGGCGAAGCTCGGTGCCGAAGCCGAGGCCGCGATCGTCGACGCCGTCGGGGCTCTCGACATAGCCGGCGTCGAACTGGAGCCGTCCGCGCGGCTTGAACGACCAGCCGCTTTCCTTGTCGCTGAATTGCGGCGCGCCTTTCCAGCTCGGCACGGCGGCGGCCTTGGCGCCTTCGAGCTCCTTCACCTTGGCCTCGAGGCTGTCGATCTTGGCGCGCATCGCGGCGAGTTCGGCGGCGATGTCCGCGGGAGCATCCTGGGCGCGCGCGGGCGCGGCGGCGGTAAGCGCAGTGGCGGCGAGCAAGCCCGCCAGGCTGATTGTCTTCATGATCGGTCCCCCGTCTCGCACCAATGCCCCGCCCTTTGCCGGGGCCGCTCAAGGCCGGGCTAAGACAGATCGGTGACAGCCGGAAGACGTTTGGGTGACATTATTGTTACGGGAGCCAAGCCCGAACGAGAAAGGGCGGCGCCCTGGATGAATGTCGATGTGTTCACACCCATGGGAGCGGCCGCAACGGCACAGATGCGCGGACTGCGCGACCTCTACCCGACCCTGGTTCGACAGGCTTCGCCTGGTCTGGGCCCCTGCCTTCGCAGGGGCACGAGTGGCGCACCTGTTCCCCTGCGAAGCGTACCTGTTCCCCTGCGAAGGCAGGGGTCCAGACCGCAGGCTGGCGCTTCAGCGCCGGCCTGGCCAAGCGCCCCGGAGAGCGCCGCCCATCCTGTAATTCGATGAAGCCGGTCAGGCGGCCGGAGCGATCTCGTCCGGTCCGTCGGCGGCCGGCCGGCGGGTGCGGCGGCGCGGCTTCGGAGCCTCGCCGCCATCGCCGACCGGGGCGATCGCCGGCGGAAGCACTTCGAGCGAGATCCGCTCGTCGCCATTCGCTTCCGGCTGCTCGTCGGCGCGGTCGCGGCGCGGACGCGGGCGGCGCGGACGAAGGCCGCCGGTGCGCGCCTCGCGCTCAGGCTGGGCTTCGGCTTCCGCCTGCTGCTGCTCGCGCTCGCCGCGGTCTTCACGGTCGGACCGATCTTCGCGGCCGGGACGATCTTCGCGGCTGGGCCGGTCTTCGCGGTCGGCGCGGGGGCCGCGCTCGGCGCGCTGCTCGCGCTCCGCCCGGGGCTCGCGGTCGAAGCGCGACTCCCGCTGGGGCCGCTGCGGCTCACGGTCGAACCGGCCGTCGCGATCATTGCGATCATTGCGATCCTCGCCGTCGTCCTGACCGTCGGCCTGGACGCCGTCGTCCTGGTCCTCGTCGTCGAAGCTGTTGAAGTCGTCGCGCCGCGGCCGCTGCTCTTCGAAGCGCGGGCGGTTCTCGCTCAGCACACGAAAATAATGGTCCGCGAACTGAAGGAAATATTCCGTCTGGACGCGGTCGCCGGAAAGCTGCGCGTCGCGAGCGAGCGCTTTGTACTTTTCGTGAAGCTGGACGGCATTGCCGCGCGAGCGATTATCTTGGCGGTTACCCGGGTTCGGCGTATTGTTCGGCGAGCGGGGTCCGCCGCCACGGCCACGCCTGCGGCCGTTCTGACGAATGTTAATCAAGCGTAAGCCCTCGTCTGGTGGTCTCTCTTGCCACGCCGGCCGGGCCCTTCCCGGCCGTATTGATTTTGCGCGACCTGTATGGCGGAGCCGCGAAGCTCTCGCCTCCTCACGCCGGGCGGTCCAAGGACGCCGAAGCAGTCGGGGGTCGGCGACGGCTAGCCTCACGCGTTCAAGCTGTGTCAGGCCCCGTCCCTGCGCCCTATGTAGCTATTTGCGCGGGTAAATCCAAGCGGAAAGATGTTGCGCTGGATCAACTCGATACGACCAAGCAACGAAGCCGCCCGCCAAGGTCGCGCCGAAGGCGGACGGTGAGCCCTTCCGCCGCGAACAAAGCGGACGCCGCATCGGCCTGGCCGGCGCCGATCTCGATGCAGGCGATCCCGCCCAAGGCGAGCAGAGGGCCGATCTGCGGCGCCAGGCGACGATACTCATCGAGCCCGTCCGGTCCGGCGAACAGCGCCTCCTTCGGCTCCCAATCGGCGACATCGCGCGGCAGCTCGGCGCCGGCTTCCACATAAGGCGGGTTGCACAGGATAAGGTCGAACCGCTCCGCGATGCCCTCGCCCCAGTCGCCGAGCCTGAACTGTGCGCGCCCGCCAAGGCCCAGCCGCTCGGCGTTTCGCTCTGCTATCCGGAGCGCCGCCTGCGACCCGTCTATGCCCGCGCCGCGCGCGCGCGGCCATTGATCGAGCGATGCGAGCAGCAAGGTGCCCGGGCCGGTGCCGAGATCGAGGATCGTGGCGGGACCCGGCGCGCCGAAATGGGCGAGCGCGGCTTCGATCAGGGTCTCGCTGTCGGGCCGTGGGATGAGGACGCCGGGGCCCACTTCCAACTCAATGGTCCAGAAGGCGCGCCGGCCGCTTATATAAGCGATCGGCTCCCCTGCCTCCCGCCGCGCGAGCAGCGGCTCGAACGCGTCGGGCGCATCCGTTTCCAGCGGTGAAAGGAGCAGCGCCTCGCGCTCAACCCCGAGCGCACGCGCCATCAGCAGTTCGGCGTCGAGCCGGGGCGTATCGCTGGTCGCGGCGAGCCGCCGTGTCGCCGCCGCCAGCGCCTCGCGCACCTTCACTCCGCCCTCGCCTTCACGGGAAGGCGGCTATTGCTCATCCAGGCTCGCCAGCCGCTCGGCCTCATCCTCGGCGATAAGCGCCGACACGAGCTCGCCCAGCCCGGGGCCGGCGAGGATTTCCGGCAGCCGGTGCAAGGTGAGGTTGATGCGGTGGTCGGTGACCCGACCCTGCGGGAAATTATAGGTGCGAATGCGCTCCGACCGGTCGCCCGAGCCGACCATCGACTTGCGCGCGCCGGCGCGCTCGCTCGCGAGCCGCTCGCGCTCGAGCTCGTAGAGGCGCGTCCGAAGCACCTTCAGCGCCTTGGCCTTGTTCTTGTGCTGCGACTTCTCGTCCTGCTGGATCACCACGAGGCCGCTCGGAAGGTGGGTGATGCGGACCGCGCTGTCGGTGGTGTTGACCGACTGGCCGCCGGGTCCCGACGAGCGGTAGACGTCGATCCGCAGGTCCCTCGCCTCGTCGATCTGGACGTCGACATCCTCGGCCTCGGGCAGGACCGCGACCGTAGCGGCCGAGGTGTGGATGCGGCCGCCGCTTTCGGTGGCGGGCACGCGCTGCACGCGGTGGACGCCGCTTTCGAACTTCAGCCGCGCGAACACGCCCTGGCCGGTGACCGAGGCGACCACCTCCTTGAAGCCGCCGACGTCGGATGGGCTGGCGGAGATCGTCTCGACCCGCCAGCCCTGCTCCTCGGCATAACGCTGGTACATTCGGAACAGGTCGCCGGCGAACAAGGCGGCTTCGTCGCCGCCGGTGCCGGCGCGGATTTCGAGCATCGCCGGGCGGTCGTCGGCGGCGTCGCGCGGCAGCAGCTTAAGCGCCAGCCCGCGCTCGGCCTCGGGCAGCTTGCGGCGGATCGCCTCGGCTTCCTCGGCGGCCATGTCCCTGAACTCGGGGTCATCCGCCATCCCGGCGAGCACGTCGAGCTCGGCCCGGAGCCGCCGCACCTCGCGCGCCGCGGCGGCGACCGGCTCGATCTCGGCATAATCTTTGGAGAGCTTGACGAAGGCGTCGGGCGCGAGGTCCGGCGCCGCCATCGCATTTTGCAACTCGTCGCGCCGCGCCTCGATCTGCGCGATCCGCGCGTCGGAGATGGAGGTCATGCCGAGGAGGTCCGCTCCGGAGCGTAGATGGTCCAACCGGCCAATGGGCCGCGAGCCAACTCTGCCAGCTGCCCCTCTACCGCCTCTGCGAAACGGTCGTCGAGCGAGAGACTGGATTGGGCCCCGCTGGCGAGATCCTTCATCGTAACCTCGCCTCGAGCGAGCTCTTCGTCGCCAAGGATGAGGGCAATCACCGCTCCCGATTTACCCGCGGCCGACATGCGCTTCTTCATATTGCCCTTATAGGCCATCTCGCAGGCTATCCGGTGGCGCCGCAGATTTGCCGCCATGCCGACAGCCGCCGCCTCGGCCGCCGGGCCGAGCGGGACCAGCGCCACGTCCATCTTGCCCGAGGGCGGCAGCTCGGTCAGCATCCCCAGCCGCTCGATCCCAGCTGCCCAGCCGACCGCCGGCGTGTGCGGGCCGCCCAAGCTCTCGATCAGGCCGTCATAGCGGCCGCCGGCGAGCACCGTCCCCTGAGCGCCGAGGCAATCGGTGACGAACTCGAAGGCGGTGTGGCGATAATAATCGAGGCCGCGTACGAGCCGCGAGTTCCTCGTCCAGGCGACATCGGCCGCGTCGAGCCCGGCGGTTACCGCCGCGAAGAAGTCGGAAGCTTCGGCAGTCAGGAAATCGTCGATCGCCGGCGCGGCGTCGGCGATCGGCCGGTCGCGCGGGTCCTTGCTGTCGAGGATGCGGAGCGGGTTCTTGTCCAGCCGCGTCAGGCTGTCCTCGGAAAGCTCGCCCCTGTGCGCCTCGAAATGGTCGACCAGGGCTGCGCGCCAGGCCTCGCGCGTCGCCGCGTCGCCGAGCGTGTTGAGCTGCAGCGTCACGCCCTCCGCGATGCCGAGCTCGCGCAGCAGTTGGTCGGCCAAAGCGAGCAGCTCGACATCGGCGGCCGGAGCATCGGTTCCGATGATCTCGGCGTCGAGCTGGTGGAACTGGCGGAAGCGGCCCTTTTGCGGCCGCTCGTAGCGGAACACCGGGCCGTCGGTCGCCAGCTTCATCGGCGCGTGCTGCTGCCAGCCTTCCGACAGATAGGCGCGGCAGATGCCGGCGGTGAATTCGGGGCGGAGCGTCAGCATGTCGCCGCCGCGGTCGGGGAAGGTGTACATCTCCTTGGAGACGATGTCGGTGGTCTCGCCGATCGAGCGGGCGAAGACCTCGGTCGCCTCGAATACCGGCAACTCGACCCGCTGGAAGGCGTAGAGCCGGCGCACGCGGTCGAACGCCTCGACCACCGCTCTGAAGCGATCGGCTTCCTCGCCCCAGATGTCCTGGGTGCCTCTGATCCGCTGCGGGCCCTTGCTCATGCCCGCGCCCTTAGCATCTTTGCGGCGCGTGGAAAGCTGAGCCGTCATCCCGGCTTTCGCTGGCAGCGCTCTTGGAGTAGCGCCCGCCCATGAACATCGACCTCATCCCTATCGGCGACGACCCGCCGAACAAAGTCAACGTCATCATCGAAGTGCCGGTGGGCGGCGAGCCCGTCAAGTATGAGTTCGACAAGAAATCGGGCGCGATCTGGGTCGACCGGATTTTGCACACGCCGATGCGCTACCCGACCAATTACGGCTTCATCCCCCACACCCTCTCGCCCGACGGCGACCCGCTCGACGCGATGGTGGTGGCGCGATCGCCCTTCATCCCCGGCTCGGTGGTGCGGGTGCGGCCGATCGCGGTGCTGCTGCTCGAAGACGAGGCCGGCGGCGACGAGAAGGTGCTGTGCGTGCCGGTCGACACCACCTTCCCTTATTATCAGGATGTCGAGGAAGCCGAGGACCTGCCGAGCATCGTTCGCCAGCAGATCGAGCATTTCTTCACCCACTATAAGGATCTCGAGGCCGAAAAGTGGGTCCGGGTCGGCCATTGGCTGGGGCGCGAGGACGCGTGCCGGATCATCGCCGAGGCGATCGAGCGGGCGAAGGCGGCGAAGGCGGCCTGACGAGGCTGGACGGGCGGCGCCGCTTGGGCCATCGCGGGGCAACGCCTTACACCCGTTCGGAGAATCCCCCGTGCGCCTATTCCTGCTGCTGCCGATCCTCGCTCTGGCCCTCCCGGCCGCTGCCCAGAACAGCATGCCGGCGGGGCCGGTCGCGCCCGAGACCGACAATCCGGCGAGGGACATACCCTATCCCGGCACCCTCACCCTGGATGTCGACGCGACCGACACCGCCCGCGGCATCTTCCGGGTGCGCGAGACCATCCCGGTCGTCGCGTCGGGACCGATCACGCTCCGCTACGCGCGCTGGCTGCCGGGCAACCACGCCCCGACCGGCCCGATCGAGGCGGTGGCCGGGCTGAGGATCAGCGCCGGCGGGCGGCCGCTGGCGTGGCGGCGCAACCCGACCGACATGTACGCCTTCGACGTCGAGGTGCCGGCCGGCGCGGCCGCGCTCGAGGTAGCGTTCGACTATATCTCGTCCTCGCCGGGCGACATCGGCCGGGTCGAGATGACCCCTGAAATGCTCAACCTGCAGTGGGAGAAGGTCGCGCTCTATCCGGCCGGCCATTATACGCGGCGGATCATGATCCGGGCGTCGGTGACCCTGCCCGCGGGCTGGACCGGAGTGGCCGCGCTCGACGGCGAGACCCGCGTGGGCAACAGGCTGAGCTACGGCGTCACCAGCTACGAGACGCTGGTCGACAGCCCGATGTTCGCCGGCCGCCATTATCGCCGCTGGGACCTCGGCCACAATGTCGACCTCAACGTCTTCGCCGACCGGCCGGAGGATCTGGCCGCCACGCCCGAGCAGATCGCGGTGCACCGCCGGCTGGTCGACCAGACGGTGAAGACGTTCGGGTCCAAGCATTTCGACCGCTACGAATTCCTGCTCGCGCTGTCGGACGAGCTTGGCGGGATCGGTCTCGAACATCATCGCAGCTCCGAAAATGCGGTGCCGCGCAACTATTTCACCGACTGGGAGAATACCGGATCGACGCGCGGGCTGCTGCCGCATGAATTCACCCATAGCTGGAACGGCAAGTTCCGCCGCCCGGCCGATCTCTGGACCCCCGATTACCGGACGCCGATGCGCAACAGCCTGCAGTGGGTCTATGAAGGGCAGACCAGCTATTGGGACATTGTGCTCGGCGCCCGCTCGGGCGTGGTGCCGATGGACGTGGCGCTCGGCGAGATCGCGAGCCACGCGGCTTATTACACGCTCCAGGCCGGCCGCAGCTGGCGCCCGCTCGCCGACACCACCAACCAGCCGATCCTCGCCTACGGCCAGGCCGCGGCCTATCCGACCTGGCAGCGGGGCGGCGACTATTACAGCGAAAGCGCGCTCATCTGGCTCGACGTCGATACTTTGATCCGGGAGAAGACCGGCGGCCGGCGCTCGCTCGACGATTTTGCGCGCGCCTTCTTCGGCATCAGCAACGGCGACTGGGGCGAGATCACCTATACGTTCGAGGATCTGGTGGCGGCGCTGAACCGCGTGGCGCCGCACGATTGGGACGGCTTCCTGCGCGCCCGGGTCGAGCGCCCGGCGCCGCCGCCGGTCGAGGGCATCGCGCGCGGCGGCTACCGCCTCGTCTGGCGGGAGGAGCCCAACGCCTACGACGCCTCCGCGATGAAGCGCAGCCGCAGCCTCG
>DASVRK010000141.1:0-4203 GCA_036388655.1 Allosphingosinicella sp. | reverse complement strand
GCTGGGACATGTTCGCGGTCGACTGGCTCTACGGCACCGACAGCGAGGCGGAAGCCCTTACCAAGGCCGCCGCCGCCGTCGCCGAAGGGCTGCGCTTTGTCGCCGACAATGACGCGCGGCCGACCGGTAGCGGCCATCCGCAAGGCGCGATCTGGGACGATTTTGGCGACCCGGCCACGGAGCTCGAGCGCATGACTGCCGTCCGCCGCGCCGCGGTCGAGCGGTTCGGCGTCGGCGCGTTGGCCGGGGTCGAGCCGGTCGCGAACCTTCGCCGCAAGTTCGTGCCGATCTGGCTGCTCCACCGCTACCAGGTGGATGCCGCCGCCAAGCTCGTCGGCGGCGTCGACTTCAGCTATTCGCTGCGCGGCGATGGGCGCGAGGCCGCGACCTTGGTGGCGGAGGCGGCGCAGCGGCGCGCGCTCGAGGCGCTGCTGGCGACCCTTCGTCCGGCCGAGCTCGAAGTGCCTGCCGGCCTCCTCCCGTATCTGTCGGCCGGCTGGTCGGGCAATCCGGACCGGCAATATGACATCGAGATTTTCCGCACCGCCGGCGGGCCGGTGTTCGACCCGCTCGCCGCCAGCGAAGCCGCCGCCACCGTGACCTTGAACGCGCTGCTCGCGCCCGAGCGGCTCAACCGCCTCCAGATTTAGAATAGCGTCGACGGCGCCGCGCTCGGCCCCCACGAGGTGATCGACCGGGTGATCACGGACAGCTTCGCCGACCAGCGCGGCGACGACTCCCGCGGGGCCGTGCAGCGGCGCGTCGCCACCACCGTCGCGCTCGCCCTCGCCCGCGTCCAGCGCGACCCGGCTTTGTCGCCGACGCTGGCGCCCGCGCTCGACCAAAGGCTGCGGCGGCTGGCGGCGATGCTCCAGAAGCGCGAAGGCAATGAAGCCGAGCAGGATTGGGCGCGGGGGCTGGCGCGGCTGCTCGCCGACCGCGAAGCGCTCGACAAGGTGCTCGCCGACCCCAAGCGAGCCCCGCAAATCCCGCCGGGAATGCCGATCGGAAGTGCCGAGGATGAGTGGCTGGCGGAATAGTTGCACGCCCCCGACTCGCCTCGGCCCGGAGGATGAACGGTTGATCCCACGCCAAAACCAATTCAGCTGACAGCAATTGCCGGTCGGGTATATAAAACCGTTCGGGTAAAAGGCGTTAGGAGGGGCAAGTGAAAGTATCGCGTACGCCTGCCGGTCGGCGGAAGCTGAGCCGCGCAACCAAGGCCGCCCTCGTCGGCGTGATCGGCCTTTCCGGCACCCTCGCCGCCACGCTTCCGACCAGCAAAGCGGCGCAAAGCTATCCGCCGCCGCCGCGCGCGGCGCCGCGCGCCAGCCAGCCCTTCACGCGGCAATATCTCCCCGCCACGCCCCCCGCCGTCCTGTCGGCGCAGCGCAGCCTCGACAGCCGCGTCGCCCTTATCGGCCGCGGCTTCAACGGCGACGTCGGCATCGCGGTCAAGGACATCCAGACCGGCTGGGTCAGCCATTATGACGGCGCGCGCCACTTTCCGCAGCAGAGCGTGAGCAAATTCTGGGTGGCGCTGACCGCGCTCGACAAGATCGACCGCGGCGAGCTCGACATCTACAGCCCGGTGACGGTCCGCCACCAGGACATGACGGTGTTCCACCAGCCGATCCGCGCCATGATCAAGGGCGGCGGGTTCAACACCAACGTCAGCGACCTGCTCCACCGCGCGCTCCAGCAGAGCGACAACACCGCCAACGACGTGGTCATGCGCCGCGCCGGCGGCCCCGAGGCGGTGCGCGACTTCCTCGCCCGCAAGGGCATCGACGGCATCCGCTTCGGCCCGGGCGAAAAGCTGCTGCAGGCGGGCATTGCCGGCCTCACCTGGCGCCCGGAATATTCGGTCGGCCGGGCTTTCTACACCGCCCGCGCCGGCGTCCCCGCCTCGGTGCGGCAAGCGGCTTACAACCGCTACGTCTCCGATCCCATCGACGGCGCGACGCCGCTCGGCATCGTCGACGCGCTGGCGCGGCTGAAGCGCGGCGAATTGCTCTCCGCCAGCTCGACCCAGCGGCTGATCGCGATCATGTCCAACACCAAGACCGGGCCGCAGCGCCTCAAGGCCGGACTCGCGCCCGGTTACCGGCTGGCGCACAAGACCGGCACCGGCCAGGTGCTGGGCGCCACCCAGAGCGGCTATAATGACATCGGCATCGTCACCGCGCCCAACGGCCGCTCCTATGCGGTCGCGGTGATGATCCGCCGCACGGCCGCGCCGGTCCCGCAGCGCATGCAGATGATGCAGAGCGTCACCCGCGCGGTGGTCGATTACGACCGCGACATGGACGGCCAGGATTGGGCGGGCGCGAGCGGCCACCGCGCCGGAGCGGGATCCTCGAGCAAGTAAGCCGGGCGGGGGCTCACCCCGAACTGGGGGTGATGAGGGAAGTGGACCTTGGCGCGGAGCGCTTTAAGGTGCGGCGGCGATGGCCCGGCCCCAATCCCCCGATTACGACAAGCGCCGCGACGGCATCGTCGCGGAGGCGGCGCGGCTCTACGCCCGGCGCGGCTTCAACGGCGCGTCGATCGCGGACCTCGCCCAGGCGTGCAGCACGTCGAAATCTTTGATCTACCATTATTTCCCGGGCAAGGAGGATATCCTCTACGAAGTCATGGCGGCGCATCTCGACGCGCTCGTGGAGGCGGCCGACGCTGCCGTCCGCGCCGGCAGCCCGGAGGAGCGGCTGCGCGCCCTCGCCATCGCCTTCATGCAACTCTATGTCGGCGCGCAGGACAGCCACAAGGTGCTGCTGAACGAGCTCGACAACCTGCCGTCGGGACGGCGCGAGGAAGTGGTCGCCAAGCAGCGGCGGATCATCGCCGTGGTCGAAGCCCTGATGGGCGAGATCAGGCCGGACGCGCGGCCGCTCGCGCTGCCGCTGGCGATGCTGTTCTTCGGGATGATCAACTGGACCCACACCTGGTTCAGAGCTGACGGCAAGATCGGCCCGAAAGCACTTGCCGAGATGTCAGTTAATCTGATGCTCCAAGGGCTAATAAGGGCCGAGCTTCAGGCGTCGTAGTCGATCTCGACGCCCTCGCCTTTCGGCACCGACTGGCAGGTGAGGACGTAGCCGGCGGCGACCTCGTCGTCGCTGAGCCCGTAGCGCGCAGCCATCTCGACCTCGCCGGAGACGACGCGGGCGCGGCAGGTGGCGCAGACGCCGGCCTTGCAGGCGAACGGCGCCGGCAGGCCGGCGGTGCGGGCGCTGTCGAGGATATTGCCCGCGGCGGCGTCGAACGGCACCCGCCGCTTGCGGCCGTCGAGCGTGACCAGCATTCCCAGCCCCTGCGCCTCCTGCTGGAGCGCCTGCATCTGGGCGGCGATCGCGGCCGAGGGGCGGCCGGCGGTGAAACGCTCGATCAGGATGCGCTCGTGCGGCACGCCGTGCGCCATGATCGCGGCCTCGGCGGCATCCATCATCGGCCCGGGGCCGCAGATGAAGAAGGCGTCGACCGCCTTGGGATCGAGCAGACGGGCGAGGATGTCGTCGCATTTGTCGCGATCGAGCAGCCCGTTGAACAGCTCGATGTCCTCGGCTTCTTCGGCAAGGAAATGATGGACTTGGAGGCGGCTCATGAAACGATTCTTGAGCTGCCCCAACTTCTCGAGGAAGATCACCGACTGGCTGTCGCGATTGCCGTAGAGCAAGGTGAAGCGGCTGTCCGGCTCGGTCGTCAGCGCCGTCTTCATCAGCGACATGAGCGGCGTGATCCCGGAGCCGCCGGCGAAGCCGACATAATGGCGGTTCGCACCCGGCCTGAAGTCCCAGGTGAAGCTGCCGTGCGGCGGCATCACCTCGATCGCGTCGCCCGGCTTCAGATGGTCGTTGGCCCAGTTGGAAAAGACGCCGCCGGCGATGCGCTTGACGGTGACCTTGAGCTCGCCCTCCTGCGGCGCGACGCAGAGCGAGTAATTGCGCCGGACGTCTTCACCTTCGATCTCAGCCTTGAGCGTCAAATGCTGGCCGGGCTTGAAGGAAAAGGTCTGGCGCAGCGCCTCGGGCAGATCGAAGCGGATCGACTTCGCCTCCGCCGTTTCGGACACGATCTCGGCGATCTCGAGGCTATGGAAACCGGCGCTCATCGCGGCGCTTCCCGGGGCTGTCGTTCAATCAATGGCATTTGAACAGGTCGAACGGCTCAAGGCAGTCGCGGCAGCGCCATTGCGCCTTGCAG
>DASVRK010000140.1:0-6076 GCA_036388655.1 Allosphingosinicella sp. | reverse complement strand
GGAAAAGGCGCTGAACAAGATGCTGTCCGGCGGCCACTTCATGAACTCGGTCGTGATGATCGACGTCGCCGGCGGCCAGGCGCGGACCCTGCCCAAGGACGTCCAGTTCCACCCGGTCACCGACCGGCCGCTGCATGTCGATTTCCTGCGCATCTCCGAGCACAGCAAGGTTACCGTCGCGATCCCGATCCGGTTCGTGGACGAGGAGGAATCGCGCGGCCTGCGCCGCGGCGGCGTGCTCAACACCGTCCGTCACGAGCTCGAGCTGGTCTGCGACGCCGCCGAGATTCCGGACGAAGTGACGATCAGCCTGGCGGGCCTCGACATCGGCGATTCGCTCCACATTTCAGCGGTGACGCTGCCGGGGGGCTCCGAATCGGCGATCACCGACCGCGACTTCACCATCGCCACCATCGTCGCGCCTTCGGGCCTGAAGGCCGAGACCGACGACGACGCGACACCGCCGGCCGACGAGGTCCCGGCGACCGAGGCCACCCGCGGCGACGAGCCCGAGGACGATCCCGCCCAGACGCAGGAATAAGCCTTTGTCCTTGCTCGGCCGGCTCGGCGCCCTCTTCGCACCCAAAAAGGTGGAGGTGCCGGGCCAGCCGGATTTGGCGGAGGCGGCGGCGGATGGGGAGTTCGAGCCCGTGCAGATCTGGGTCGGCCTCGGCAATCCCGGCGCGCAATATGCGATGCACCGGCACAATGTCGGCTTCATGGCGATCGACGCCATCGCCGAGGTGCACCGTTTCGATCCGCCCAAGAAGACGTTCCAGGGCTGGGCGCAGCAAGGCCGGATCGGCGGCGCGCGCATATTGCTGCTGAAGCCGGCCACCTTCATGAACGACAGCGGCCGATCGGTCCGCTCCGCCATGGACTTCTTCAAGAAGGAGGCTGGCGACGTCACCCTGTTCCACGACGAGCTCGATCTCGCGCCGTTCAAGGTCAAGGTGAAGCTTGGCGGCGGCACCGCCGGCCATAACGGCCTCCGCTCGACCGAAGCCCATATCGGCAACGCCTTTCGCCGCGTCCGGATCGGCATCGGCCATCCCGGCCACAAGGACCGGGTGACCGGCCACGTGCTCGGCAGTTACGCGAAAGCCGAGACCGACGATCTGGCGGATATGCTCGGCGCGATCGCCGCCGAGGCCGAGTGGCTGGCCAGGGGCGACGATGCCCGGTTCATGAACGAGGTGGCGCTGAGATTGCAGGGCTGAGCTCTCGCTGGAATGACGCCCACAGAAATCCTCCCCTGCATTTGCAGGGGAGGACCTTAGTTTCCCGCACTCTCCACCCGTCATTCCAGCGCAAGCTGGAATCTCACTTCCCCTTTCGGACCCCGACAAGGTAGCGACCGGGCCGCCTGGCCCTGCCCCACCCCAAGTTGATCCAGCTTGTTGCTTCCCTAGCACACCAGTTCAAATTGTAGGTCAGGTGCTTGATCAATAACAGTTATTCCCCCAAGTAGCCGCCGCTGCCGATCGCAATCAAGCGGTAGACAAGTGGGGAAAGGTCAATCATGAAGAGAATCGGGTTAGTCGCCGGCGCGGCGCTGTTAGCCTTTGCCATTCCGGGCGTAGCGCATGCGCAGGTCGGGGCGGTGACGGGGGCTCATCCCTTCGTCGGCGTGCAGGTCGGCCATCACGACCTCGGCCTGGACCTCGATGAGGTGGACACGGGCAGCTTCGACGTCGATGATTCCGGCCTCATCTACGGTGTCTATGGCGGCGTCGATTTCGACGCGGGCTCCTCGCTGGTGGTCGGCGTCGAGGGCAATTTCAACCTCGGCAGCGGGCCGATCGATTCCGACTTCGGCGCCGCCGGCCGCGTCGGCCTGCGTGCGGGCTTGGGAGCGGTCATATTCGCCCGGGCCGGCTATCAGTGGGTCAACGTGAGCGCCGAAGGGCTGCTCGACCTCGATGAAGGCGTGATCGACGACGACGAGCTCGACATCGACGACACCGTCGGCAACTATCTCGTCGGCGTCGGCGCGGATTTCGCGGTCGGCAGCAACATGGGCATCCGTGCGGCGGTGGATACGATCGCCTTCGACAGCATCCGCCCCACCGTGGGTGTGCACTTCCGGTTCTGACCTGAAGAGCCGAGCGCTTCAAAGGAGTGGCCGGTCCGTATGACCGGCCACTTTATTTCGCGGGCCGAAGGCGCCGCGCACGCCTGAGGCTCGGCCGACCGGCGGCCGGGCCTAGCCGGCCATGCCCAATGTCGGCGGCAACGCCCAGCCCCTGATCGTCCGGTCCAGCCCCGCCACCACCCGCGCGAGCCGCTCGTAATCGACCTTGTCGGGCGTGTCGGCGATGCTGTGATAATGCGGGTAGCGGAACGGCGCGGTGTCGGTGAGCATCAGCGCCGGGATCCCGACCTGCTCGAACGACCAATGATCGGACCAGTCGATGCCCGGCACGATGCCGGGCGCGGTGCCGCCGACGCTCGGAAAGGCGGCGTGGGCGCGGAACGAGGCGACCGCTTTGCGCACGAAGGCGCGGGACGAGGTCAGGCCGACGAAGGCGACGAAATCGCCCTTGTGCGGATAGAGGAGGCCGAGCGGCGGCGGATAATGCTGGCTGCGCTCAGCGTCGCTATAATAGCCGAGCGTCTCCAGCGAGATCATGCCGAGGACCGGCTCGCCGGTCTGCTTCAGGCGCTTCGCATAGACGAGGCTGCCCATCAGGTCGGTCTTGAAGAAAGGCGGCTCCTCGTTGACGAACAGCACCAGCCGGATGCGCAGCGACGACTTGCCGCTCAGGTCGGCCAGCGAGCGGGCAAGCTCGATCACGGCGGCGGTGCCGGTGCCATTGTCGTTGGCGCCGGGCGCGTCGCAGCAGCTGTCAAAATGGGCGCCGACGACGAGCGTCTCGGCGGCGGGCGCGGCGGGCTCGATCACGACCTCCAAATTGCGGACCTGCTGCCCGGCGGCCGCGAACGGCTGCCGGCGGACCTGATAGCCGAGGCCGGCCAGCGTCTGCTCGATATAGCGCGCCGACGCCTCCAGCGCCTCGGGGTAGCCGACATTGTGCGGCTCGCTCGCCACCGCCGAAACGTGCCGGCGGAGGTTCGCGGCGAGCCCGGCTTCCGCGGACGAAAGCGGCGGCAGCGGCCCCGAATGGGAGCGGCCCGGCACCGAGGTCATCCAGAGCAAGGCGCCCGCCGGAAGCGCGACCAGCAGTAGCAAAATGGCAAGGAGGGCCAGCAGCCTTACTCCGATCGGGGTCCCGCCCATGCGCGCTCCGTTAGGGAAGATGGCGAAGGGTTAGCAGAAGCGAACGACCGTCCTTAACGCGCTGAGGCCAAGGCAGTGCCGGCCGAGGTCGATATTCAATCGAGCGGGGTGCCGAGCCACTGCCAGTCGGCGGTCCAGGTCTTGAACAGCGGCCGACCGACGACATCGCCCATAGGCAACATCTCGACTCCGTGCATATCGCGCGGGACGCGGCTGTCGGCGGACCGATCGCGATTGTCGCCCAGCACGAACAGATGGCCCGGTGGGACGGTCACCTCCGCCTGGTCCTCGAAATCGGTGACTCCCATATCGAGGATGCGATGCTCGCCGGATTGTCCCGGCAGCCGCTCCGCGATTATTTTCGAGGGGGAAGGCTCCGAATCTTCGTACACGATAATGGTCCCGACCTCCCGCTGGGCCGCGGGAACGCCGTTCACGATCGGCACGCCGTCCCGCATGGCGATCCGGTCCCCGTCCAGCGCAGCCACGCGCTTCACATAGATGGCGTCGCCGACGTTCAGGAGAATGATCTCCCCAATCCGCGGCGCACGGTCCCCTCGCATGTCGGCCACGAACCGCTCGCCCGTGAGGATGGTCGGATGCATCGCCTCGGCGGGCGCGTAGAACGGACGATAGAAGCCGTGAAGCCCGCGCACGGCCTGGATGCTGGCGAGCTGACACAGGATGAAGAGGCTCAGCAGGGCGTACCAGCGCCCCCATGGAGGCACTGCCGCCGGCCTGAACCTGCTCGCCCGCCAGCTCGCGACCGTCGGCACGATTAAGAGGATGATGACGAAGACAAGCGACAGGACGATCACGACGATGAACCCCGTCGGAGTCACCATCGGCAGCATGGCGGCGGCGGCTGTCAGCGCGAGCAGCCACACCGACATCCCCGCCGCGAAGCCGAGCCCCGCGCGCCAATGGCCGGTCCGGATCAGGCCGGCGCCCGGTGCGAGCAGATTGAGCAGGACGATGCCGGCGCGCGCTCCGAACGACCGCCGCGGCGGGGCCTCCCGATCTTCGTTCATATTCCCCCATCTTCAGGCGCTGCGCCGCTGCGGAGGGTAGAGGCTGGGGACCTGGACTGGAAGCGGGTTGTGCTCAGGGCTCCGGGCGTTTCGGAGGCGCCGCTGGACCCCGGCTTTCGCCGGAGGACGGTCAGGCGAGGGCGAGGAGGAGGGCGGAGAAGCCGAGCATGGCGAGGAGGCCGGTGAAGCCGGGATGGCCCGCGACCGCCTCCGGCGCCATGGTTTCGACCACCAACGCCAGCAGCGCTCCGGCCGCGAACGCCTCGAGCCAGCCGCGCTGGGCGCCGCCGCCGCCGCTGAACAGAGCAAAGCCGAGGACCGCCGCCGCGCCGGTCAGCAAGGTGGCGCCGGTCCACAGCAGCAGGACGTAGCGGCGGCTGCGGCCGGCGTCGCGCATGCCGGTCGCGCTCGACAGGCCCTCGGCGAAATTGCCGAGCGCGAAGGCGGCGATCAAAGCGGCCGGCGGCAGCGCCTCGCCGCCGCCGGCCGCGGAAGCGCCGATGATCAGGGCTTCGGGCACGGCATCGAGCAAAGAGCCGATGGCGATGGCGGCGCCGCTGCCGGGCAGGTCGGCCTCGCGCGGCTGGGGGGCGCATTCGCCGCAGCGTTTGCGGCTCTGTGCCTGCCAGCGTCGCAGCGCCAAATTGGCGAGGCTGAACGCGGCCGCTCCGGCCAGCGCGCCCGACGCCGCGGTGGCGGCGGAGACGGCCTCGAGCGCGCCGGAGATGAGGTAGAGCGAGGCGGCCGCGATCAGCAGGCCGACGCCGACCGCGGTCACCGCCGCGATCAGCCGGTGCCGCATCTGCAGCCCCAGGCCGGCCAGCGCGCCGGCGATCAGCCCGGAGGCCGACAGGAGGCCGTAAACGCCCGCGGCCAGCCAACCGCTCACTCGCGGCGGGCCGGACGGCCAAGGCGGGGCTTCAGCCGGTCCACGCCTCGCCTTCCGGCGCGCCGCGGCCGAGCTTGTCGGGGAGCGGCTCGCCGGCGGGCGTGAATTCGAGGCTGACCGAGTTGATGCAATAGCGCTCGCCGGTCGGCGGCGGGCCATCCGGGAAGACGTGGCCCTGGTGGCCGCCGCAGCGGGCGCAGACGATTTCGGTGCGGATCATGCCGTAGCTGGTGTCGCGGATGGTCTCGAGATGCCCTTCCGCGAAGGGGGTGGTGAAGCTCGGCCAGCCGGTGCCGCTTTCGAACTTGGTGCCGCCGCCGAACAAGGGCAGGCCGCACAGCCGGCAGGTGAAGATGCCGTCGCGTTTCTCGTCGAGGAAGATGCCGCAAAACGGCGCCTCGGTGCCGTGTTCGAGCAGCACGCGGCGCTCCTGGTCGTCGAGCTCGGCGGCGAGCGCGCGAAGCTGGTCGTCGCTGGGCGGCGTGAGATCGAAGACGGCTTGGTCGAGGGCGGGGGCGTCGGTCATGGGCATTCTCCCGTTCAGCGCCGCCTCTATCCTCCAATCCGCGGCGGGCGGCAACCGGGAGGACGGGCCGGCGGCGGTGCATTGACGCGGGCGGCGAAGGCCGGGATGGTGGCGCATGACCGCCGCCCTCCCCGCGCCGTGCGACGACGGGCTCGCGCTGACGACGGAGGCGCGGGACGGCTCGCACCGGCGCTGGACCCTGGTCGCCTCGATCCTGGCGTCGAGCCTCGCCTTCGTCGACGGGTCGGTGGTGAACGTCGCGCTGCCGGCGATCGGCGCCGATCTCGGCGCGGGCGCGGCCGGGCTGCAATGGATCGTCAACGCCTATCTGCTGCCGCTGAGCGCCTTGCTGCTGCTCGGCGGCGGGGCCGGCGACAAGTTCGGGCGGC
>DASVRK010000139.1:0-16077 GCA_036388655.1 Allosphingosinicella sp. | reverse complement strand
CGGCTGTCAGCTGGCGCTTGACGACGATCCGCCGGGTGCCGTCCTCAACTTCGATTTCACTGAGTTCATTCTGGTTCAGCAGCTCGGCGAGCTGGCGGACGAGGTCGGCATCGACCCGCATCGCGCCGTCGCCGCCACCTTCGGTGTCGGTCATCGGACCCTCTTTTCCCTGTTCGGGGCTCACTGTCAGAGACGCGCCGCCGCGTCCAGAGCAAGCTCATACCCCAGCGGCCCGAAGCCCGCGATCGTGCCTCGCGCGCCCGGCGCCACATAGCTCCGCCGCCTGAACGGCTCCCGCGCCGCCGGGTTCGACAGATGGACCTCGATCACCGGCACCGACACCGCCTTTATCGCGTCGTGAAGCGCGACCGAGGTGTGGGTGAAGCCGCCGGCATTGAGGATCACCGCCTTGGCCCCGGCCGCCTGCGCCTCGTGCAGCCAGTCGATCAGGTGGCCCTCATGGTTGGACTGGCGGATGTCCACCGACAGCCCGAGCTCCCGCGCCCGATCCTCGATCCGCCCGGCGATCTCGTCGAGCGTCGCCGCGCCGTAGATTTCGGGCTCGCGCGTGCCGAGCAGGTTGAGGTTCGGGCCGTTGAGCACGAAGATGGTCGGTGGCGTCGGCATGGCCGCTTCCTATATGGCGGCCGAACCCGTTGCGCAAAGGCGAGCTTTTCCATGGTCTATGACGACACGCTTTCGATCACCGTCAACGGCCAGCACCGCCGCGTCCTCAAGGGCATGACCATCGCCGATCTCGCGCTCGAGCTCGGCCTGGAACCGACCAGGGTCGCCGTTGAGCGCAACCTCGAAATCGTCCCCCGCTCGACTCTGGCCGACGTGAAGATCGAGGACGGCGACGATTACGAAATCGTCACCTTCGTCGGAGGCGGCTGAAGCGGCGCTCACCGAGACGTGAGCGGCGACTTCTGCTATGATGTGCTCATGAAGAAATACTTCAGCCGTGTCGTCCACGAGGGTGACGATGAGATTCTGCTGATCCCCGACGAAATCGGGTTCGGCATCGGTGTTGACGTGATCATCGAACGCCGCGGCGACACCTTGACGATCCGGCGGAAGCAGACGGACGTCGCCACACCTCTCGCACCCGACGCAAAAGGCTGATCCTTCTCGGAACGCGCGCATGAGGCGCTGGTTTTCTCGCGGGAGGAGGCCCGCCATGACCGATTTCGCCGCCGCGCGCGAGAAGATGGTGGAGCGGCAGATCGCCGCCCGCGGGATCAGCGATCCCCGCCTCCTCGACGCCATGCGCCTGGTGCCGCGCGAGGAGTTCGTGCCCGGGCATCTCAAGGAATTCGCCTTCGACGATGCGCCGCTGCCGATCGAGGCCGAGCAGACCATCTCGCAGCCCTATATCGTCGCCTTGATGATCGAGGCGGCCGAGCTCGGCGGCGGCGACCGCGTACTCGAGATAGGCGGCGGCTCGGGCTATGCCGCCGCCATCATGGGCCAGGTCGCCGGCGAGGTGATCGCGATCGAACGCCATGCCGAGCTGGTCCGGCTCGCGACAGAACGCATGGAGCGGTTCGGTTACCTCAACGTCTCCATCCTCCAGGGCGACGGCAGCAAGGGCCTGCCCGATGCCGGCCCGTTCGACGCCATCATCGCCGCCGCGAGCGGCCCGGAGGTTCCCGACGATTTGCTGTTCCAGCTGCGCGAGGGCGGCCGCCTCGTCATGCCGGTCGGCGAGCCGCACGAAATCCAGCAGCTGATCAAGATCACCCGCACGGGCGACGAGGAGTATGAGCGCGAAGAGCTCGGCGCCGTCCGCTTCGTCCCCTTGATCGGCGCCGCCGGCTTCCGCGACGCCAAGGGCGGCCGCCACGAGCCGCGCTCGCTGCCCGCGATGATCCGCGCCGCCGCCGAGCCGCTTGCCGACCTCGACGACCCCGCCTTCGGCGCGCTGTTCGACCGCTATGCCGGTGCCCGCGTGGTCCTGCTCGGCGAGGCCAGCCACGGCACGTCCGAATATTACCGCGCCCGCGCCGCCATTTCGAAGCGCCTGATCGAGCGTCACGGCTTCACTATCGTCGCGGTCGAGGCCGACTGGCCCGATGCCGCCGCGGTCGACCGCTACGTCCGCCACCGCCCGCGCCGCGACGGCGAGGAGGCGCCGTTCCAGCGCTTCCCGACCTGGATGTGGCGCAACACCGACGTCGACGCCTTCACCGGCTGGCTGCGCCGCCACAATGAAGGGCGCGAGCCCGAGGCGATGGCCGGCTTCTATGGCCTCGACCTCTACAATCTCGGCGGCTCGATCCGCGCCGTCATCGACTATCTCGACGATGTCGATCCCGCCGCCGCCGCCGTCGCCCGCGAGCGCTACGGCTGCCTCCAGCCTTATGCCAAGAACCCGCAAGGCTATGGCCGGATGGCGATCACCCGCGGCTTCGCCCAATGCGAGCAGCCGGTCGTCCAGATGCTCCACGAATTGCTCCGCAAGCGCATGGAATATGCCGGCGCGGACGGCGACGAATATCTCGACGCCGCCGCCAATGCCCGGCTCGTCGCCAATGCCGAGCAATATTATCGGGTGATGTATCACGGGGCCGCGGAGAGCTGGAATCTGCGCGACACCCACATGTTCGAGACGCTCTGCCAATTGCTGGACGCCAAGGGGCCGGACTCTAAAGCCGTGGTGTGGGCGCATAACAGCCATATCGGCGATGCCAGCCATACCGAGATGGGCCAGGTGCGCGAGGAGCTGAACGTCGGCCAACTCTGCCGCGAACGGTTCGGCGACGCGGCGGTGCTGGTCGGCTTCGGCACCCACCAGGGCACCGTCGCCGCCGCCAGCGACTGGGACGATCCGATGGAGGTGAAGCGCGTCCGCCCCTCGCTCGCCGACAGCTACGAACGGGTCTCGCACGATGCCGGCGTCGAGCGCTTCCTGCTCGACCTGCGCGGCGCCGACCCCGCGTTCCGTGCCGCGCTCGAGGAGCCCCGCCTCGAACGCTTCATCGGCGTCATCTACCGCCCTGAGACCGAGCGCTGGAGCCATTATGCCCAGGCCTCGCTGCCCGGCCAGTTCGACGCCTGGGTCTGGTTCGACGAGACCGATGCGGTGACGCCGCTCTCCGGCCGCACCGAACAGGGCGGCGAGGAAACCTACCCCTTCGGCCTCTGATGTTCACGCGAACTTGTTCCCCGGCGAAGGCCGGGCCCCAGACTCCAGCGCAGCTGGACCCCGGCCTTCGCCGGGGAACGATTATGCCCGGTCCGGCCCCGCCGGTGCCGGCTCCGCCTGCGGCGCCGGACCTGCCTCGGCCGGAGCGGCATCCGCCTCGGCCGGAGCGGCCTCCGCCGCAGCCGGCTCTGCGTCCGCCGCAGCCGGCGCCGGCGTCTTCGCCACCAATGTCTTGGCCGTCTCCTCGCCCGCCAGCGCCTGCAGCGTCAGCGGGCTCGGCTTCACCTTCCAGCCGCGCACCACATCCTCCGCCTGCGCGATCTCGGCCGGGCTGAGCTTGGCCCGCGTTTCCTTGACCCACGCCTGGATCTTCGGCGACGCCTTCTTTCCCTTGAGGCTGTTCTGCAGAATGACGAGATAGGCGAGCGACTTGCCCATATTCTTCGCGACCTTGCCCTCGCCGGTATAGAGCGAGGCCAGCGCCTGCAGCGATTCCCCATAGCCTTGGCGCGCCGATTTCTCGAGCCAGCGCACCGCCTCCCCGGTGTCGCCGCGCGCGTAGAGCAATTTGGCGACGTCGTGCTGGGCCAGCGAATAGCCGGCCTTGGCCGCCACCATCTTGTGCTTGAGCGCGAGCTCCGGGTCGGGCTGGACAAGGCCGCCGCCCTGGCCGTCATAATAGCTGCCGAGCTTGTAGGCGCCGAGCGGGTCGCCGCCCTCCGCCGCCTGGCGAAACAGCTCGAGCGCCCTTTGCGGGTCCTTCTTGGCCCCGTTGGCGCCGAGATGGTGCATCATGCCGAGATGATAGGCCGCCTCGGCATTGCCGGCCCCCGCCAGCGCCTCCAGCTTGGGCCGCATCGCGGCGTCGTCGGTCATATCCACCTGCGCCGCCGCCGCGCCCGCCGCCAGCAGCAACGGCACCGGCAACACTCTCATCATCGTCTTCAGCATGAACAGCCTCTTTGATTTTCGAGAACGCCTATAGCGCACCGGCCCCGATTGGGCACCGCTCTTGATCTGCGGCAGCTTAACCGCGGCTTGATCCCGGATCGCGGGTCAGGCCGCGACCAGCGCGCGCTGCTCCTCGCGGCCCATCGAAAGCAGGATCGGCGAGGCGGACGTCTGCATCTCCTGGAAGTCCTGCTTGGAGCGCATTCCGCGCCATTCGATCGCGATCAGCGCCTGGGCGATCGCCCCGCCGAGCGTGTCGCCCGGGCCGAGCAGGATGATCCGGTCCGGCGCATGCTCGCGCACGGCGACCTGGACGGCGCGGGTGAAGTCGTAGCTCTCCAAGATCTGGGTCGCGAACGTATAATGGCGGAGCGCCTGTGGGTTGCTCGCGAACGGGCGCCAGATATGCCCGCGCCCGTCGATCATCGGGATCGCGGGCCCTTTGACCCATTCCGCCGGCAGTTCGAAGGCGCGGTCCGACGAGCCCTGCATCAGCGGCGTGTGGAACGGTCCGTGATTGACCAGCCGCAGCGGCTCGCGCCCCGGCGTCGGCGGCGCTTCGGCGAGCAGGGCGGCCAGCCCCGCCTCGTTGCCGGCGAACACCAGCATGCCGCCAAGGTCGATCGACAGATAGAGCGACGCTTCCGCCCGGCCGTCGATCGCCTCGACCAGCCCGAGCAAGCTCTCGCGAAGCCCCGGCACCGGCCGCCATTGCTCGTCGACCAAGGTCAGCAGCACCTGTCCGCCCGGCTCGCCCGCCTGGCTGTTCCGGCCCATCGCATCGACGATACCGAAGCCGTGCTCCGCGTCGACCGCGCCGCCGCAGGCCAAAGTGGTGTACCATCCCATCGAATTGCCGGTGACCGCTGCCACGTCGAAGCGGGCGCGGTCGATGGCGAGGAAATCGGCATAGGAAGCGGCGAAGATCAAGGGCGAGGCGATGTCGCCGCGCGTGTGCAGCGCCATGCTGTAGCGCTCCGCTCCGTCAAGCTCGGAGATGGTCGGCTGCCCGGCCTCGGCCCGCAGCCGGTCGAAGCTCGCGATCAGCTCCGCCTTGTCGGCATGGAAGCGCTTGAGATAGCCGAGCTCGGCCTTGCCGTAAGTGCCCCGGCCCGGGCAGACGACCAATGCGGAAAGCCTGTCAGCCACGGACCGCCTCCAGCGCCGCGGCGACGATAGAATCGCGGCTCGGCAGCGTCAGCGTTGCCGCCCGGCCGAGCGGGATGAAGCTGTCCTCGGCGGTGATCCGGCGGCAGTCCACGCCCGGCGCCCGCTCCGCGAACACCGCCATCAGCGCCTCGCTCTGCGACCCGGTCTTGCGGCATTCGTCGACGATCAGGATCCGCTCGCATCCCGCGACCGCGCCGAGCAAACTCTCCTCGGCGACCGGCGCCAGCCAGCGCAGGTCGATCACCCGCGCCTTCACGCCGTGCTGCTCGCGCAATATCTTCTCGGCCTGGCGCGACAGGTAATAGCCGTTGGCGTAGCTGACGATGGCGAGGTCGGTCCCCTCGCCATGGACCGCGACCTCGCCGATCCGCACCGGCTTCGCCTCCCCGGGCGCGGCATAAGTCGAGGTCCAGAGCGCGTCGCCCTCCTCGTGGAGGTCGCGGGTCATGTAGAGCGCGATCGGCTCGACGAACACGATCACGCGCTGCTCCTCGAGCGCGAGCCGGGCGCATTCGCGGAGCATCCCGACCGCGTCCGCCCCGTTGCTCGGGCAGGCGAGCACCAGCCCCGGTATGTCGCGGAAGACGGCGAGGCTGTTGTCGTTGTGGAAATGGCCGCCGAAGCCCTTCTGATAGCCGAGGCCGGCGATGCGGATGATGGTCGGGTTGGTATATTGCCCGTTCGAGAAGAAGCTCAGGGTCGCCGCCTCGCCCCTGATCTGGTCCTCGGCATTGTGGACGTAAGCGAGGAACTGGATCTCGGTGATGGCGAGGATGTCGTTATGCGCCGCCCCGATGCCGAGGCCGAGGATGCTCTGCTCGTCGAGCAAAGTGTTGATGACGCGGCACGAGCCGAATCGCTCATGGAGCTTGGCGGTGACGTTGTAGACCCCGCCCTTGGGCCCGACATCCTCCCCCGCGACGATGATATTGTCATGGGCGAGCATCAGGTCGGCCAGCGTCCAACTGAGCAGCCGCGCCATATGCTGCGGCTTGTCCATCATGTTGCGGTCGCGCGCGAACAAGGCATTGCGGTCTTCGGAGCTGGGCGTGTTGGCCCGCGCCGGTGGCCGCTTGGGCGGCACCAGGCTCGCCGTCACCGCGGCGCTGGTGGTGAGCTTGGGCCGCGTGATCGCCTGCTCGCCGATCCGGTTCAGCGTCGCCTCGGCCTCGCCGTAGATTTCGATGATGTCGCGCCCCGACATCACGTCCTGCTCGACCAGCAGGGCCGCGCTGTAGAGCAACGGATCGCGTTCCTCGTCCGCCTCGATCTGCGCCTTGGTGAGGTAGGTCGCCTGTACGTCCGATCCGGCATGGCCGTAGAGCCGGATGCAGTCCATATGGAGGAAGACCGGCCGGCGCTGGGTGCGTGCATAATGCGCCGCCTCGGCCGCGCCGCGATAGGCGTCGGCCATATCGAGCCCGCTGCACCTTATATATTTGAGCGCCGGCCGATCCCGGAACGAGGCCTCGATCCACCCCTTCGGCGTGCGCGTCGAGATGCCGATGCCGTTATCCTCGCACAGGAAGATGATCGGCATCGGGCTGCCCTGATAGGCGGTCCAGGCGGCGGTGTTGAACGCCCCTTGCGCGGTCGAATGGTTGGCCGAAGCGTCGCCGAAGCTCGCCAGCACGACCGCGTCGCGGGGCAGGGGGGTCTCGCCCAGCTTCAGCATCTTGGCGATGCCGATGCTGAACGCCGCGCCCACCGCTTTCGGCAGGTGCGAGGCGATGGTGCTGGTCTGCGGCGGAATGTTGAGCGGCTTTGATCCGATCACCTTGTGCCGCCCGCCCGAAATCGGGTCCTCGGCCGACGCGGCGAAGCTCAGCAGCATGTCCCAGCACGGCGTCTGGCCCGGCAGCTGCTTCGACCGGTGGATCTGGAAGGCGTTGGACCGGTAATGAAGAAAGGCCATGTCGTCGACGCGCAGCGCCTCGGCCACCGCGGCGTTCTTCTCATGGCCCGAGCTTCCGAGCGCATAGAAACCCTCGCCGCGCGCCTGCAGCCGCCGCGACAGCCGGTCCATCTGCCGGCTGACGCACTGGCTGTAGAAAGTCTCGGCCATCGCCTCGCGCCCGAGGCCGACATCGCCCGGCTGCACGTCGGTCGGCCGCCGCGGAAAATTCCCGGCTTTGACCTTGGCGACGAACTTCTCGTGAATGACTTCGGCTGCGTCCATGTGATCCCGGCGCTGATTCAAATCCCGTTCGGGCGGAGCCTGTCGAAGCCCCGCCCTTGCTTCCGGTGCCGGTAGGAGAAGGAAGCGCCTTCGACAAGCTCAGGCCGAACGGTGCGGAGCGTTCACCCCTCTGCCTGGCTTGACTTGACGTGCACGTAAACTAGGGGGAGCCGAACTCAAATCGGGAGCGACGAATGACCAAGAGCGAAGTGGCCGCCAGGCTGAACGAGAAGCAGGCCTGGCTGCCGGGCAAGCGCGTCAAGATCGATTTCGGCGCCGGCCAAGGCGCGATCCTGCTCGACGGGCAGGCCAATCAAGTCACCGAGGAAGACGCCGACGCCGACACGACGATCAAGGTCAGCTGGGAAGATTGGCAGGCGCTCGCCGCCGGCCAGCTGGACGGCATGACCGCCTTCATGCAGGGCAAGTTGAAGGTCGAGGGCGACATGTCCAACGCCATGCAGCTCCAGGGAGTGCTGGCCAAGCTCAAGGCCTGATCCTGCGCCGCCTTTCTTGACCGGCCTTGCCCGCTCCGCCTATCGGGCGGCAGGTCCAATCGGGAGCGAGCGATGCAGAAAATCTATGCCAATGCCGAAGCGGCGCTCGAAGGCCTGCTGTTCGACGGCATGACGATCTGCGCCGGCGGGTTCGGTCTGTGCGGCATTCCCGAGCGGCTGATCGACGCCATCCAGGCGTCGGGCGTCAAGGATCTCACCATCGCCTCTAACAATGCCGGCATCGACAATGAGGGGCTCGGCAAGTTGCTCCGCACCCGCCAGGTCCGCAAGATGATCTCCTCTTATGTCGGCGAGAATAAGGAGTTCGAGCGCCAATATCTGGCCGGCGAGCTCGAGGTCGAATTCTGCCCGCAGGGCACGCTCGCCGAACGCTGCCGCGCGGGCGGCGCCGGCATCCCCGGCTTCTACACCAAGACCGGCGTCGGCACCGAGGTCGCCGAGGGCAAGGAGCATAAGGAGTTCGACGGCGAGACCTACATACTCGAGCGCGGCATCCGCGCCGATCTGTCGATCGTCAAGGGCTGGAAGGCCGACGAGGCCGGCAACCTCGTCTTCCGCAAGACCGCGCGCAACTTCAACCAGCCGATGGCCACCTCCGGGCGCATCTGCGTCGCCGAAGTCGAGGAGATCGTCCCCGTCGGCAGCCTCGACCCCGACTCCATCCACCTGCCAAGCATCTACGTGAAGCGCCTGATCAGCGGCGCCCCCTACGACAAGAAGATCGAGTTTCGCACCGTCCGCCAGCGCGAGGCGGCTTGAATGGGTAAGCCGATCACGCTCGAACAGCTGCAGAAGATGACTTCGAAGCAGCGGATGGTGATCTACGAACACGCTCGCAACGGTGACGGAGCGGATGCGGACAACATAATCAGGCTGCTTTTCGAGAACAGCCTTCTCGACACCGCCGGCGGCGGCTTGCCGCGCGAGCATCGTGTGATCCAGGAAATCGAGAAGGTCTGTCGGTCTGATACCGGGGTGGAAGCAGCCGTATCTGCGGCGAAGCGCGGTGAGGCGCCTTTAGCAGGCGTTGACCCGCTCATTCAGAGTGCCGTTCGCGAGTACGGGCATTTTGATACCACGACATGGGCTGGCGGGTTCGTCGCCGAGGAAATTCAGCGGCTTGGTTGGCGACGTAAAGGACAGAAGAAGCTACCAAGCAACTGTGTGGCAAAAACAGCCGCTTTTTTCGTCGAACCAGAATAAGGGTGAATGGCATGCAGGTTGGGATCGAGGAAGCGAAGCGCCGAATGGACGAGCTGATTGCGGCATCACTTGCCGGTGAAGAGGTGGTCTTCACTCGCTGGAGGAAGCCAATCGCTAGGCTCGATCCTCTGACCGCTGAAGAAAAGCAGCAGCGGCGGCTGCAAGCTGGAGCCCAATGATGCCTTGGGACCGCAACCAGATGGCCGCCCGCGCCGCCAAGGAGCTGCGCGACGGGTATTACGTCAATCTCGGCATCGGCATCCCGACGCTGGTCGCCAACAACATTCCCGAGGGGATGACGGTGACGCTCCAGTCGGAGAATGGCATGCTCGGCATCGGGCCCTTTCCCTACGAGGACGAGGTCGACCCGGACCTCATCAACGCCGGCAAGCAGACCATCAGCCAGCTGCCTTCGTCCTCCTATTTCTCCTCCTCCGACAGCTTCGCGATGATCCGCGGCGGCCATATCGACCTTACCGTGCTCGGCGCGATGGAAGTGGCCGAGAATGGCGACATCGCCAACTGGATGATCCCCGGCAAGATGATCAAGGGCATGGGGGGCGCGATGGACCTCGTCGCCGGCGTCAAGAAGATCATCGTCGTGATGGAGCATGTCTCGAAGAACGGCGACCCCAAGTTCATCCCCGAATGCACGCTTCCGCTCACCGGCAAGAACGTCGTCGATATGGTGATCACCGACCTGTGCGTCTTCCACCGCCCCGATCACCAGAGCCCGTTCCGCCTGATCGAGCTCGCCCCCGGCGTGACCGCGGAGGAAGTCGCCGCCAGGACCACCGCCCGCTACGACGCCTGACCCAAGGCGGCGCGTGACGATCGTCGCGCCGCCGCGCCGTTGGCCGCTTTCCCTCTCCCCCTCCTGCCGGGGCCGCCGCAAGGTCGGCGCATGCCCGCCAGGACCGCCAGCATCATTGCCGCCGCTTCGGCCGCGCTCCTCCTCGCCGGCGCCGCCCCGCCCGCGCCCGCCCCGATCGCCCTGTGGCGGCTCGATTGCGGCCGCATTTCGGGCGAGGAAACCGGCGCGCCGCCCTGGCGCAAGCGCCTGCTCCCGGTGGGCTGCTACCTGATTCGCAACGGCGGCCGCTACCTGCTGTGGGACGCCGGCATGTCCGCCCGCCTCGCCGGCAACCCGCGCCCGAATATGGCGCTCGACCGCACCCTCGTCGACCAGCTCGCCGAGATCGGCATCGCGCCCGATGCGATCGAATATGTCGGCATCAGCCATTATCATGGCGACCATACCGGCCAAGCCTCCAAATTCCCGAAGGCCGAGCTGCTGATCGGCGCCGGCGACCTTACCGCGCTCAAGCGGACGCCCCCGCCCGCGGGCAGCAGCCCCGACCATCTCGCCCCGTGGATTTCCGGCGGCGCCCCGGTCGCGGCTCTCATCGAGGATCTGGACGTCTTCGGCGACGGCCGCGTCACAATGCTGATGACCCCCGGCCACACGCCTGGCCATTCCGCCCTGCTGGTCCGCCTCGCCTCCGGCAACGTCCTCCTCAGCGGCGACCTCTGGCAGAACCATGGCGACGTCCTCACCGACGCAATGCCCGGCTTCAACACCAGCCGCGCCGAGACCGCCGCTTCGCGCGAACGCTTCCGCCGCCTCGCCTACAAATTGGACGCGACCGTGATACTCCAGCACGAGGCCGCAGATATCGACAAGCTCCCGCCTTTCCCGCAATTCGCCCAATAAGCGGCGCCCGAAGCGCCCGCCCGGCTCAGCTCAATTTCCGCCCGGCGGCGGCATCGCCGCGAAATCCTCGGGCGCGTTGGCGGCGATCGCCAGCATCGTCGTCCAGGCCGCGACATTCTGCCGCAATTGCTCGGGGTCGACCTTGTCGAGCGTGTCGTCGGGCGTGTGGTGATAGTCGAAGTACCGCGTGCCGTCCTGGCTGAGCTCGAAGGTCGGGACGCCGGTCGCCGAAAGCACGCTGATGTCGGATCCGCTCGCCTCGTCGGTCCGCCCCTTGGCGATGCCGAGCGGCGACAAAGCGCGCGCGATCCGGTCCACCACCGGCTGCGCCGCCGTCCCGACATAGGAGTTGAAGCGCCACACCCGGTCGGCGCCGAAATCGCTTTCGGCGATCACCGCATGCTTCTCGTCGCGGTGTTTCGCCGCATAGTCGCGGCCGCCGAACAGCCCGACTTCCTCGGCCCCGAACCACACCACCCGGATCGTCCGCCGCGGCCGCCCGCCCGCCGCCGCCCGCCGAGCCGCCGAGGCGACGATGCCGCAGCCGGCCGCATCGTCGATCGCGCCGGTGCCGAGGTCCCAGCTGTCGAGGTGGCAGGCGGCGAGCACGATGCCCGCGGCCGGATCACTGCCCGGTATCTCGGCGATGACGTTGCCGGATTGGCGCGTGCCGATGTTGCGCGGCGTCAGCGTCAGCCGCATCCGCACCGGCCGCCCCGCCGACCGCTTCAATATACGCTGCAGCTGCTCGGCGTCGGGCAGCGCCAGCGCGCCGGCCGGGATCGGCTTCACGCCCTCGGCCCAGATCTGGACGCCGGTATGCGGGTTGCGGTGATAATCGGTGCCGATCGATCGGATCACGATCGCCGCGGCGCCCTTGCGGCTGGCGATCGACGGCCCCTCGCGCCGGGCGCGGCCGAACCAGCCATAGCCCGATCCGTCCTGCGTCGCCGTCATGGCATGGCTGACGAACACGATCTTGCCGCGCACGCTGGCATCGCTCGCCGCCTCCAGCGCTTCGAGGCTGTCGAAGCCGACCACGTCCGCCTCCAGCCCGCGCGCCCGGGTCGCGCCGCTATTGCCGAGCGCGGTCACCGCCAGCGGCTGCGGGAACGGCGACATGATCTCGGCCCGCTCCTCGCCCCGCACCCACACCGGCATGTCGAACGTCTCGACCCGCACGTTGGCGAAGCCGAGCCCGGTCAGCCTGCGCACCGCCCAGTCCCGCGCCCGCGCCTCGGCCTCGGTCCCGGCCAGCCGCGGCCCGACCTCGGTGGTGAGGCCCTCGGTAATCTCCCAGGCGAGCGTGTCGCCGAGCGCCGCCTCGCGCAGCGCGTCGGTCGATCCGGCCTGGGCGAAGGCGGGGCAGGGGAGGGCCGCGATCGAGGCGGCGGCGAGGAGGCCGGTGGCGGCGAAAAGCTTTTTCATGGTCGGCTCGATAGCCACTCGCTCCAAGGGTGACAATCCGCCGCCGAGCCACTAGGTAAGCGCCCAATCCCGCTCAGCATTATCTTCGGAGACCGGCGCCGCCATGGCTGCACAATATAGCTTCGTCATGAAGAACATGACCAAGACCTTCCCGGGCGTTCCCAAGCCCATCCTCAACAATATCAGCCTGCAATTCTATCCCGACGCCAAGATCGCGATCATCGGTCCCAACGGATCGGGCAAGTCGACCCTGATGAAGATCATGGCCGGCCGCGACAAGGAGTTCACGGGCGAGGCCTGGCCCGGCGAGCATATCCGCGTTGGCTATCTCGAGCAGGAGCCGCAGCTCGATCCGACCAAGACGGTCAAGGAAAACGTCATGGATGGCGTCCGTCCGGTCGCCGACATGATGGAGCGCTTCAACGAAATTTCGACGATCATGGGCGATCCGCCCGAGGACGCCGATTTCGACGCGCTGATGACCGAGATGGGCGAGCTGCAAGAGAAGATAGATGCGGTGGATGGCTGGTCGCTGGACAACCAGCTCGAGATCGCGATGGACGCGCTGCGCTGCCCGCCCGGCGACAGCCCGATCCACAACCTCTCGGGCGGCGAGAAGCGCCGGGTCGCCCTCACCAAGCTGCTGCTCGAAAAGCCCGACATCCTGCTGCTCGACGAGCCCACCAATCACCTCGACGCCGAGAGCGTCCAGTGGCTGGAAAAGCATCTCGTCGACTATGCCGGCAACGTCATCCTCGTCACCCACGACCGCTACTTCCTCGACAATGTCGTCAACTGGGTGCTCGAGCTCGATCGCGGCCGCTATTACATCTACGAATCCAATTATTCCGGCTATCTGGACAAGAAAGCCAAGCGACTGGCGCAGGAAGAGCGCGAGGACGAAGGCCGCCAGAAGGCGATCCAGGAGGAGCTGGACTGGATCCGCCGTTCCCCGAAAGCCCGCCAGACCAAGTCCAAGGCGCGCATCAAGGCGTTCGACGAGCTCGTCGAGGCGCAGGAGAACCGCACCCCCGGCAAGGCCCAGATCCTGATCCAGGTGCCCGAGCGCCTGGGCGGCACCGTCATCGAAGCCAACGGCCTCACCAAGGCCTATGGCGACAAATTATTGTTCGAGGACCTCACCTTCTCGCTCCCGCCCGGCGGCATTGTCGGCGTGATCGGCCCCAACGGCGCCGGCAAGACCACCTTGTTCAAGCTCATCCGCGGCGAGGAGCAGCCCGACGCCGGCGGCGTCCGCATCGGCGAGACCGTTCGCCTCGGCTATGTAGACCAGTCGCGCGACGCGCTCGATGCGAAGAAGAACGTCTGGGAGGAGGTCTCCGGCGGCTCCGACGTGTTCCGCTTCGGCAAGCACGAGGTCTCGACCCGCGCCTATGTCGGCGCGTTCAACTTCAAGGGCCCCGACCAGCAGAAGAAGGTCGGCCAATTGTCGGGCGGCGAGCGCAACCGCGTCCACATGGCCAAGATGCTCCAGCAGGGCGGCAACGTCCTCCTGCTCGACGAGCCCACCAACGACCTCGACGTCGAGACCTTGCGCGCCTTGGAAGACGCGCTGGAAAACTTCGCCGGCTGCGCCGTGGTCATCAGCCACGACCGCTTCTTCCTCGACCGCCTCGCCACCCACATCCTCGCCTTCGAGGGCGACAGCCACGTCGAATGGTTCGAAGGCAATTTCGAAGCCTACGAGGAGGACAAGCGGCGCCGGATGGGGCCGGAAGCGGACAGGCCGCACCGGATGACGTACCGGCGGCTGACTCGATAAGACTTTCAGCTTAGCGCCGGCAGGTGCATATATGGAAGTCCGCTTTCTCAGAGGACTCGAATGTCGAGCTGGAGAGATTTTCGAAAGGAACTTGTTGCGGCTGCTGCGGCGCTAGTCGTTGCATCGGGTGGTGTGGTGGTGAAGACCATTTCCGACCGGAACGACGACCGTTGCGAACAGGTCGCCAATATTGGGGAAATGAGACGCCCCACCCGGCCATTGCTTCGGCTAGGCAAGGACAGTCCGCGGCACCTTCTCCGGGCGACAAAGCTACACTCCCAGCTCCCGTAGTGCCGAGGCATCCCGTCAATGAAATAATGACGGACGCTGCATCCAGATGCTTTAGGAACCTGTGAATGGACTATGTCCTGATCCTGCTGGCATCGCTCTCGGCAGCTCTCTTTGCCTATGTTCTTTTGTCGAAACGCGAGTTGCAGTTGCGCGGAGAATATGATCGATTTGCACGCTATCTTGCTGACAGAGGTGAGGTTCCGCCACCTTTCGAAATCTGGATCCATGAACATTGGCGAAAGCCTGGGCAGTGACTAACCGATCCGCGAAGTGGCAGGAGGAATCGCACAGTAGCTAACTGATCTCACCCGTCTCTACGGTCAGCCCCTCAATCGACGCCGCCTCGATCCGCTCGCCCAGCGCGAACTTGTCCTTGTCGACGTAGCCTCCCGCTTGCGGCGACGAATGGCGGTAGAGGCAAGCGCCTTGCCGGGCCACCACCCAATATTCCGGTACGCCATGCTTCGCGTACAGAAGGGCTTTCCGGCCGAGGTCGATCTCCAGCGTTGTGTCGGACACCTCGATAGCCAGCTTCACCTTGGCGAGTGGCAAGGGGCCGTCGTCATGATCTTCGGCCACTGCGAGATCCGGCTCGGGCACCGAATCGTCCGAGAGCGCGATCGACACGGGCACGAATATCTCCAGATTCGAACCCGCGGCGAGCAGCGCCGAGTGGAGCGCCACATTGAGCCGCGACATCGTCTTCGCGTGCCAGCTGTGGATGGCGCTCATCACCCAGATTTCCCCCTCGATCAGCTCGCTCTTCGCATAGCCGTCGAACGCGCCCGACCGCGCCAGCAGCCAGAAATCGTGGGCGCTGAACTTCGCGCGCTCCGGAAGCGTCAGGGGCGGCCGGACGTTCATGCTCCACCGATACCATCGCTATGGGATACATGAAAGCTCATCACGCGCCGATCGCCGGATCAGGGAACCGAGGCCCCCGCGCGCGCTTTTGCAGCGGCAAGGCAAACCGAGGCAGATCATGGCATCCCACCCAAGCTCCACCTACCGCTCATTGTTCGTGACCGGGCTCCAGAACGCGCATGCGGTGGAGAATCAGGCGCTCGCCCTGATCGACCGCCAGCTCGACCGGCTGGTCCGCTATCCCGAAGTCGCCGAGCGGCTCCGCCTCCACCGCCGCGAGACCGAGGTCCAGATCGGCCGCCTCGACGAAATATTGTCGGGCCTTCGCGAGCGCCATTCGAGCCTCAAGGACATGGCGATGAACTTCATGGGCAATTTCGCCGCGCTTTCGAACGTCATGGCGGCCGACGAGATCCTCAAGAACAGCTTCGTCAATTTCGCGTTCGAGAATTTCGAGATCGCCTCCTACCGCTCGCTGATCGCGCTCGCCGAGGCCGGCGGGTTCGGGGCCGCGGCGCCTTTGCTCGAAGCGACGCTGGCCGAGGAGCAGGCGATGGCCGCCTGGATCGAGCAAAGCCTGCCCGATCTCACCCTCAAATATGCCGCCCTGCGCCAAGGCGGCCGCGTCGCCAGCCACTAAGGCGGCCACTGACGCCAAGCCCGTCATGCCGGACTTGATGTCGGGACGTGCTGTCCCCCGGACGAGGCCTTAGCAGTCCCCTCCTCAGGATAAGGGGATATGGGTGCCGCACCTGTGCCCCTGCGAAGGCAGGGGCCCAGCCCCGGGCTGCCGCTTTAGCGGCGGTCCGGTCGTTTTCTTTGGATGAA
>DASVRK010000138.1:0-3019 GCA_036388655.1 Allosphingosinicella sp. | reverse complement strand
CTCCATCGCATTCCATTGCCGGTCGACGACAGGCCCGATTTTTTCGAATTTCTCCATCATGCTGACAAAGGCGCGGCAGGCAGCCGCATCGTCTTTCGCCTCCTCCGCGCGCATCACTTGTTCGATGTCGGCCATCATGTCGCTAAGCAAGTCCATGCTGGCCGCCATGCCTGCTTCTGCTGCCGGGTCGGACAAGCCTGATTGAGCAAGCTTCATGACCTCGTCGTCGGACAGCTTCCCCGACTTTTTGAGCCGGTCCAGCTTCCAGGTCACCAGCCGCTCGCGAAATTTTGCGCGTTCCATCGTGTGGCGCATGAATGCATCGTCTTCGGGACGGGTCGCGAGAAACGCGCCGCGCTTTGCCTGATCGGCGCAAACCGAAATATCGATCCGCTTGGGCAAGGGCAGAGACGGCTCGACCGGCTTCGGCGTACCGGGCGGGAGCGGCCCCTCGGAGGGGGTCTCTAAAACGCTTGGTGCGGCAGCCCGATCGGCAGGCTGTGCGGCGGCAGCGGTGCACGCGGCGATCGCCGGCGCCAGCAGCCAGAAACCTCTGCTCATGATTTTTCCCCCTCGGACAGCAGGCTACCAGCCTTCCTCTATCGGGCAAGCGCTTTGTGCGACGGGCTTCGACAGTCCCGGCCGGAGCCGCTAGTCTGCGCCGATGGCAACCGAATCTCTCGACACCCCTGAAGACGGCTTTGGCGGCCTCGGCCTGGGCGAGCCGCCGCAGCCGCAAAAGCCTGCCCCGAGCCGCGCCGAAGGGGCCCAGCCCTATCGCGTCCTCGCCCGCAAATACCGGCCGCAAAGCTTCGAGGAGCTGATCGGGCAGGATGCGATGGTCCGGACGCTCGGCAACGCCATCCGGCGCGACCGGCTCGCCCATGCCTTCCTGCTCACCGGCGTCCGCGGCGTCGGCAAGACCTCGACCGCTCGGCTGGTCGCGAAAGCCCTGAACTGCATCGGGCCGGACGGCGAGGGCGGCCCGACCATCTCGCCCTGCGGCGTGTGCGAGCCCTGCGTCGCCATCGCCGAGGGCCGCCATATCGACGTGGTCGAGATGGACGCCGCCTCGAATACCGGCGTCGACGACGTGCGCGAGATCATCGAGGCGGTGCGCTACGCGGCCGTCTCGGCGCGCTACAAGGTCTATATCGTCGACGAGGTCCACATGCTGTCGAAGAACGCGTTCAACGCGCTTCTGAAGACGCTCGAGGAGCCGCCCGCCCACGTCAAATTCCTGTTCGCGACGACCGAGGTCAACAAGGTGCCGGTGACGGTGCTGTCGCGCTGCCAGCGCTTCGACCTTCGCCGCATCTCGGCCGAGCAGCTTGCCGCCCATTTCGCCGACGTCGCCGCCCGCGAAGGCGCCGAAGTGGAGCGCGAGGCGCTGGCGCTGATCGCGCGCGCCGCCGAGGGCTCGGCCCGCGACGGCCTGTCGATCCTCGACCAGGCGATCGCCCACGGCCACGGCGCCGTCACCGCCGACCAAGTCCGCTCGATGCTCGGCCTTTCCGATCGCGGCGCGATCCGGCGCCTGCTCGGCCTGCTCCTCGCCGGCGACGCGCCGGCCGCGCTGGCGGCGGTGCGCGAGCAATATGATCTCGGCGTCGAACCGGCCGCCCTGCTCCGGGGCCTGCTCGAAAGCGTCCACGGCATCACCCGCGCCAAGGTCGGCGGCGCCGCCGATCCCGCCCAGAGCGTCGAGGAGCGCGAAGCTTATGCCGATTGGGCGAGCCGGCTCGGCTATGCCCTCATCCATCGCTTGTGGCAGCTGCTGCTCAAGGGGCTGGCCGAGGTCAATAGCGCGGCGATGCCGCTCGAAGCCGCCGAAATGGCGCTGCTCCGGGTCATCCACGCCAGCGAATTGCCCGACCCCGGCACCTTGATGGAGAAGCTGGCGAGCGGCGAGGCGGTGCCTGCCCGTCCGGCCGCCGCTCCGGCCGCGGCCGCCGCGGGCGGGCAGGGGGCGGCGCTCCAGGCTCCGGCTTTATTCTCCGGCCTGGTCGACATGCTCGCCGCCGAAGGCAAGCCGCACCTCGCCCAGCAGCTCCACGATTATGTCGGCCTCGTCCGCTACGCGCCTCCCGAGCTCGCTTACCGCCCGGTCAAGCCGCTGTCGGGCGATTTCGCCCGCGACCTTGCCGCCGCGCTGAAGGCGCTGACGGGAACCAACTGGACCGTCGGGGCATCTGACGGGGAGGCCGAGCCGTCGCTTCTCGAGCAGGAGAAAGCGGCGGCGGCACGGCTGCGCCAGTCCGTGCTCGACGCGCCAATGGTGAAGGCCGCCTTCGAGGCCTTTCCCGACGCCGAACTGGCCGGTTACACATATAACGATCAACGGAGCGCCTGACCCATGCCGAACATGCCCGATCTCAACAAGCTCATGGAAATGGCGCAAAACGCCCAGGCCGAGCTGCAAAAGGCGCAGGAGAGCCTCGACCAGGTCGAGGTCGAGGGCGTCTCCGGGGGCGGTCTCGTCAAGATCCGCGCCAGCGCCAAGGGCCGGATCATCGCCGTCGAGATCGACGAGAGCCTGCTTCAGCCCTCCGAAAAGCAGATGGTCGAGGATCTCGTCGCCGCCGCCCTGAACGACGCGCGCGGCAAGGCCGACCTCGCCGCCCATAGCGAGATGCAGAAGGTCACCAGCGGCCTCCCGCTCCCGCCGGGCTTCAAGATGCCGTTCTAAGCCCTAAAGGCCGTTCAGCTCGGCCGGCTCTGTCTCGGGCACCGGCGCCGGCTCCGCCGCCGGCGCTTCGGCCGGCGCTTCCGGCTCCAGCGGTGCGCCGATATCGGGCGCTTCGAGGTAATCCTCGGCCCGCTCCGGCCGCGGCGCCGGGGCGGTCCGCTTCGGCTTGGGCCGCGCCTCCCGCTTGCCGGGCTCCTCCGCGGGCGCGGCCTCGCCTTGCCCCCTCAGGCAGGCATCGAGCCCGTCCCGCGCGACCACCCCGATCCGCGCCGCGATCGAATTGCCGTAGCGGCGGGTGAATCCCGAGGGCGCGACCGCGTCGCGCTCCTT
>DASVRK010000137.1:0-2629 GCA_036388655.1 Allosphingosinicella sp. | reverse complement strand
CAACGTCAATGGCGGCGCGATCGCGATCGGCCACCCGATCGGCGCGTCGGGGGCACGGGTGCTGACGACGTTGCTGTACGAAATGGGCCGGCGCGATGCGAAGAAGGGCCTCGCCACCTTGTGCATCGGCGGCGGCATGGGCATCGCGCTCTGCGTCGAGCGGGATTGAGGGGGTAGCCCGGCGAAAGCCGGGGGCCCAGCTGGGGGTTGAGAGAACTGGCCCGGCGTTCGCGGGGGACGGGTGCGGCACCTGTTCCCCTGCGAAGGCAGGGGTCCAGGCCCGGGCTGGCGCTTTGGCGGCAGTGCGGTCATTCTCGGTGGATGAAGGGCGGATATGTGAAACGGCTCTGGAGGCTCACCAGCGTCGAGCGGATGAAGCCGGACTGGCGCGACCTGTACCCTCGTCTGACAGGCTGCGCCTGGTCTGGGCCCCTGCCTTCGCAGGGGCGCGGTCGGCGCGCTTGCCGGCCGTCGGGGAGGGCTAGCAGCCGGCTTCCTGCGGGGGCGGGGGTTGGGGAGTTCGGCTCGCGAGGCGGCGGTAGTTTTCGAGGAGGTCGTCGGACCGCTCGATCAGCTTCTTGCTCGCTTCGATATTCTGCCTGAGATTCGCCTGCGTCTGCTCGATCTCGTCGAACCGCTCACTCTTCCCGCTCTTCGTCACGCCTACACAACCCGGTTTTTGCCCACCGGGACATTAACCGCGTTGCCGCGCGCCGGTTTCATGACGCGCGCACTATTCCGGGAACGTTGCGCGGCTGCAACAGCGCCGGTTCAGCCGGGCTCGGAAGCGGCGGCGGCGAGTTGGCGGGCGGGGGTGCCGATATCCTCGCGGCGGCCGGCATAGGCCCAGTTGGTGCCGTCATATTCGAACCAGGTCGGCCGCCCGGCGACGAAGGCGCGGCCGTCCCAGCGCTCGACGCGGAGCTCGACCCGCTGCGGCGCCGTCTCGATCCAGTTGAAGCTCTGCAATTCGTCGGCGCGAAGCCGCGTGGAAGTGGCGGTGCCGGCCTGGATCACCAGCGACGGCCCGGCCGTCTCGACCATCTCGCGGGCGGAGCTGGCGAAGGCGCGGTGGAAATGGCCGGCGAGCAGCAATTGGACGCCGGCCTCGGCGACCGCGGACAAAGCGTCGGTGTGGCGCTTGACGACCTTGGTGAGCTCGCCCTCGTCGCCGATTGGCATCGCGAACAGGGGATGGTGGGTGACGAGGATGCGGGTCTTGTCGGCGGCGACGTCGCGGAAGCTTGAGCGGATATTGGCGAGCTGCTCGAGGCTGACGCTGCCGTCCTTGATGGTCAGCGAGCGCGCGGTGTTGATGCCGAGCACGGCGAGCTGGTCGTTTTCGAACCAGGGGCAGAGATCGTCGTCGATGAACCTCTTGTAGCGGTGCAGCGGCCGCACGAAGCGGCGGACGACGTCGTAAAGCGGGACGTCATGATTGCCGGGAACGGCGAGGATGTCGAGCCCGCCCTGCTCCAGCCGTTCGACGAATTCGGAGGCGAGCTGATATTGGGCGACGCGCGCGCGCTGGGTGAAGTCGCCGCTGATGACGACGAGATCGGGCCGGCGCGCGAACAGATAGGTCTCGACCGCCTCGACGATGGCGGGATCGTGGCGCCCGAAATGGACGTCGGACAGATGGGCAATGGTCGCCAACCGGAACTCCTTCGGACACGAAGCGGGGGTGGAGGATCGCCCCCTCGGCCCCCGGTGAACGTACAGGGCGGTTCAGGGTTGCCGGGGTGCGCGGCGGGCCGCTCAGGCTGCGCGCGAACGCGGTGCACCGGTTCGAAGTCGGAGAGAGTTGGAATATTAAGCGAGGCTGTGGAACTGAGCGGCGATGGACGAGCAATCCCCTTCCCTCACCCCCGCCAGGATCGCGCGGCGGCTGCTGCTGGCGGCGGTCCTGGCCGGGCTGTGGATCACCGCTTACGCTTATGGCGAGGCGATCGCCGAGCCGGTGGTGCGGCGGGCGCAGGTCAAGCTCGCCGGCTGGCCGGCCGGGGCGGCGCCGGTGACGGCCCTGTTCATATCGGACGTGCATGTCGGCGGCCCGGACATGCCGCCCGAGCGGCTGGCGCGGATCGTGGCGCAGATCAACCGGCTGCGGCCCGACCTGGTGCTGATCGCGGGCGACCTCATCAGCGACAAACGCGCCGCCACCCACCATTATACGATGGCCGAAGCGCTGGCGCCGCTGGGCGGACTGAGGCCGCGGCTCGGCACGGTGGCGGTGCTCGGCAACCACGATTATTGGCACGACGCGCCGGCCGCACGGGCGGGACTGGCCAAAGCCGGCGTGAAGCTGCTCCATAATGAGGGGCTGGCGATCGGGCCGCTGGCAATCGGCGGGCTCGACGACGATTTTACGCGCCATGCCGATTTGCCGGGGACGCTGGAGCGGATGCGGCCGATCCCCGGCGGCAGGCTGCTGCTGAGCCACAGCCCGGACCCGTTCGCTTCGCTCGATGCGGACGTGAGCCTGATGCTGGCGGGGCATACCCATTGCGGGCAGATCGCGCCGCCGCCGTTCGGGGCGATCGAGACGATGTCGCGTTACGGCAAGCGCTTCGCCTGCGGGGTTATCCGGGAGCGCGGGCGGACGTTGATCGTGACGGCCGGGCTGGGG
>DASVRK010000136.1:0-12750 GCA_036388655.1 Allosphingosinicella sp. | reverse complement strand
GAATGGCGCGGCAAGGCCGGCGGCTATGCGATTCAGGGGCGCGCCGAGGCGTTGGTGAAGGCGATCGCGGGCAGCCATTCGGGCGTGGTCGGCCTGCCGCTCTACGAGACGCGGGCCCTGCTCCGCGCCGCCGGCTATCCGGTCGGTTAGGGAACTCGGCGTGAGGCGGCCGGGCCCTATGGATTGTCATCCCCGCGAAAGCGCGGATGACGAGGGGCCACACACTCGATGCGGCGCCTTGATCGAGGGGACCCCGATTGCCTGAGTGGCTCTACGAGGAAGGGATCGGCGAGAACCGCGCTGCGCTCGTCGCGGACGGCACGATCCTCGAAGCCGCCATCGAGCTTCCGGGGCTGCTCAGCGCGGGCAGCGTCGTCGACGGGCGGCTCGCGGCCATCCTGATCCCCGGCCGGCGCGGCATCGTTCGCCTGAGGGAAGGCGGCGAAGCACTGCTCGAGCCGCTGCCGGCCGGGCTCACCGAAGGCAGGGCCGTGCGGGTGGAGATCGTGCGCGAGGCGATCTCCGAAAGCGGACGCGAGAAGCTCCCCAAATGCCGGCTTTCGGAGGCGGAACCCCGCCTTGGGCCCACGCTCATCGAGCGCATCGGTCGCGGCGGTGAGCCGGTGACGGTGCTGGCGGCCCACCAACGCGATCGGCTGGAGGAAGCGGGTTGGTCGGAGTTGATCGAGCAGGCGATGGTGGGCGACTTTCTGTTCGAAGGCGGGACGTTGCGGATGAGCCTTACCCCCGCCATGACCCTGTTCGACGTCGACGGCGCGCTGCCGCCGCCCGCGCTCGCAATAGCCGGGGCCGCCGCCGCGGCCCGCGCCGTCCGCCGCCTCGGCATCGGCGGCTCGATCGGCATCGACCTGCCGACGCTTCCCGCCAAGGCCGACCGGCAGGCGGCGGCGGCGGCGCTCGACGCGGCGCTGCCGCAGCCGTTCGAGAGAACCGCCGTAAACGGCTTCGGCTTCCTGCAGCTAGTGCGGCGGCGGGAGCGGGCATCGCTCCCAGAATTGCTGCAGGGCGACCCGGCCGGCGCGGCCGCGCGGGCGCTGGTGCGCAAGGCAGAGCGATCCCACGGCTCCGGCGAGCGCACGCTCCGCGCCGCGCCGGTGGTGATCGCCCGGATCGAGCGCCACCCGGAGTGGATTGACGCGCTCGCACGGCGGCTCGGCGCTCCCGTCGCCTTGCAGGCCGAACCGGGGCTCGCCATATCGGCCGGCCATGTCCAGAGCCGCTTCGCCTGATCCCCGCCGCCAGAAATGCCCGGTCTGCGGCAAACCGCCGAGCGGCGCCCACGGCCCGTTCTGCGGCCAAGGCTGCCGCGACCGCGACCTGTTGAAGTGGCTGGGCGACGACTATCGCGTGCCCGGTCCCCCGGCCGACCCGTTTTCGACGGACGACGGGCTGGACAGCTAAGGCGGGCCGCCTCTATAGGCGCTGACTTCCGCCGGCGGCGGTATGCCCAGGTAGCTCAGTTGGTAGAGCACGTGACTGAAAATCACGGTGTCGGCGGTTCGATCCCGTCCCTGGGCACCATTATCCTTCCCCCGACGTCCTGATCCGGAAAGCCCCACCGCCACGAGGGCGGGAGCTTAGCGGTTGAGCCAGTGGATGCGGGCGAAATAGGCCATGACGGCGAGGCCGATCAGGACGCACAGGCCGACGATCGCCCAGAACGCCCACGGCTCGTCCGCATAGGGTATGCCGGCCACGTTCATGCCGAGCAGGCCGGTGATGAAGGTCAGCGGCAGGAAGATGAGGGCGACGATCGACAGCACCAGCGAGCGTGAATCGAGCTGCTCGGCGCGCATGTCGGTGAGCTGCTCGTGCAGCAAAGCCGCGCGCTCGCGGACCGCCTCCAGCTCCTCGGTCATGCGGGCGAAGCGGTCGGCGGCCTCGCGGATGTGGAGCCGGTCCTCCTCGGCCAGCCAGTCGAAATCGATATGCGCGAGCGTCGAAAGCGCGTCCCGGTCGGGCGCGACGAAGCGGCGGAAGGAGATCGCCTCGGACCGGATCTGGGCGATCATGATCCTCAATTTATAGACCTGGCGCGGCTCCAGCCCGCTTTCGCAATCGTCGAGCCGATCGCCGAGGTCGGCGACCTGCGGATCGAGCTGCTTGCTGATCGCGCGCGCGAAGGCTGCGACGAGATCGCCCGGATCGTGGATCCTGGCCCCCTCCATCTGCGCGATGACGGTAGCCGTCGCCGCCAGCGGCCGGCGGGTCACCGAATTGACCTTGCCCTGGCGGACCCAGAAGCGGATCGAGACGAGCCGGTCGCTATCCTCGGTGTCGATCTCGGCCGGCCCCCGCAAATTGACCAGCGCGCCGTCTTCGATGCGGTCGCAGCGCGGCCGCGTCTCGGTCGCCACCAACGCGTTGGCCGCGATGTCGGGGATGCCGTTGCCGCGGAGCAAGGCGAGATCCGTCTCGTCGGCGCCGTCGACATGGATCCAGACGAAGCCGGGCCCGGCATAGCTCGCCGCCTCGTCCGGCGATACCTTCCTTATGGCGCCGTCGCCGACCAGGAGGGCGCGGCAGGTCATTCAGCGCAGGTCAGCGATAAAGGCGCGCACCGCCGGCGCGACGTCGTCGCGCTCCAGCGCGAGCGCGATATTGGCGGTGACGAAGCCGGCCTTGTCGCCGCAATCGTAGCGGACCGCATCGACGGTGACGCCGTGGAACGGCTGATCGCCGATCAGCGCCGCCATCGCGTCGGTGAGCTGGATCTCGCCGCCGGCGCCCTTGGTCGGATTGTCGAGCACCCGCATCACTTCGGGCTGGAGGATGTAGCGGCCGATAATGCCCAGCCGCGACGGCGCGGTCTCGGGGCTTGGCTTCTCGACCAGCCCTTTGACCTCGGTCAGCCGGCCGCGGCTCGCGCCCGGCGTGATGATGCCGTAGCTCGCCGTCTTTTCGGCCGCGACCTCCTCGACGCAGATGATGTTGCCGCCGACTTCCTCATAAGCCTCGACCATTTGCCGCAGACATCCGGGCCGGCCCCACATCAGGTCGTCGGGCAGGATCACCGCGAACGGCTCGTCGCC
This sequence comes from Allosphingosinicella sp., assembly GCA_036388655.1. Lineage (GTDB taxonomy): Bacteria > Pseudomonadota > Alphaproteobacteria > Sphingomonadales > Sphingomonadaceae > Allosphingosinicella. The sequence continues at coordinate 9,697 of DASVRK010000136.1, read as the reverse complement.
GACGATGTCGCGCGCGCACCAGACCGCGTGGCCGAGGCCCAATGGCTCCTGCTGACGCACCGAGGCGAGCGCGCCCGCCGGCAGCCGCGTCGGCGCCAGCGCGTCGAGCGACTTGCCGCGCGCGAGCATGGTCGCCTCGAGCTCGTAGGCGATGTCGAAATAGTCCTCGAGCGCGCCCTTGCCGCGGCCGGTGACGAAGATCAGCTGCTCGATGCCGGCCTCGCGCGCCTCGTCGACCGCATATTGGATGAGCGGCCGGTCGACGATCGGCAGCATCTCCTTGGCGAAGGCCTTGGTCGCCGGCAGGAAGCGGGTGCCGAGACCGGCAACGGGGAAGACGGCCTTGCGGACGGGTTTCATGGTCTCTCCGGTAATTTTGCGGCTATTGCGGCGGCAGGTCGAAGCGGTCGTCCTCGCGTTCCTCCGAGCGGCGCAGCAGCTCGTCGACGCGCTGCGGCCGCGCGATCGGCGGCGGCGTGAGCAGATCCGCGGTGGTCGGCGCCGCCGCCGCCATGGCGGGCGCGACCGGCATGCTCTGGCCGGGGGCGGGCCGCAGCGGCTCGCGCCCGCCGCATCCCGCCGCGAGCAGGAGCGAGGCGGCGAGGGTCGCGATCCTGATCATCGGCCGCTTCTACCGGCGTGGCGGCGAAATGCGAAGCCTCCTTGTCGCCGCCGCCGCCGGCCTCTACCCAGCCGGCCGTGCGACTGCTCCTGGCATTGCCCCTCCTCCTCCCCCTCGCCGCCTGCGAACGCCAGCCGGCCGCGTCGGACCCGGCGCCGGTCGTAGCCGCCGACCTCGACCTGCCGCGGGGCAAAGTCGACCGCTCCAAGGCCGGCACGCGCGCGCCGGAGGCGAGCTTCGAGGATCCGGCGGGCGAGCCGGTCACCCTCGCCCACTTTCGCGGAAAGCCGCTGCTGGTCAATTTCTGGGCGACCTGGTGCGCGCCGTGCATCGTCGAACTGCCGACGCTGGACGCGCTCGCAGCGAAGGGCGGCAATCTCGAAGTGCTCGCCGTCAGCCAGGATATTGAGGGCGCCAAGAAGGTCGACGCCTTCTTCGCGGCGCGCAAGTTCGAGGCGCTCGAACCCTATCTCGATACGGAAATGGCGCTGATGGGCGAACTCAAGGTGCTGACGCTTCCGACCACCATCCTGTATGACGCCGAGGGCCGCGAGGTGTGGCGGATGACGGGGATCGAGGATTGGACCGGCGCGCGCGCGGCCGGGTTGCTGAGGGAGGCGGGGGTCGAGTAGCGCGGGGGGCACTCCGCTCATCCTGAGGAGCCGCTGAGCTTGGCGAAGCGGCATCTCGAAGGACGCACCAGGTCCTTCGAGACGGGCCTTCGCCAAGGCTCAGTCCCTCCTCAGGATGAGCGGGTAGAGTGATCCCGCAAACCCTTCCTCAGTCCCTCAGCAGCTCGTTGATGCTGGTCTTGGACCGCGTCTGCGCGTCGACCCGCTTCACGATCACCGCGCAGGCGAGCGCCGGTCCGTCGCCGGACTTGGGCGGCAGCGAGCCGGGCACCACCACCGAATAAGCCGGGACGCGGCCCATGAAGACCTGGCCGGTCATCCGGTCGACGATCTTGGTCGAGGCGCCGAGGAACACGCCCATCGACAGCACCGCGCCTTCCTCGACGATCACGCCTTCGGCGACTTCCGAGCGGGCGCCGATGAAGGCGCCGTCTTCGATCACCACCGGGCCGGCCTGCAGCGGCTCGAGCACGCCGCCAATGCCGGCGCCGCCCGATATGTGGACGTTGCGGCCGATCTGCGCGCAGCTGCCGACGGTCGCCCAGGTATCGACCATCGTCCCCTCGCCGACATGGGCGCCGATATTGACAAAGCTCGGCATCAGCACCGCGCCGCGGCCAATGAAGGCGCCGCGGCGGACGATCGCGCCCGGCACCGCGCGGAATCCGGCCTGCTCGAACTGGGCCGCGTCCCAGCCGCTGAACTTGGAGGGGACCTTGTCCCACCAGGGCGCGCCGCCCGGGCCTCCGGCAATCGCTTCCATGGGATTGAGGCGGAAGCTCAGCAGCACCGCCTTCTTGAGCCACTGATTGACCTGCCAGCCGCCCTCGGCTTTCTCGGCCACCCGCACCCGGCCCGCGTCGAGCGCGGCGATGGCGGCGACCACCGCCTGCCGCACCGGCCCCGAGGTCGAGGGATCGAGCGATTCCCGCCGCAGCCAGGCGTCCTCGATCACATGCTGCAGTTCCTCGGTCATGCTTCGTCCCCCGTGATTTCGGTCAGCCAGTCGCCGATATCGGCGACGCGATAGTCGATAAAGCTTTGGTCGGCGCCGTGGCTGCCGCGCTCGGAGCCGTTGTCGACCCAGACCGTCGTCATCCCCAGCGCCTTGGCCGGCGCGAGGTTGCGCGCCATGTCCTCGGCGAACAGCGCGCGCTCGGGCGCGATGCCGTGCCGCTCGCACAAGGCTGCATAGGAAGCCGGGTTCGGCTTCGGCAGATAGTCCATGGCGTGGATATCGTGCAGGCCGTCGAACGCGTCGGCGAGGCCGAGCCGGGCGAGGACGCGGCCGGCATAGGCCTCGTCGCCATTGGTGAAGACGAACTTGCGGCCCGGCAGCCGGTCGAGCGCCGCCACCAAGGCGGGGTCGGCGGCGAGGCGGGCAAGGTCGATGTCGTGGACATAATCGAGGAACTCGTGCGGATCGACGCCGTGCGCCGCCATCAGCCCGGCCAGCGTGGTGCCATGTTCGTGAAAATAGAGTTTCTGCACCCGCCGCGCCTCGGCCGCGTCGACGCCGAGCAGCCTGGCGATATACTCGCCCATGCGCACGTCGATCAGCGCGAACAGGTCGGTCGAGGCCGGGTAGAGGCAATTGTCGAGGTCGAAGATCCAGGCGTCGATATGGGCGAGGGCGGGTTGCATCGCCGTCCCTTAGTCGCGCCTGTGCCGCGGCGGAAGCCGGGGTCGGGCTGGATCGCGTTCCCCGGCGAAGGCCGGGGCCCAGTTGGGAGTTCGTCCTGGACCCCGGCTTTCGGCCGGGGAACAGATCACTGGGAACTCAGTGGATGGAGATCACCCCGTCGACGGCGCGCCATTCGGCGGGGCGGATCAGATGCTGGTGCGCCACCCGCACCGAATGGAGCGCCGCTTCGATCTCGCGGCGCCAATGGTCGAGGAAGCCGTGGAGCACGGGAAAGGTGGGCGCCACGTCATAGGTCTGCCAGACGAACAATTGGATGAGCTTGGGGTGGTCGGGCATGTAATAGCTGATCTCGGCGGTGGTGAGCCCGTAGCCCTGGAGCTGCCGGATGAAGTCGTTGCTCGTCATGTCCCTGGCCTCCCGTCCCTCGCGCTCAACGGCGCCGCCGCCGGCCGCTCCGGCGGGAAGGCTCAGTCTGGATCGGAATGGTTAACAAGCCCTTCTCCACGCGACGCCACGCCCAACCGCCGCCCGCGAGCCTCCTGCGGGCGCACGATATACGCCTGATAAAACTCGCTGACGCAAGGGTCGTTCCGCAGGAGAACTGACATTGGAAGCGGCCGGCGCGCGTGGCTCACGCACGCCGGCGCAGGGGAGTCTAAAGGCTGACCGGTTTTTCCGAGCTTGTCTGGAAGACCGGGGTCGATTCCTCGCCCGCGGCTTCGGACGCGCCCGAATACATCTTGCCCATGCACTGGGCGAGCGCGGCCATGGCCGTGTTGCCGTCACCCACCGGGAGGCTCGCCAGCTGCTGGCCGTCGCGGTCGATGCGCATGCCGTTGGCGGCGGCGAACTGGGTGATGAAGTTGACGCCCTCCTTTTCGCCGGGCTTGACCGCGAACAGCAGGCCCGGCCCGTCGCTGTCGAGCTCGGTTTTGGCGACCGCTTCGAAATTCCACTCGTTGCGCCCGTCGAACGCCACCGCCACCGCATGCTTGCTGCCGTCCTGGAGCGACGACCATTGCCGGTTTTGGACGAGGAAGATGAGCGCGTCCTGCCCCGGGCCGGCGAGGATCGACACCACCGTCCCTTGCGCCGACGAACCGTAGAGGATGCAGCCTTGCGCGCTGCCGGAGACGGTCCACTCACCCGGCGCGGCCTGGGGCGCTGTCGGGGCCTGAACCGCGGGGGTCTGGGCGGCGGAAATGGCGGCCGGGGCCGCCAGCAGCATGCACGCAAGCAAGGGCTTCAACATAATGGCTCTCCAACAGCCCGCCGCCCGACCTTTGTTGAAGAAGAAACCCCGCTGATTCCTTTTAGTTGCTGAGGCCTGCCCTCGGCTGGTCGCAATCCGGATCGGACTGGCTCAGCCGGCCAGGCGGGGCGTCAGACGGTGAAGCTCTCGCCGCAGCCGCAGGCGCCCTTGGCGTTGGGATTGTCGAACACGAAGCCGGCAGCGAAATCGTCCTCTTTCCAGTCCATGCGGCTGCCGATCAGGTAGAGGATCGAGGCGCCGTCGACATAGAAGATGCCGCCCGGAGTCTCGATCTTCTCGTCGAACGGCTTCTCCTCGGTGACATAGTCGACCGAATAAGCGAGGCCGGAGCAGCCGCGGCGCGGGGTGGAGAGCTTGACGCCGATCGCCCCTTCCGGCGCACGGGCCATGAGCGCGGCGATCCGGGCCTCGGCTGCGGGCGTGAGGTTCAGCGCCGCAGGGCGGGCGCGGGTGGTGGTGCTCATCTGATGAAACCTTCCCGTTCGTGTCGAGCGAAGTCGAGACACCCCTTCGAGCCTAGGCGAGAAGCTAAGCCTCGGCTTCGCTCGGCAGGGTCCCTCGACTGCGCTCGGGACGAACGGCCTAGTGTCAAGCCCATCACAGCATGCCCAGTTCGAGCTTGGCCTCGTCGGTCATCTTCTGCGGGTCCCAGGGCGGATCCCAGACCAGTTCGACTTCGGCATGGCCGATGCCGGGGACGGAGCCGACGCGGAGCTCGACTTCGCCGGGCATCGATTCGGCGACCGGGCAGTGCGGCGTCGTCAGCGTCATCTTGACCATGGCGTGGTGTTCGGGCGTGATCTCGACGTCGTAGATCAGGCCGAGATCGTAGATGTTGACCGGGATCTCCGGGTCGTAAATCTCCTTCAGCGCCTCGATCACGGCCTCGTAGAGGTTGCCGCCAGGCTCGACGGGAGCCGCCTCCTCGGGCTTGTGGGCGAGGAAGCCGGCGAGATAGTCCTTCTTGCGCTCGAACGCCTGCGAGAGCGGCGAGCCGCCTCCGCCAGCCTCCGCCCGGTCGCCCTCCGTGGCCCCCGGAGGAGCGACGCGCGCCTTGGGAGGCTTTGGCGCCTCGCTCACTTCCTCGATCTCGATCTTGCGTTCCTCGTTCATCCGAAGATTCTCGTCACTCGCTCGATGCCCCGCACCAGGGCCTCGACATCCTGTCTATCATTGTAGACGCCGAAGCTCGCCCGGGCGGTGGCGTCCACGCCGAGATGCGCCATCAGCGGCTGGGCGCAATGATGCCCGGCCCGGATCGCGACCCGGCTCTCGTCCAATATGGTGCCGACGTCGTGCGGGTGCACCCCCTCGACGGCGAAGCTGACGATGCCGGCGCTGTCGTCGGGGCCGAACAGGCGCAGGCTGTTGATCGCCGACAGCGCGTCGCGGGTCGCGCGCACCAGCGCGGCCTCGTGCGCGGCGATCGCATCGAGGCCGATGGCTCGCACATAATCGATCGCGGCGTGGAGGCCGAGCACGCCGACGACGTGCGGCGTCCCCGCCTCGAAGCGAGAGGGCGGGGGAAGGAAAGTGGTGCCTTCGAAGCTCACCTTGTCGATCATTGCGCCGCCGCCCTGCCAGGGCGGCATCGCGTCGAGCAGATCGCCTCTGCCCCACAGCACGCCGATCCCGGTCGGCCCGTAAAGCTTGTGGGCGGAGAAGACGTAGAAGTCGCAGCCCAATGCGGCAACGTCGACCGGCATGCGCGGCACGGCCTGACAGCCGTCGAGCAGGAGCAGGGCGCCGACATCGTGCGCCAGATCGGCCGCGCGGCGGGCGTCGAGCACCGAGCCGAGCACGTTGGAGACATGGGCCAGCGCCACCATTTTGTGCCGCTCGGTCAGCATCGCCGCCATCGCGTCGAGATCGATGCAGCCGTCCGCGGTCAGCGGCGCGACGTCGATCTCGGCGCCGGTGCGCTCGGCGACGAGCTGCCAGGGGACGATGTTGGAATGATGTTCGAGCATCGACAGCATGATGCGGTCGCCGGGCTTCAGGAAGGTGCCGCCCCAGCTTTGCGCGACCAGGTTGATGCCTTCGGTCGCGCCGCGCACGAAGATCACTTCCTCCGGCACAGGCGCACCGATGAACGCCGCCGTGCCGTGCCGGGCGGCTTCGAAGGCGAGCGTCATCTCGGCCGAGCGCTGATAGACGCCGCGATGGACGGTGGCATAGGTCTCGGCATAGCCGCGCGCGATCGCGTCGATCACCGGCCGCGGCTTCTGGGCGGTGGCGGCGGTGTCGAGATAGGCCCAGCCGGAGGGGATGGCGGGGAAATCGGAGACCAGGTCGAGGGGTCGGGTATTTGAGCCCTCTCCCCGGCGGGGAGAGGGTTGGGTGAGGGGGCTCTGAGTCGGAGGCAAGGCTCGGGGGTCGGACGCTCGCTGCGCTCGCTCCCCCTCACCCCAGCCCTCTCCCCGCTGGGGAGAGGGGGTATTAAGGGCGTCCGTGCTCATCGAGTTCCTCCCAGCCACGCCAGGGCATCGGCGTGGAAGGCGTCGCGCACGGCTGGCTCGCCGGTGCGGTCGATGGCGTCGGCGACGAAGGCCTGGGTGAGGAGCGCTTTCGCTTCCTGCGGGGGAACGCCGCGGCTGGCGAGGTAGAAGAGCGCGTCGCGGTTCAATTCGCCGACGGTGGCGCCGTGGGCGCATTTGACGTCGTCGGCGAAGATTTCGAGCTCGGGCTTGGCGTTGATGGTGGCGCCGCGGTCCAGCAGCAGGCCTTTGAGCGACTGCTCTCCGTCGGTCTTCTGCGCCGCCCGGGCGACTTCGACGCGCGCCGCCACCGAGCAGGTCGCGCGGTCGTCCGCGACCGAGCGCCACACCTGCCGGCTGACCCCGCCGACCGCCTCGTGGCGGACGACCAGATTGGCGTCATGGCGTCCCCGTCCGCGCGCCAGCAGGGCGCCGCCGACTTCGGCGAAGCCGGCCTCGCCGGCGATCCGGACCTCGCCGTCGAGCCGGGTGTCGGCGCCGCCGGCCGCGAGCGTGGTGAGGATGAAGCTGGCGCCCTCGCCGACTACCGCGCGGTCGGTGAGGCTGATGAAGCTTGTCCTGAGCGAAGCCGAAGGGCCCGCATCGCTCATCAGCCGCCGCGCCAGCATCAGCCGCGCGCCCTTGAACAGGCGGAAATGGCTCAAGCGGTTGGTCCAGCCGTGGCCGATGAAGGTCTCGACGATGCTCGCCTGCGCATCGACGTCGAGCTCGACCTCGGCGGGGAGGTGATCGGCGGCGCCGGTAGAGACGTGGACGATCTGCACCAGCCCCTGCGGCGCATGGTCGCGGCCGAGCTTCAGCTTCCAGCCTTCGCGGCCGACCTGGCGGGCCAGCGCATGGTCGCGCGGCTCGGGCTCGATCGCGCCGATTTCGATGGTGCCGAGGTTGCTCCGCTCGGCGGCGAGGCGGCCGTCGACGAACAGCAGACGCGGGCCCTCGTTGGCGCAGGCGATCCAGGGCAGCGCCTCGGGCACGGTGCCAGCTGGCTGGCGCGCGGCGATCTCCGGCAGCGCCGACAAATCGCTCCAGCGCCAAGCCTCGGTGCGATTCGAAGGGAGGTGGAGAACGTTCATGTCGCCGGGCTCCCGAGAACGCGACGGCTGTCCGGAATCGGACGAAGGTCTGGAAAGTCAGTGTGTATCGCGCGCGCGCGCGCGGGTGCGCCACCTGCGTGGGGCATTCCGTAATGCCCGTGACGTGGAAGGGGGCCGGTTCCGGTCACGCCGCGATCGCTCCATAGCCTTCGCGCTCGAGCAGATGGGCGAGCTCGGGGCCGCCCGACCGCACGATCAGGCCTTCCGCCAGCACGTGGACGAAGTCCGGCTCGACGAGGTCGAGCAGGCGCTGATAATGGGTGATGAGGAGCACCGCCTTGTCGGGCGCGCGCATGATCCGGTTGATGCCCTCGCCGACGATGCGCAGCGCGTCGATGTCGAGGCCCGAGTCGGTCTCGTCGAGGACGGCGAGGCGCGGGGCGATGATGCCCATCTGGACCATCTCGTTGCGCTTCTTCTCGCCGCCCGAAAAGCCGACATTCACGTTGCGCTTCAGCATGTCCATCGAGACGTCGAGCGCCGCGCCCTGCTCCTTGGCCAGCCGCAGAAAATCACCCGCCGAGGCCTCCGCCTCGCCGCGCGCGCGGCGCTGGGCGTTGAGGGCGGTGCGCAGAAACTGAACGTTGGACACGCCGGGAATCTCGACCGGATACTGGAAGCCGAGGAACAGGCCAGCGGCGGCGCGCTCGTCCGGCTCCATGTCGAGCAGGTCGCGCCCGTCCAAGGTGACCGAGCCCTCGGTCACCTCATAGCCGGGCCGCCCGCCGAGCACGTAGCCGAGCGTCGACTTGCCGGCGCCGTTTGGCCCCATGATCGCATGCACCTCGCCGGCGCCGACGCTGAGCGTGAGGCCGTTGAGGATCTGCTTGCCGTCGATCTCGGCGTGGAGGTTTTCGATTCGCAGCATGTCAGAACCAACGTCTCTTCATAGCCCCAAGGAAAAGGCTGTTTGTAACAGGAAATCCGGAGGCAGACCCGACAACGGAGTCTATGCCGCACTTAGGGCAGATCGCCGTGTCGCCGTCATCGGTCCATTCAGCGATTTCAGCCACGGCGCCAGATTTCTTACAGTGAAAGCAGCCAAAGGTTTCGCTTGCTTCGACCTCCTTACGATGGAAGATCGAGTGTTTGTGCGCTGCTTCGAGCTGTGCCGGATCAAGCCTGTCCCGACTCATCCCACGCTTCCCTCGAGGCTGATGCCCAGCAGCTTCTGCGCTTCCACCGCGAACTCCATCGGGAGTTGCTGCAGCACCTCCTTGGCGAAGCCGTTGACGATGAGGGCGACGGCGTCTTCGGCGTTCAATCCGCGCTGGCGGGCGTAGAACATCTGGTCGTCGCTGATCTTGGAGGTGGTGGCCTCATGCTCGATGGTGGCGGTGGGGTTCTTTACCTCGATATAGGGGACGGTGTGGGCGCCGCACTGGTCGCCGAGCAGGAGGCTGTCGCACTGGGTGAAGTTGCGGACGTTCTCCGCCCCCGCATTGACGCGGACGAGCCCGCGATAGGTATTGTTGGAGCGGCCGGCGCTGATGCCCTTGGAGACGATGGTCGAGCGGCTGTTCTTGCCGATGTGGACCATCTTGGTGCCGGTGTCGGCCTGCTGCATGTTGTTGGTGAGCGCGACCGAATAGAATTCGCCGACGCTACCCTCGCCCTTCAGGATGCAGGAGGGGTATTTCCAAGTGATGGCGGAGCCGGTCTCGACCTGGGTCCAGCTTACCTTCGAGCGGTCGCCGGCGCACATCGCGCGCTTGGTGACGAAATTGTAGATGCCGCCCCGCCCTTCGGCGTCGCCCGGATACCAGTTCTGGACGGTCGAATATTTGATCTCGGCATCGTCGAGCGCGATCAGCTCGACCACTGCGGCGTGGAGCTGGTTCTCGTCGCGCATCGGCGCGGTGCAGCCTTCGAGGTAGGAGACGTAGCTGCCCTTGTCGGCGACGATAAGGGTGCGCTCGAACTGGCCCGTATT
>DASVRK010000135.1:0-12231 GCA_036388655.1 Allosphingosinicella sp. | reverse complement strand
CGCGGCCGTGATCACCGACAGCGGGGGGGTGCAGGAGGAGACGACCTATCTCGGTATTCCTTGCTTGACGCTGCGCGAGAATACGGAGCGGCCGATCACCATCGAGCAGGGCACCAACCGCCTCGTCCGCGCCGAGACGCTCGCGCTTGCGCTCAGCCGGGCGCTGGCTGCGCCGCGCGACACGCTGCGCCGACCGTTCCTGTGGGACGGCGCCACCGCCGCCCGCTGCGTCGCGGACCTGCGCCGCCGCTCAGGTCCCTTCCGCCACGCCGCGGAGGAGCTCACCGCGACTGAACCCGCCTCGATTCTAGCCCCCGCGGCCCCCGAAGCCCGCTTCCGCGGCAATGACGACCGCAGGCAGGCCGGCGGTCATCGCCGCTACCGCCGGGCTTCCTGACCGGAGCGCTCTATCTCGGAAAGCGCACCCCGGGCGGCGGGGAGGGCGGAGCGCCTTCGGGCGACTGCCAGCTGTCGTCGATCATCTTGATGATCCCGGAAAAATCCTTGCCCGATCCGCCGAGCTTCTCGGCAAAGCGGGTGTAGAGCTCCTCGGCGTGCGATCCCATCGGCGTATAGGCGTCGACGCTCTGCGCCGCCTCCATCGCCAGCCGTAAATCCTTGAGCATCAGGGCCGCCGCGAACCCGCCGTCATAATTGCGGTCTGCGGGGGTTTGCGGGCCCACTCCGGGGACCGGGCAATAGCTGGTCATCGACCAGCATTGCCCAGAGGCCTGGCTGGAAATCTCGAAGAAGGTCTGCGGGTCGAGGCCAAGCTTTTCGGCCAGCACGAAGGTCTCGCAGGTCGCGATCATCGAGGCGCCGAGCAGCATGTTGTTGCAGATCTTGGCGGCCTGACCCGAGCCGGGGCCGCCAGCGTGGATCACCGCCTTGCCCATCAGCTCCAGCAAGGGCTGCGCCTGCTCGAATGCTTCGCTCGTGCCGCCGACCATGAAGGTGAGCGTGCCCGCATCGGCCGCGGCGATCCCGCCCGACACGGGCGCGTCGACCATCCGATAGCCCTCGCGTTCGGCGCGGGCGATCTCCTCGCGCGCGGTCGTGACGTCGATGGTCGAGCAATCGATCAGGATCGCGTTGGGGGGCGCATTGCCGAGCACGCTGCTTTCATAGACCTCGCGGACATGCTTGCCGGCCGGCAGCATGGTGACGACCGCCTCGACGCCGCGCACCGCCTCGGTGGCGGATCCCAGCGGCAGGCAGCCGCTCCGCTTCGCCTTGTCGAGCGCGTCGGGCGAGAGGTCGTAGGCCCGGACCTCGTGCCCCGCTTTGGCAAGGTTCGCGGCCATCCCGCCGCCCATATTGCCGAGCCCGATAAATGCGATACGTGCCATTGCGATTCCTTCAGCGCGTGGAGGGGCGTCAATCCGGCGAAGCTCCCGTCATTCCAGCGAAAGCTGGAATCTCACTTTTCTTCAAGGGGGAAGGGGAAGGGAGATCCCAGCTTTCGCTGGGATGACGATCAGTTTCGCTGGGATGACGACACCTTACCGTCCCGTCCACTCCCCCTTACGCTTCGCGACGAAGGCGGCCATGCCTTCCTTCTGGTCCTCGGTGCCGAACAGGCCGTGGAACAGCCGCCGCTCGAACACGATACCCTGCGCCAGGCTCATTTCGAAGGCAGCATTGACCTGCTCCTTGGTCGCCATCGCGGCGAGCGGGGCCATGCCGGCGATGGTCCCGGCCGTCTTCAGCGCCTCGTCCAGGAGGTCCGCGGCCGGCACTACTTTCGCGACAAGGCCCGCCCGCTCCGCTTCCTCGGCGCCCATGTTGCGGCCGGTGAGGCACATTTCCATCGCCTTGGCCTTGCCGACCGCCCAGGTCAGGCGCTGCGACCCGCCCATGCCCGGCGTCACGCCGAGCTTGATCTCGGGCTGGCCGAACTGGGCGGTGTCGGCGGCGATGATGAAGTCCGCCATCATCGCCACTTCGCAGCCGCCGCCGAGCGCATAGCCGGCGACCGCCGCGATCCAGGGCTTGCGCGTCGCCGTCACCTTCTCCCAGCCCTGGAAGAAGTTGGAGCCGTACATGCTGGCGAAGCCCTGGTCGGCCATCTCCTTGATGTCGGCGCCGGCCGCGAAGGCGCGCTCGTTCCCGGTCAGCACCGCGCAGCGCTGGCCATCGTCGGCATCATAAGCGGCGAAGGCATGGATCAGCTCGCGCAGCACGCCGCTGTTGAGCGCATTCAGCGCCTTCGGCCGGTTCAGCGTGATCAAAGTCACCGCGCCGCGTTGTTCGACCAGGATGTTCTCGTACGTCATAGCCACCTCTCGTCGTCCCGGCGGAGGCCGGAACCTCGTTTCCTGTTACTAGACCCCCAACGGCGTCCACTCCTCGCCGTCGGGCATGGGCGCGAAGATGGTGTCGATCGCATGGTCGGTCACCGCGTCCGGCGTTTCCGGCTGCCAGCGCGGCTGGTTGTCCTTGTCGACCAGCAGCGAGCGCACGCCCTCGACGAAATCGTGGCGCTGCACGACCCGCGAAGCGACCGCATATTCCTGCCGCATCTCGTCGGCGAAATCGTGCATCCGCGCGCCGTCGGCGAGCAGCCGCAGCGACACCTTGCAGGCCTGGGGGCTCTTGGTGCGGAGCAGGGCGAGCGTCTTCCCCGCCCAGTCGGAGCCGTCCTCCTCGAGCGCCGCCAGCAAATCCTCGAACCGGTCGGCCACGAACAGCCGGTCGATCCGCTCGGCGTCCGCAACAATGCGGGGCTCCGGCGTCGGCACCGCGGCCTGATCGAGTATCGCCTCGACCCCCTCCGGCTGCTCGCCGATCCGGGCCTTGACCGCGTCCAGCGCCGCCGACGGCACATAATGGGTGGCAAGGCCGAGCGCTCGGCATTCCGCTCCGTCGAGCCGCGCGCCGGTGAGTGCGAGATACTGGCCGATGCGGCCCGGCAGCCGCGGCAGGTACCAGCCGCCGCCGACGTCGGGGAACAGGCCGATGGTCGTCTCGGGCATGGCAAACCGGGTATTCTCGGTCGCGACCCGGTAGCGGCAGGGCTGCGAGATGCCGACGCCGCCGCCCATGGTGATGCCGTCCATGAAGGCGATGGTTGGGAGCTGGTAGGTGAAGAGCTGGTGGTTCAGCCGATATTCGTCGAAAAAGAAGGCGCGCGCCTCCGCCCCGTCGGCCGCGCCGCTCTCGGCCAGCATCCGGACGTCGCCGCCGGCGCAGAAGCCGCGGCCTTCGGCATGATCGATCAGCACCGCCTTCGCCGCCCGCGCCTCGCGCCATTCCAGCAAAGCCGCCGTCATCGCCACGCACATCTCGCGCGTCAGGGCATGGATCGCCTTCGGGCGGTTCAAGCGAATGCGGCCGATCCTGCCCTCGACGAACGTCAGCACGTCGGAGGTCACTGCCGCAGCATGTCCCGGCCGATGATCACCCGCATGATCTGGTTGGTGCCCTCGAGGATCGAATGGACGCGAAGGTCGCGCCAGAAGCGCTCGATCGGATAGTCCATCAGATAGCCGTAGCCGCCGTGGAGCTGGAGCGCGCGGTCGACCACCGACGAGCCGGTGTCGGTCGCGAGTCGCTTCGCCATCGCCGCGAATTTGGACTTGTCGGGCGCGTTCTCGGTAACCTTCACCGCCGCCGCGTAAAGCAGCATCCGCGCCGCCTGCAGCTCGGTCTCCATGTCGGCGAGCGTGAACTGGGTCGCCTGGAAGTCGGCGATCGGCTGGCCGAACTGCTTGCGTTCCTTGGTGTAGCTCACCGATTCGTCGAGGCAACGCTGGGCGCCGCCGAGCGAGCAGGCGCCGATGTTGAGCCGCCCGCCGTCGAGCCCCATCATCGCGATCCGAAAGCCCTGGCCCTCGGACCCGACCAGATTTTCCGCCGGCACCCGCACCTCGTCGAAATTGACCTGCGCGGTCGGCTGCGAATGCCAGCCGAGCTTGCGCTCCTGCGCGCCGAAGCTGACGCCCGGCATGTCCTTTTCGATGACCAGCGCGCTGATCCCCTTCGGCCCCTCGGCACCGGTTCGGGCCATGGTCACGTAAATTTCGTTCTCGCCGGCGCCGGAGATGAACGCCTTGGAGCCGGAGACGACGTAGGAATCGCCGTCCTTCACCGCCCGGGTCTTCAGCGCCGCCGCGTCGGAGCCCGAGCCCGGCTCGGTCAGGCAATAGGAGCCCATCCGCTCCATCGTCACCATCGAGGGCAGATATTTCTGCTTCACGGTGGGCGATCCGAAGCGGTCGATCATCCAGCTGGCCATATTGTGGATCGAGATGAAGGCCGAGGTGGAGGGATCGCCATAAGCCATCGCCTCCATGATCAGGGCCGCCTCGAGCCGCCCCAGGCCGATCCCGCCGCTCTCCTCGGACACGTAGATCGATCCGAAGCCGAGCTCGGCCGCGGCGCGGATCGTGTCGCGCGGGAAGATGTGCTTCTCGTCCCATTCGGCCGCATGCGGCGTGATGGCGTCGGCGGTGAACTGGCGTGCCAAATCCTGGATCTGGCGCTGTTCGTCATTGAGGTCGAACTGGGTCATCGGCTCAGTTCACCAGCCCTTCCGCGCGCAGCGCCGCCTGGACGGCGGGGCGATGGGCGATGCGGCGCGCATAGTCGGCAAGGCCGGGCCAGCGCGACAGCGGGATGGCGTGGACCCGCGTCCAGTTGAGGACCACGAACAGATAGGCGTCGGGGGCGGTGAAATGTTCGCCGAGCAGGAACGGGTTGTCGCCCAGCCGCGCCTGGACATAGTCGAACTTCTTGGCGAGCAGGTCCCGGGTCGCGTCCTTGGCTTCAGGCGTGGAAGCCGGGTTCCAGAGCGGCGCGAAGCCCTTGTGAAGCTCGGTCGCGATATAGTTCAGCCATTCGAGCGCCCGATAGCGCTCGAACTCGCCGACGCGGGGGAGGAGGCCAGTATCGGGCGCCTGGTCGCCGATATATTGCAGGATCGCCGCATTCTCGGTGAGCACGGCGCCGTCGTCGAAGCCGAGCGCGGGCACCGCTCCCTTCGGGTTGATGGCCAGATAATCGCCGCCGTCGGCGAGCCGTTTGGCGCGCAGGTCGACCTGGACCGGATCGAAGTCGAGCCCGGCCTCGCGGAGCAGGATGTGCGGGGCCTGCGAGCAGGCGCCGGGGGCGTAATAGAGCTTCATGGTCCCTCCTTTAGCCCATCGTCGGGATGACGAACGCATTCTCGCCGGTGACGGAGCCGTCCGGCCAGCGCTGGGTGATGGTCTTGGTCTTGGTCCAGAAGCGGACGCCCTCCATGCCATGCTGGTTGATGTCGCCGAAGCCCGAGCGCTTCCAGCCGCCGAACGTGTGGTAGGCGACCGGCACCGGGATCGGCACGTTGATGCCGACCATGCCGACGTTGACCCGGGCCGCGAACTCGCGCGCCGCATGGCCGTTGCGGGTGAAGATGGCGACGCCGTTGCCGTACTGGTGCTCGGAAGGGAGCCGGACCGCCTCCTCGAAGCTGTCGGCGCGGACCATCTGCAGGACGGGGCCGAAAATCTCCTCCTGATAGGAGCGGAAATTGGGCTTCACATGGTCGAAGAAGGTGGGGCCAATGAAGAAGCCCTCCTCGTGCCCCTGCAGGCTGAAGCCGCGGCCGTCCACCACCAGCTCGCCGCCCTCGTCGGCGCACATCTGGATGTAATTTTCGATGCGCTGCTTGTGGGCGGCGTTGACCACCGGGCCGTAATGCGCCTCCGCATCAGTCGAGACTCCCACCCGCAGCGCCTCGATTGCCGGCACCAGCTTCTCGCGGAGATTGTCCGCGGTCTTGTCGCCGACCGGCACCACGACGGGGAGCGCCATGCAGCGCTCGCCGGCCGATCCGAAGGCGGCGCCGGCCAGGTCGTTCACCACCATGTCGAGGTCGGCGTCGGGCATGACGATGCCATGGTTCTTGGCGCCGCCGAACGCCTGCACGCGCTTGCCGTTGGCAGTGCCGCGGCTGTAGATATAATGGGCGATGTCGGACGATCCGACGAAGCTGATCGCCTTGACGTCCTCATGGTCGAGGATGGCGTCGACCATCTCCTTGTCGCCGTGCACCACCTGGAGGATGCCGTCGGGCAGCCCCGCCTCCTTCATCAGTTCGGCGAGCCGCACCGGCACCGACGGGTCGCGCTCTGAGGGCTTCAGGATGAAGGCGTTGCCGACCGCGATCGCCACGCCGAACATCCACATCGGGATCATCGCCGGAAAGTTGAACGGGGTGATGCCGGCGACGATGCCGAGCGGCTGGCGCATCGAATAGACGTCGATCCCCGGCCCGGCGCCCTGCGTATATTCGCCCTTCAGCGCGTGTGGGATGCCGCAGGCGAATTCGATTACCTCGAGCCCGCGCTGCACGTCGCCCTTGGCGTCGGCGATCACCTTGCCATGCTCGGACGAGAGCAAATGGGCGAGCGCGTCCATGTTCGCTTCGACCAGCGTCTTGAAGTTGAACATCACCCGGGCGCGGCGCTGCGGGTTGGTGGCGGCCCAGGTGGGAAAGGCGTTGCGGGCATTGTCGACCGCCTTGGCGAGATCGTCAGCGGTGCCGAGCCGGACCCGGGCCTGGATGCCGCCATTATTCGGGTCGAATATGTCGCCCGAGCGGCCGCTGTCCTGCCGCTCGCGAGACGCATAGGCGCCGCCGCCGATGAAATGATCGATGTTCCGCATGGGATGTCCTTGGACTCGTGAGACTTGGATTGGGGAGGGCACTAGCCAAGCTTCCGGCGGAATGCCAGAGAGCCCCAAATTCCTCCCGTCCCGGGGAGGAGTAGGAGGAAGAATGAAGCTTGGTTCGCTTAAAGGGGGCCGCGACGGCCGGCTGGTGGTGGTGAGCCGGGACCTCGCCTGGTGCGCGGAAGCGACTCACATCGCGCCGACGCTGCAGGCCGCGCTCGACGATTGGGCGAGGGTGGGGCCGCAGCTCGAGCTGCTCGCCACCGACCTCGCGCACGAAGCGATCCCGATGATGCGCTTCCACGAGCGCGCCGCCGCGGCGCCGTTGCCGCGCGCCTATCAATGGGCGGACGGCTCGGCCTATGTGAACCATGTCCAACTCGTCCGGCAGGCGCGGGGGGCGGAGATGCCGGAAAGCTTCTGGACCGACCCGCTGATGTACCAGGGCGCGTCCGACGAGATGCTGGCCCCGCGCGATCCGATCCCGCTCGCCGACGAAGCCTGGGGCTGCGACCTCGAGGCGGAAGTGGTCGTGGTCACCGGCGACGTCCCCCGCGGCGTGACGCGCGAGCAGGCGCTGGAGCACATATTGCTGGTCGGCCTGGTCAACGACGTGTCCTTACGCAACCTCATCCCGGCCGAGCTCGCCAAAGGCTTCGGCTTCCTCCAGTCCAAGCCCGCCTCGGCGCTGTCGCCGGTGTTCGTGACCCCGGACGAGCTCGGGCCGCGCTGGAGGGAGGGCAAGCTTCACGGGGCGCTCAAGGTGGACCTGAACGGTGCCCCGTTCGGCCGCGCCGACGCCGGCGAGGACATGACCTTCGATTTCGGGACGCTGGTCGCGCACCTCGCCAGGACCCGCAATCTCGGCGCCGGCACCATCGTCGGCTCGGGCACCGTCTCCAATCGTGACGCGGGCGGCGGCCCCGGCAAGCCGATCGGCGAGGGCGGGCTCGGCTATAGCTGCATCGCCGAAGTCCGCACCGTGGAGACCATCCTCGCCGGCAAGCCGGCGACGCCGTTCCTGAAGGCCGGGGACAGCGTCCGGATCTGGATGGAGGACGATCAGGGCCACGCCATCTTCGGCACCATCGAGCAGACCGTTACCGCCGCCTGAGCGGCGCTGGCTCTTATGGACCGCCGGCCAGCGGCGCGGCGGATCCGGATCAGGCGGAAGATGGCGGCATTGAGCAGCGCCGAGACGATCGCGATGGCGGTCACCGCTAGGTCGGGCCCGAGCTCTTTATGCTCTGCCGTGTCCGCCTCGGCGCGATCCAATACCCTCGTCATAGGGGCCGCCAACGCCGCGCCTTTTGAACTCGTTCCGCACCCGCGCCGACCTGTCCGTGAGGTGACAGGGGAGGGGATCAGGCCGCTGTTGCCAAGGGCGGGCGGCTTGGCCAATCTAGGCCCATGAAAAACAGATCTTTGCTGCTCGCGCTCGTGCCGCTGCTCATCGCCGCCGCTCCCGCCGCTCGCCCGGCCGCGACTCCCGCGGCCGTCGCCGCCGAGGTTCGCGAGGAGCGGCTGCGCGCCATCGTCGAGCGGCTGGTGAGCTTCGGCACCCGTCATACATTGTCCTCGCAGACCGACCGCAAGCGCGGCATCGGCGCCTCTTTGCGCTGGACCGAGGCGGAATTCCGCCGCTACGCCCGCGCCTGCCGCGGCTGCCTCACCGTCGCGACGCCCTCTGAAACCGTAACCGGCCGCCGCATCCCGAATCCGACCCTGGTCAGGAACGTCTTCGCCATCCAGCGCGGCACGGTTCATCCCAACCGGGTGGTCATCATCTCCGGCCATATCGACAGCCGCGTCTCGAACGTGATGGACGCGGCTAAGGACGCGCCCGGCGCCAATGACGACGGCTCCGGCACCGCCGCCGTGATCGAGGCGGCGCGCGTGCTCTCGCGCCACGCATTCCCCAACACCATCGTCTATGCCGCGCTGTCGGGCGAGGAGCAGGGCCTCTACGGCGGCAAGATCATGGCCGATTACGCCAGGGCGCAGGGCTGGGAGGTGATCGCCAACCTCAACAACGACATTATCGGCAATAGCTGCGGCTCGGACGGGCATTGCGATCCGGCCCACGTTCGCGTCTTCTCCGAAGGCCCGCGCTGGCAGGGGCGGGAGGATCTCGCCGCCCGCCAGCGCAGCCTCGGCGGCGAGAATGACAGCCCGTCGCGCAACCTGTCGCGCTGGCTCGACAGCTTCGCCGACGATGCGAAGCTCGGCCTCGACGTTCGCCAGATCTGGCGCAACGACCGCTTCGGCCGCGGCGGCGACCATACCGAGATGCTCAACGCCGGCTACCCGGCCATCCGCTTCTCGGTCGCGGTCGAGAATTACAACCACCAGCACCAGGATATCAGGGTCGAGAAGGGCGTCGAATATGGCGACACCATCGACAAGATGGATTTCGACTTTCTGGAGAAGGTGGTGCGGCTCAACGTCGCCGCGCTGGCCGCCCTCGCGAGCGCGCCGATGCCTCCGGAGCCGCGCGTCGAGGGGGCGGTGAGCACCGATACGATTGTTAGGTGGCAAACCGTCCCCGGTGCTCTGAGGTACATCATTCGTTGGCGCCGGACTGATGCCAATCAGTGGCAGCATTCGTTGCGATCAGGGGAGGAGAACCGGTTCGACTGTGGCACTAGCGGGTCCACTACCGTCTACGCGGCAAACGGAGCGCGCGTGTCACGTGTTTGTCGCTGGACCCTCCCCAGCATCCGCGTCGACGATTGGGTATTCGGCGTCTCTTCGATCTCCAGGGACGGCTACGAAAGCCCGGTCGCCTCGGCCGTGCCGGGCGGCGCTTTCCGGCCCTATACGCCGCCGCCTGCTCCGGCGGGTCAGTAGCATTGATCGGGAACCGCTCATCCTGAGGAGGCATTGAGCTTGGCGAAATGCCGTCTCGAAGGACCGGCCGCGCTTCGAGACGCGACTTCGTCAGGCTCAGCCGCTCCTCAGCATGAGCGGGACGGGAGATCGAATTGCCACGAAGATCCACTGATGGGACCCTTCCCAGCCGCCAGCAGATTCTCGACTTCATTGAAGGCTCCGACGGCCCCGCCGGCAAGCGCGAGATCGCGAAGGCTTTCGGCCTCTCCGGGAACGACAAGATCGCCCTGAAGGGCCTGCTCCGCGACATGGCCGACGAGGGCCTGATCGACAGCGCCCCCGGCCGCGCCTTCCACAAGATGGGCGGCGTGCCCAAGGTCACCGTGCTGCGCGTGGTCGACGTCGACGACAGCGGCAACGCCTGGGCGGTGCCCGAACGCTGGGAGGCCGAAGGCCCGGAGCCGCGCCTTCGCCTGATGGAAAAGGGCCGCTCCGCCGTCGGCGTCGGCGACCGCATCCTCGCCCGCACCGAGGCCAAGGGCAACGGCTACATCGCCCATCCGATGAAGAAGCTCTTGAAAGGCAGCGAACTCGTCCTCGGCGTGGTCCACCAGGAAGGCGAGAATTTCTGGCTGCGCCCGGTCGAGAAGAAGGAGCGCCGCGAGCTTCCGATCTCGGATCGCGGCAAGGCCGAGGTCGGCGACCTCGTGCTCGCCGAAAAGACCGGCCGGGCGCCGCGCATCACCGCCCGCGTCTCCGACGTGCTCGGCGATCCGTTCGCGCCGCGCAGCTTCAGCCTCATCGCCATCCACAAGCACGGCATCCCGCACGCCTTTCCCGACGCCGTGCTGGCCGAGGCGGAGCGGGTGGCGGGCCAGGACCTCGGCCCGCGCGAGGACCTCACGCACGTGCCTTTCGTCGCGATCGACCCGGCCGACGCGCGCGACCATGACGACGCCGTCTGGGCGGCGCCCGACGACGATGCCGCCAATGCCGGCGGCTGGAAGGCGATCGTCGCCATCGCCGACGTGAGCTTCTACGTCCGCCCCGGCTCGGCGCTCGACAAGGAAGCGCGGAAGCGCGGCAACAGCGTTTACTTCCCCGACCGCGTCGTGCCGATGCTGCCCGAGACTTTGTCGGCACACGTCTGCTCGCTGGTCGAGGGCGAGGACCGCGCCGCCTTGGTCTGCCACCTCCAGGTGTCGAAGGACGGCCAGTTGAAGAGCTGGCGCTTCACCCGCGCCCGCGTCCGCATCGCCGCCAACATCGCGTATGAGGACGCCCAGGCCGCGATCGATGCGGCGGAAGGGGTGGAGCCCGCACCATCCGTTCGGCCTGAGCCTGTCGAAGGCCATTCCTTGCCTTCCTCCGGCAGTAGCCAAGAAGGAGAGGGCTTCGACAGGCTCAGCCCGAACGGATCTGAGCCTGTCGAAGTCTCCTCCTCCCCCTGCTCGATGCCGGAGCTCGAGCCGTCACTGCCTCCCGTTGCCCCGGAAATCCTGGAAACCACCCTGAAGCCGCTCTGGGCCTGCTGGAACGCGCTCTACCGCGCCCGCGAGAAGCGCGGGCCGCTCGAGCTCGACCTGCCCGAGCGCCGGGTGATGCTCGACGAGAAGGGCCGCATCCTCTCGGTCGCGCCGCGCGAGCGGCTCGACGCGCACAAGCTGATCGAGGATTATATGATCGCCGCCAATGTCGCCGCCGCCAAGGCGCTCGAGGCGAGGAAGGCGCCGGTCATGTATCGCGACCACGAGCCGCCCAGCCGCGAGAAGCTGGTCGCGCTCAAGGATTATCTGAAGACGTTCGAGATCGAGTTCGCGCTCGGCCAGGTGATCCGCCCGGATACTTTCAACCGCATCCTCGAGCGGGTCGGCGAGGCCGATTTCAAGCCGCAGATCATGGAGCAGGTCCTGCGCAGCCAGACCCAGGCCTATTACGGCCCCGAAAATCACGGCCATTTTGGGCTGGCGCTCGGCTCCTACGCCCATTTCACCAGCCCGATCCGCCGCTACGCCGACCTCATCGTGCACCGTTCGCTGGTCCGCGCCTACAATCTGGGGGAGGGCGGGCTCAGCGATTCCGAAGCGGAAGCGATGGAAGTCACCGGCGAGCTCATCTCGCAGCTCGAGCGCCGCGCGATGGAGGCGGAGCGCGAGACGATCGACCGCTATGTCGCCGCCTATCTTTCCGAGCGCGTCGGCGACCTCGTCGATTGCCGCATCACCGGCGTGCAGCCGTTCGGCTTCTTCGCCACGGTCGAAGGCCTCGGCGGCGACGGCCTCGTCCCGGTCTCGACGCTCGGCAGCGATTATTTCCGTTACGACGAGGCAAGCCAGACCCTCACCGGCGACGACAGCGGCGACGTCTTCGCCTCGGGCCAGAGGCTGAAATTGCGGCTGGTCGAGGCCAACCCGGTCTCGGGCGGCCTGCGCTTCGAATTACCCGGCGCCGCCGGCGGCGGGGGCGATCGCCGCCCGCGCCGCGACGGCCGGCGCGGCGCCGCGCCGGACGGCAAGCGGCGCCTTCAGGGCAAGCGCGGCCGCCCCGGCAATATCCGGCACAAGGGTCGGAAGTGAAGCGGACCTAGCTGATCTTCCAGACGATCTTGCCGTCGCGGGTCGAGCGCATGCGGCGGCCATTCTCGGTCATCTTCGGGGTGAACCGGGCATGTTGGATCAGCATCCGGCAAGTCTCGCGGTCGAGCCGGGAATATCCGCTGCTCTGCGTCACCTCGCAATTTTCGAG
>DASVRK010000134.1:0-1967 GCA_036388655.1 Allosphingosinicella sp. | reverse complement strand
TGCCCTGATCGTCCAGGAAGGCGGGGTCGACCGGCCGCACCGGGTCCAGCGCCGCCTCGATCGCCGCCACCCGCTGCTCGAGCGGGCGCACCACCGCTTCGGCCGCCGCCTCGGCCGTTCCCGCCCTGTCGACGCCGGCGTCGATACCCCCTCGCACCAGCCGCTGCCCGGCCGCCAGCCCAAGCCACCCCGCCAGCGCGTCCAGCGCCGCCGCGATCCGCGCCGTGCTGCGCATCCTCTGCTTGCCGCCATAGGCGCGCGGCAGCTCGTCGTGGATCAGCATCCGCTCCATGAAGCCGAGCATCGGCGCCGGCAGCGCGCAGCGCGCCTCCATGTAGAGCTGCCGCGCCCGCAATTGCGCCTCGGTGCGCGGCAGGCCGTAGCTCGGCTCGCCGCCGCCGGTCCCGCCGCCATAGCTCGCCACCACCGACAGCGCGAAGCTGCACCGCGCATGCTGGTTGCGGTACCAGTCGCCGGCATACCATTGCACCCAGCTCAGCTTGCCGTTGCGGTAGAGCCGGTCGAGATGGGAGGATTTGAAGCGGCGGGTCAGTCCGATCGCCTGCTCGGCGCTGTCGATCTCGGCGGGGTTCACCCATTCGAGCTGCTCGCCGCCGGCGCTCGCCTGGCCGATCCGCTCGTCGGTGGGGACGACCATGCGGGCGCGCTGGCGGCGGCTCGGCCCGGTCTTGCGCTCGGCGCCGATCTTGTCGGCCGCGAGTATGTTCTCGACCCGCTCCGCCTCGCGCAGCGCCAGGCGCTTGAAGAAGCTCGGCCCGCGCGCTTCCCGCTCCGGCCGCTCCGCGCCTTCCAGCGCCGCCAGCCGCCGCCTGGCCCAGCCCCTCACATTCTCCGCATCGTCCGCCACCACGCTCACTCCCAACAGAATCGATCCTCCACAGCCGTTGCAGGGGCTATCCGGGCGGCTTCACCACCCTGAACAGCACTTGCCGCACCGGCCGGCCGAGCACCGTTCCACCGACGCCGGTGAAGGTCGCCGCGAAATGCTGCTCGAGCCAGCCGGAGACGAATTCGGAGGGGCTGCTGACGATGATGTCGTCGCCCTCGATGGCGATGGCGCAAGGCTTCACCCAGCCGTCATAGGTCCGGGCGCCGGCATCGCGACGGATCCGCTCCCGGATCGCCCTCGCTTCCGCCGTCTCGGCCCGGTGCAGCGCGTCGAGTTCGCGCGCCAGCCGCTCGTCGCGCTCGATCTCCGCCGCGGTCCTCTGCCGCGCCGGCGCGTCGGCGGCGAACCTCACCCCGGCCTTGGCGTCGCGCAGCACCTGCCCGGTCACCCGGCCGATCCAGTTGCACCAGGTCTGCGTCCAGTCGAGCTTCCGGGCGCCCTGCCGCCCGCCTTCGCCGCGCCAGTAGGCCGCGAACAGCTCGCCCTGCGCGGCATAGGCTCCGGCCGGCCATTGCGAGGCCAGCGCCTGCGCCATCGGCGGCAGATCGTCGATCAGCGGCGGCGTCCAGTCGTCGGGGATGCGGGCGCCCTTGCGCTGCCGTTCGGACGGTTGGCGGTCGCCGGGCTGGCGGTCAGGCTGTTGGCGATCCGGGCGCTCGCTCCCACCCTTTTTCGGCCGATCCGGCGAAACCGGATTTTTGGGGCCTGTCGATGAAGCGTCAGCTTCATCGATGGGGCGGGGGAGGTTAATTTCTTTAGAGGGTCTGGGAGACTTTTCTTTATCAGGAGGGGGGGCGTCCGTGACATCACGTGTCGTCACGCTACCTAACGTTATGTCACGTGACGCACGGGCGCCGCGGCGGTTCTGCTGCCGGTTGCGGTCGGCGGCGCGCCGGCCTTCGAGCGCTTCCTCCACCATCGCGGCGCGAGCCTCCAGCCGCGCCACCTCGGCCACCAGATCGGGCGGCGTCCCGGTGGCGATCAGCCGGGCAAGGAGGTCGGCGCTCACGACGATCGTCCGCAAGTGGTACTTGCGGCCGGGGAGGGCCACAGGAAG
>DASVRK010000133.1:0-31366 GCA_036388655.1 Allosphingosinicella sp. | reverse complement strand
CGCGGTGATGCCGAGTGCGTCGCGGCCTGAGGTGGAGACGCTGTCGGCGACGATCTCGGTGTCGCCCCAGAAGGTGAAGGTGTCGATGCCGCGGCCATAGTCGCCGGTGGCGGCGGCGTCGTCGACCACGATCGTCATATCGTCGCTGCCGGCCGCGAAGATCGCGCTGGCGCCATTGGCGACGACGTCAGCGCCGCCCGCCTGGAGCGTGACCGAACCTTCCGAAGACAGGATGACGCCCGCAACGCCTGCGTCCGGCGCGACGGTGAGGCCGTCCTCGACCACCACCGTCAGATCCTCGGAAGTCGAATAAGCGATGCCTTGCGGGAAGGGCGCATCGGCCTCGTCGCAGGTTACGACGCCTTCGGCGACCGGCCCGCAGGCCTCCTGGGCAAGCGCCGGAGCGGCGGCGGAAGCCATGGCCAGCGCCGCGAGGCTGACCGAGGCGGCGAAAGCGCGGCGGCGCGAAAACTCGGATACGGACATGTGCCGGCGGACCCCCATGAGCAGTGTCTCATGCCCAGACGCCGCCGCCGCTCCGGACCCGCAGGGGGTCGCAGGGATTTTTTTTGCGGGAAGTGCACCGGCTCGGCCCGTCATTCCAGCGCAAGCTGGAATCTTGCGGGTCGCGAAGAAGAAGGGAGATTCCAGCTTACGCTGGAATGACGGTTGGCTGCGCTCGGGACAGCGGCACGAACCTCCCAGCCGCCCTCGCCGCTAGAGCAGGAAGTCGGTGGCCTGGAGCGGCGCCGGGCTGTCCAGCCGGATCAGGAAGTCGGCGGCCCCGTCGCCGTCGACATCGCCCGAGATCAGCGTCCGGCCGTCCACCTGTTCGTAGCGCAGTTGCCCCGCTCCGGCGGCGCCGCCGCCCGTAAAGGCCTCGGTGCCGATGAAGGTGAAGGCCTGGTCGCCGGCGGCGAGGGCGTCGGCGTCGATCCCGGTGAGGTCGATCTTGTCCAGCCCCTGCGCGAAATCGGCGATCGCGTCCCCGGCGGCGACCGGCGAGTCGGCCTCCTCGACGAACAGGAAAATGTCCGCGCCGAGGCCGCCGGTGAGGAGGTCCTGCCCGGTGCCGCCGGTCAGCCGGTCGCCGCCGTCGCCGCCGATCAAGATGTCGTTGCCGAGCCCGCCGGCGAGCACGTCGTTGGCGGCTCCGCCGTCGAGGCGGTTGTCGCCAACATTGCCGGTCAGCCGGTTGTTGAGCCGGTTGCCGGTGCCGTCGAGCGCCGCCCGTCCGAGAAGGGCGAGGTGCTCGACAGTGTCGCCGAGCGTGTAGCTGATCGAGGCGCGCGCCGTGTCGCTGCCCTGGCCGGCAAGCTCGACCAGCAAATCGTCGGCGCTGGCGACCGTGTAGATGTCGTTGCCGTCGCCGCCTTCGAGCCGGTCATCGCCGGAGCCGCCGGCCAGCCGGTCGTTGCCGGCGCCGCCGACAACCAGGTCCGCGCCGGCGCCGCCGTCGAGGATGTTGCTGGCGCTGTTGCCGTAAAGCTGGTTGTCGAGCGCGTTGCCGGTGCCGTCGATCGCCTGGTCGACATAGGTACCCATGCTCGTCCGGGTGCCGACCAGCAGCAGGGTCTCGACCTTGTCGGTCAGCGTGTAGCTGATCTCGCTCTGCACCGCGTCGATGCCTTCGCCGGCCGCTTCGACGACTAGGTCGCCGGCATTCTCGACCTGATAATCGTCGTCGCCCGCGCCGCCGCTCATGCGGTCGGCGCCGCCGGCTCCGTACATCCGGTTGGCGGCCGCGTTGCCGGTGAGGACATTGTCGAGGCCGTTGCCGTGGGCGCCGATCGCCGAGGCGCCGGTGAGGGTCAGATTCTCGACATTGGCGGCGAGCCAGTAAGTCGCGGAGGCGAGCACCGTGTCGGTGCCTTCGCCGGCCGCTTCGGAAACCTGGTCCCGCACCGCATCCTCGGGATGGCTGCCGCCGACATCGACTACGTAGGTATCGTCGCCGGCGCCGCCGAACAGATAATCGGCCTGCCGCCCGCCATCGAGGAAGTCGTTGCCCTCGCCGCCGTACAGCTTGTTGGTGAGCTCGCCGCCGATCAGCCGGTCGTTCCCGGCCTCGCCATAATGGCTGTACGACGTGACGGTGGCGCTGGAATCGATGAGGTCGTCGCCGTCGCCGCCGTAGATCAGCCCGCTCGAGAAAGCGGCGAGGATATGGTCGTTGCCGCCGCGGCCGTAGACGGTGCCGTTGAACTCGCCCGACGTGCCGGCGATGAAGTCGTCGAAATTGCTGCCCTCGACGTGGATGACGGCTTCGATGCCGCTTATCGTCGCGCCGCCGATCGTCATCGACCCGCCCGAATAGAGCTTGCTGAAGTCGGCCTGGACGCCCGCCGTCGCGCCCTGGAAGCTGATATAGAGCCGGTCGGTGTCGGCGCCGCCGTCGACGCTGTCGCCATAGCCGGCGAAGATCTGGTCGTCCCCGGCGCCGCCGAACACAGTGTCGGCCTCCGCGCCGGTGTCGGGCGAGGCCGGCTGCCAGCCGTCGCCATAGGTGTTGGGGGTGACCGAGGAGGAGAGCCGGTCGCTGCCGTCGCCGCCGCGCAGCGTGTCCGCGCCAATCCCGCCTTCGAGCGTGTCGTTGGCGGCGCCGCCGTCGAGGATGTCGTCGCCGCCATTGCCCTGCAGCCGGTCGTTGCCGCCGTTGCCTTCAGCCTCGTCCGCCTCGTTGCCGCCGACGAACATATTGTCGCCGGCATCGCCCACGTAGGTCGGGCCGGTGCCGCCATAGACCGGCGGCTCGCCGCCGACCGCGGAGAAGTGGACGTTGCTGAGCGCCGTGCCCGCGGTGACCTTGGCGAACAATATCTTCGCGCCGGCGCCGCTGCCATCGGCGTCGTAGAAGATGTAGCCGGTCTCTTTCGCGTAAAGGATGCGATCGTCGGCATCGAGGGCGGTGACGCCGTTGACGAAGGCGGAGGCGCTCAGCGGCCCTTCGGCGCCGATCGCGGTGAACACCGCCCGGTCGAGCACAATCATGTCGTAGCCTACCGAGAAATCGGTGATGAGGTCGGCGTTGGTCTCGGCATTGAGCGCCGTGCTGAACAGGAACCGGTCCGCGCCCGCGCCGCCGGTCAGCGTGTCGTTGCCGAGCCCGCCGTCGATCAGATTGTTGTAGACGCTGCCGCTGATCCGGTTCGCGAGCGCGTTGCCGTAGCCGTCAAAGTCCCTGACCGCGCCATAAGGGCTGTCCTGGAACACCAGCGAAAGGTTCTCGACATGGTCGGCGAGCCGGTGCGTGACCGAGCTTTGCACGGCGTCGACCCCTTCGCCGGCCAGCTCGACGACCGCGTCGCCCGCATTGTCGACCCAGTAGAAATCGTCGCCCGCGCCGCCGATGGTGCGGTCGGCGCCGCGCTCGCCGGACAGGCGGTTGTTGGCCGACGTGCCGGTGATGACGTTGTCGAGCGCGTTGCCGATGCCTTGATAGGCGGTGCCGGTCAGCGTCAGATTCTCAACGAAGGAGGTGAGGGCGTAGGAGCGGAGCGAGCTCAGCACCGTGTCGACGCCTTCGTTGGCGGCCTCGACGACTCGGTCGGTCGGATAGCGCGAATCGACCGATTCGAAGTCCACCACATAAGTGTCGTCGCCGCGGCCGCCGTGGAGGTAGTCGGACCCGGTGCCGCCATCGAGATGGTCGCCGCCGTCGCCGCCGTAAATGCGGTCGGTGCCCTCGCCGCCGTCGAAGCGGTCGCTGCCGCCGCCGCCGAGGAGCAGGTCGTTGCCGCCATGGCCGCTGGCCTGGTCGTCGCCGCCGCTGCCCGAGAACAGATTGTCGGCCGCGTCGCCGGTATAAAGGGTGCCGGCAGCGCCGCCGGTCGCGACGAAATCGGCGCTGGTGAGGGCGGTGCCGGCGGTGACGCGCGCGAACAAGAACTTCACGCCGGCGCCGCTGCCGTCGGAATCGTAGAATATGTTGCCGGTGGCGCGGTCGTAGAGGATGCGGTCGTCGCCGTCCGCGGCGGTGGCGCCGTTGACGAACGCCGACGCGGCGATCGCGCCATTGGCCCCAAGGCCCGTGAAGACCGACCGGTCGAGCAGGATGGTGTCGTCGGCGACCGAGAAGTCGGTGATGCGGTCCAAATTCGGCCCCACATTGAGCGCGGTGCTGAACACGAAGCTGTCGGCGCCGGCGCCGCCGGTCAACGTGTCGTCGCCGAGGCCGCCGTCCAGCCGGTTGGCGGCGCCGTTGCCCGCGATGACGTTGGCGAAGTCGTTGCCGAAGCCGCCGAGCGCGGCGGTGCCGGTCAGCGTCAGGTTCTCGAGCTCGGCCGCGAGGACGTAATGGAAGGCGGCCTGGACGGTGTCGATGCCGCTGCGCTCGACGATGCGGTCGTCGACATGGTCGACCACATAGGTGTCGTTGCCGTCGTCGCCGTCGAGATAATCGGCGCCGGTGCCGCCGTCGAGCAGATCGTCCCCGATCCCCGCGTAAAGCTGGTCGCTGCCCGAGCCGCCGTACAGGCGATCGTTGCCGCCGCGCGTCTCGATCCGGTCGTCGCCGGCGTTGCCGTGGGCCGTGTCGGCGGAGTCGGTGCCGACATACCAATCGTTATATTTGCCGCCGTTGTAAGTCGCCACGCCACAAATTTCCAACGCGATGGGCCGGCGCACACTACCCCAGACCAGCGGCTAAGGGCTTAGCATGAAAGCGTTTTCTCGTAAGCGGGATTCTGCGTGCGGAGAGTGATCAATCGCCAGCGGCTCCCGGCGGCGCCTGCTCGGACAGCTCCATGAAGTTGCGCGCGGCGTCGCGGTCGGCCGGATCGGGGAAGGCGACATCGAGGTCCGGCGCGGAACCGAGCATGTGCAGCAAGGCCCACAAGGCGAAGCGCCGCCCCCGGTCCGTCTCGAGGCCGAGGTCGACCCGCATCCGCTCGACCGCCGCCCCCAGCGCCGCCGGCGAGATGGAAGCGATGTCGGCCGTGCCGAAATAACGCTGGAGCTGGTCTTCGAAGTTCATCAACACTGTTTAGAGCCGGCGCGGTCATCGGTGAAGCCATCCTCGGACGCCGGCGCTTGTCCGCGGCGCACGGGCATGCGACCTCGTGGCGAGCAGGAGGCGGTTCGATGCTTCGATATTTGCCCGCCGCGGCTCTCCGGGTTTCGAGCCCCGCCCCATGACCCCCGAGCGGCGCGACCTCGTCCGCAACCTGGGCGTGGCCGCCGCCGCCGCTCTCGTCCTGGCGGTGAGCGGCGCTTTCGGCACCGGCGCCGAGCTGTTCCATGAGCGGCTGACCTACTGGTTCATGGCAATGGCGGTGGGCTCGGCGTGGGGCATGCTGTGCCAGCGATTGCTGGCGCGGCGGATGGAGCTGGAGGAGCGGCCGTGGCTGCACATCGGGGTCCTCACCGCCATCGTCGCCGGGCCTATGTGCCTGTTCGTCTGGGCGGCGACCGGGCTGTTCTTCCACGGCGAGCTCTATCCGGTCCGCTCGCTGCCGCTGGTGCTGGTGCCGGTGGTGACGGTGACGGCGGCGGTCTGCGCCTTGGTCGTGCTGCTGGGCCGGGCGGCCCCCGTCCAGACCCACGCCGCCGCCGACGCCGGCAAGCCGGTCAAATTCATCGAGCGCCTCCCGCTCCGCCTGCGCGGCAGCCGGCTCATCGCGGTCGAGGCGGAGGACCATTATCTGCGCGTGCACACCGCCGACGGGTCACACCTCATCCTGATGCGGCTGTCGGACGCGCTGGATGAGCTGGAGGGGCTGGAAGGCGCCCAGACCCACCGCAGCTGGTGGGTCGCGCGGGACGCAGTGCGGGACGCCCAACGCGGCGACGGCCGCGCCACGCTGACGCTGGACGGAGGGCTCACCGCCCCGGTCAGCCGCCGCTACGCCCGCGCGCTGCGGGAGGCGGGCTGGTACTGATCGGTCACGCCGACTGCCAGCGCCCGTGAAACGAGGCCGGAAGCGCGACGTCGGCCGCCCAGGTGGCGATCGGCCCGTCCTCGACCCGCGCCATGTCCAGCACGTGCAGCTCGGTCACGCCCGCTTTCAGATTGATGGTGGGTCCGACCAGCCAGGCCTGGTCCTCGGCGGTCGAGCCGGGCTTGGGGACCGGCACCATCTCGTCGACCACGTGATTGGGGCCGAAGTCGAAGGTCCGGGTGCGGCCGCTCCGCCAGTCGGTCACGCCGACGCCGGTCGCCATCGGCCGGCCCGGCGTATCGCCGGCGGTATGGACGCTGAACCGGCGCGGCAGCCCGGCCCTCCTCGCATCGCCCTTCGGGAACTCCGCCCCGACGCTCGTTCGCTCCAGGCGGCCCGGGCCGCGGAGAGGCAGCATTGCGAGCACCATCTCGGACCAGCCCCCGCCGTCATATTGGCTGTCGAGGAGATCGCTCGCGCCCGAGGCGGCGAACCGCATGTCGGGATAGGCGCAGACGTCGAAGCGGATCGTGCCGTCCGCCTCCTCCCAGGCGTCGCCGAGGTGGAAGAAACCGAACGGCGGCAGCTCGACGATCCGGCGTCTGGACAAGTCCGCCTTGTCGATGATCAGCACCTGGGTGCCGGTCTCGGGCCGCCAGCTATAGCCCCGCGCCAGCGGGAAGACCTCGCGGTGGTGGATCCATGGCTGCAGCACGACCACCAAGTGCCGGGCAGTGGCGGTGAAATCGTGCAAATAGCTGGCGCGCGGGAGCTCGATGAGCTCGGCGGCTTCGAGCGCGCCGGCCGCCGACAGCCGCCACACCATGGCCTGCTTGCCGTTGATGCCGAGATTCCAGACGCGCCCGTCCGGCTCGATCCGCGGATGCGCCGAGAAGGGCATTGCCTTGAGGTCCGGCCGCAAGGTGACGAAGCCTTCGCTCGCCAGCGTGGCGCCGTCCAGGGCCATGGGCGAGCCACCCTCCCACAGCGCCCACACCTTGTCGCCCACCGGCAGCACCGAAGTGTTGGCCGCATTGGCATCGTCCGGCCCGCGCAGCTCGGCGCGCGGATCGGACGCCGATCCGAAGCCGGGCATGACCATCGCGCCCAGCCGCGTCTCCAGCCTTCGTTTCGGGGTGTCGGCGAAGCGGGCGGCCAGGCTCGCCTCCCCGTCGGCGATGCGGAAGCGGCGGATCAGTCCGTCCCCGTCGAACCAGTGGCCGGCGGAGCGCCCCGGCCGGCGGAACTTGGCCGGGCCGTTGCGATAGAGCGAGCCTTCGAGCCCCTTGGGGGCGCGGCCGCTGGCGAGCCGCAGGGCGCGCGGCTGCAGGTCGGCCTCGACATCGGCGGTGGCGAGCGACCAGTCGGACGCGATCGCGAGCGCCTTGGCGGCCCAGCTCATGTCCGGCGTCGCCACCAGTGAGGCGGCGCCGAGCATCATGGCGCGGCGTGAAAAGACCAGTTGGGTGTCCTGGAGCTGCATCAGCGGATTTCGACGATCTGGGAGACGTCGGCGGCGACCTTCAGCCGGGCGCGATCCCAGGCGGCGGGACCCATGTTGCCGCGGGCATTGTTGGAAAAGGCGAAGGGTTCGATCGGACGGCCGAACGGGTTGGTCGTCATCCGGCCATCGCCGTCGAGGTCGTGGAATGCCTTCATCGCATAGTCGCCCGACGCGAGATTAGCGAAGATCGCGATCCGTTCGCCTTTGGCGACGTCGACCCGCGCCTGGCGGACCGGAGCGCCGCCATCATAGGCGGCCTTCGAATCGAACAGCGCGACCAGCACCGCGCCGGTCGCGGCGCCGGTTTCGAAGGTAAGGGTCAGGCGGGAGGATCCAGCTGGGGCCGCATGGGCCCCGGCGGGAGCGGCAAGCGCGGCGATCAACGCCGCGAGGAGGGTGGTTTTCATGAAGGCGATCCTTAGTGATGGCTGCGAAGCCCTGGGCCTCGACGCTCGCCCGCCGCCGTGCCAGCGCGTTTCCGTGAATCGCCGCCCGCCCGTCGCGAACGGCTCCGCCTGTCCGTTCACGAAGCGCCAATGATCAGGCTCCCGGTCCCCCAATGCCCACCTCGATGCGATTTCCCGTTGTCTCGTGGGCGTTGACTTGGCAGCCACACCTGCCAAGGAGCGGTAAGCTCAGGTTAAACATGGATCGTGTCTGCCGCGACCGGCTCCACGGCATTCCGCCGGCGGCCATTGCTCCCCGGGGCCTCGCCCGGCTCCGACCCCCCGATTGAAAGCCCCTACTTGCACGCTCCCCTCTCCACCAACACCGCCATCGATCCCCGCGCCTTGATGGGCGAGATCGGTCCCTTCCGGCAGTCCCGGACGGCCCGAAGCCTGTTCGAGCTCGCCATCACCGCGGCGCCCTTCACGCTGCTGTGGCTGCTGACCTGGGCCGCGCTCGACGCAGGCTATATGGCCGGCCTGCTGCTGACGGTGCCGGCCGGCGCCTTCCTGCTGAGGCTCTTCCTGATCCAGCACGATTGCGGCCACGGCGCCTTTTTCCGGCGCCAGGCGAGCAACGACTGGCTCGGGCGCATCCTCGGCGTGCTTACGCTGACGCCCTACGATTACTGGCGCCGCTCGCATGCCATCCACCATGCCAGCACCGGCAATCTCGACGCCCGCGGCGTCGGGGACGTCGACACGCTCACCGTGGCGGAATTCAACGCGCTCAGCCGCGCGGGGCGCTTCTGGTACCGGGTCTACCGGCACCCGCTGGTCCTGTTCGGCCTGGGCCCCGCTTATCTTTTCCTGCTGCGGCACCGGCTTCCGATCGGCATGATGAAGCGCGGCTGGCGGCCGTGGCTCAGCGCGCTCGGCACCAATGCCAGCTTCGCGGCCGTGGCCGGCGCCTTGATCTGGGCGATGGGCTGGAAGCTGTTCCTGCTCGTCCACCTGCCGATCACCATGGTCGCGGCGTCCCTGGGCGTGTGGTTCTTCTATGTGCAGCACCAGTTCGAGCAGACCCATTGGGACCGCGGCGAGGATTGGTCGTTCCACGCGGCGGCGCTGCACGGCAGCTCGCATTACGATCTGCCGCCGGTCCTGCGCTGGTTCAGCGCCAATATCGGCGTCCACCACGTCCACCATCTCGCCAGCCGCATTCCCTTCTACCGGCTGCCCGAGGTCCTGCGTGAAGTCCCGATGCTGGCCCGGATCAGCCGGGTAACGTTTCGCGAAAGCATCGGCGCGGTACGGCTGGTGCTGTGGGACGAGCAGAAGCGGCGGCTGGTTACGTTCGCGGAGGCCCGTTGCGGCTGATCCCGCGACCCGCTACCGGTCCGCCGCCTTCGAAAACTGCCGCCTTCTCAGCTAAGCGAGTTCGACTCTGTCCAAGATCGTCAACGGCTCGAGCCTGCAGCCGCTCTCCGGCGCCAAGCCGCGCCAGATCGTGCTGCTGCTCCATGGCTACGGCTCGAACGGGGCGGACCTGATCTCGCTCGCGCCGCACTGGCGCCAGGCGCTGCCCGAGGCATTGTTCCTCGCGCCCAACGCGCCGCAGACGATGGGGATGGGCGGCGCCTATCAATGGTGGGGGCTGAACGCCTTTACGCCGCAGGCGCTGGCGGCCGGCGCCCAAAGCGCGGCGCCGGCGCTCGATGCCTTCATCGACCGGAAGCTGGACCAATATGGCCTGACGGAGGCCGATCTCGCGCTGGTCGGGTTCAGCCAGGGCACGATGATGGCGCTTCACGTCGGCCTCAGGCGGGCGCGGCCGGCGGCGTGCATCCTCGGCTATTCGGGCATGCTGACCGGCGCCGCCGAACTCTCCCATCACCTCCGGAGCAAGCCCCCGGTCCTTCTGATCCACGGCTCGGCCGATCCGATCGTGCCGGTGGCCGCCCTCCACGCCGCCAAGAGCGATCTGCAGCGCCTAGGCGTCGAGGTGACCACCCATGTCTCGAGCGGCCTCGGCCACAGCGTGGACCCGGTCGGGCTGCGCCTCGGCGGCCAGTTCGTGGTAAAAGCGCTCGGCCAAGCCGGTTGAGCCCGCGCCGCTGCGAGTGTAAACTTCGTCACCTTAGCGCCGCGCCGAAGGTCGCTTTCGTGACAAGTTTGACAAGATAAGCGCTTCAGCCCGGCCGCGCCGCGGTCTCCTGCACTTCCACTTCCGCCCGGTCGCGCGAATCGAGGCTGGGCGGGCGGTTGGCCCAGAAGGCGGTCGCCAGCGCGGCCATCCCGCACATTGCGAAGCCGGCGAGGAAGGGGAGGGTGGTGCCGTTGAAGCTCTGGCCGATCGCCAGCCCGATCAGCGCCCCGCCCACCGTCGTGATCACGCCTTGGAGCGAGGAGGCGGTGCCGGCGATGTGGCCGAGCGGCTCCATCGCCAGCGCGCCGGCATTGGCGCCGATCAGGCCGAAGAAGGCCATCGTCGCCGCCTGCAGGATGACGAACGTCCAGATTGCCTCGCCCGCCGCCGCCGCGACCGCGAGGTGCAGCGCCGAGACGGCGGTAAAGGCGGCGAGCGCGAGCAGCAGCAGCCGCTTCGAGCCCCAGCGCATCACCAGCTTGGAATTGGCGTAGGAGCTCAGCGCCATTGGGCCGGCGATGCAGGCGAAGACGAGGCCGATCAGCTCGGGCCGCCGGAACACGTCGAACACGATCTGCTGGATCGAGTTGATGAACGCGAACAGCGCCCCCATCACCAGGGTCTGGGCGAGCGTGTTGCCGATCGACTGGCGGTTGCCGAGCGTCATCCAGGCCGCCTCGGCGATGCGCGCCACGGAAAGCGCCCGCCGGTGCTCGGGCCGTAGCGTCTCGGGAAGCCGGAGCCCTGTCCAGAGCGCGAGGATCACGCCATAAGCGGCGAGGAAGATGAAAATGTGCCGCCAGCTCGCCACCGCCAGCACGCCCTGGCCGAGCGACGGCGCCAGGACCGGCACGATCATGAACACGATCATCACCGTCGAAATGATCTGCGCCATCGCCGAGCCTTGGTAGCGGTCGCGGACCACCGAGACGACCAGCACCCGCGTCGCCGCCGCCGCCACCCCCTGCAGCGCCCGCGCGCCGAGCAGCAAGGTGAAGCTGCCGGCAATCCCCGCCAGCGCCGCGAACACGCCGTAGAAGAGCAATGCGCCGACCAGCAGCCGCTTGCGCCCATAACGATCCGACAGCGGCCCGTAAGCGAGCTGCGCGACCCCGAAGCCGAGTAGATAGGCGGTGATGACCAGCTGGCGCCGATTGTCCTCGGCCACGCCGAGCGCCTCGCCGATCGCGGGCAGGGCCGGCAGCATGGCGTCGATCGCCAGCGCATTCGACGCCATCAAGGCCGCGACCAGGGCCACGAACTCGCGCAGCCCCGGCCCGCGCCAATCCGCCGCCGGCGGCGCGGCTTCCCGATCGCTCATTCAGACTTTCCTCGCTGCCGCTCGGCCAAGCGGGCCATCTGGTGCGGCGGGCGCGGCTGGACAAGCCATAATCGTGCGCCCTAACAGGCGGGCCTCACCGCAAGGGGCGCGCATGACCCTCGACACACGGCCCCGGCTGCGGCTGATCGGCCTTCCGACCGACAGCCATTCCTCCTTCCTCAGGGGCGCCGCCGCCGCGCCGCCACTGATCCGCGCCGCGCTCGCCTCCGATCATGGCAACCAAAACGCCGAATCGGGGCTCGAGCTCGGCACCGACATATGGCTCGAGGATGGCGGCGACCTCCCGCTCGCCGAGGCCGAGGGCGACCATGCGCTGATCCGCGATGCGACCGCGGCGGCCTGTTCGCAAGGCGCGGTCCCGCTCTGCCTCGGCGGCGATCATTATGTCAGCTTCCCCGCCGTCGAGGGCGTGGCCGCCGTCCACGGCCCGGTCGACATCCTCCACTTCGACGCCCACCCCGACCTCTACGACGATTTCGAAGGCGACCCGCACTCCCACGCCTCGCCCTTCGCCCGCATCCTGGAGCGCGGCCTCGCCCGCCGCCTCGTCCAGGTCGGCATCCGCACCTTGAACCGCCACTGCCGCGAGCAGGCCGAGCGCTTCGGCGTCGAGGTCGTCGAGATGCGCCATTTCGCGCCCGATCGGGTCCCGATCCCGTCGGGTCCGCTCTACATCAGCATCGACATGGACGGCTTCGATCCCGCCTTCGCCCCCGGCGTC
Source organism: Allosphingosinicella sp. (assembly GCA_036388655.1). Classification (GTDB taxonomy): domain Bacteria; phylum Pseudomonadota; class Alphaproteobacteria; order Sphingomonadales; family Sphingomonadaceae; genus Allosphingosinicella. The sequence goes on along the minus strand of DASVRK010000133.1, from coordinate 19,385 downwards.
TCGCATCACGAGCCCGGCGGCCTCTCCGTCCGCGACGTGCTCGCCGTGCTCGACCGGGTCGAGGCTCCCATCGTCGGCGCCGACATCGTCGAATATAATTTCAGCCGGGATCTCAACGGAGTCACCGCCGTGCTCGCCGCCAAGCTCGTCAAGGAGGTCGCGGCGCTCTGCGCCCGGACCAGCCGATGATCATCGTCCACCATCTCGAGAACAGCCGTTCGCAACGCATCCTGTGGCTGCTCGAAGAGCTCGGCCTTCCGTACGAAGTCCGCCGCTACGAGCGCGACCCGAAGACGATGCTCGCCCCGCCCGAGCTTCGCCGTGTCCACCCGCTCGGCAAGTCGCCGGTGATCGAGGATGCGGGCTCGGGCTCGGAGGCGGGCGAGCGGCGGGTCCTCGCCGAAACCGGCGCGATCGTCGAATATCTGGTCGAAAAGGGGGACGGGAAGCTCGGCCCTCCGGCGCGGCGCGAGGGCGTGCTGCGCTACCGCCACTTCCTCCATTATGCCGAAGGCTCGATGATGCCGCCTTTGCTCGCCTTGCTGGTGGTCGGGCGGCTCGGCATCCTCGGCAAGCCCGCGCGCGCGCCGATTCAGAAGATGCTCGACGACCATCTCGACTGGCTCGAGGCCGAGCTCGCCGAGCGTGACTGGTTCGCCGGCGACGAATTCAGCGCCGCCGACATCATGATGAGCTTCCCGCTCGAAGCCTCGCGCAGCCGCGGCGGCCTCGACGAAAGCCGGCCGCACCTGATCGACTGGCTGGAGCGCATCCACGCCCGGCCCGCTTACGCCGCCGCGCTCCAGAAAGGCGGGCCTTATGCCTATGCCTGAGCTCGGCCGCCGCGCCTTCACTCTATCCGCGCTCGCCGCCGGCGGCGCGCTCATCGGAGGATCCCGGATCATGGCCGCCGCTCCAGTCCCCAGCGCCCTCGCTCCGATCACCGGCGATGCGAAGCCGATCGGACGCGACGAACGGCTCCAGCGCCTCGCCGGCGCCCAGCGGCTGATGCGCGCCCAAGGCCTCGGCGCGTTGCTGATCGAGCCGGGCGCGTCGCTCGATTATTTCACCGGCGTCCAATGGTGGCGCAGCGAACGTCTCACCGCCGCGCTGATCCCGGCCGAGGGCGAGCCGATCGTGTTCACGCCCTTCTTCGAAGAGCCGTCGGTGCGCGAGAGCCTCGCCGTCCCGGCGGCGGTGCGCACCTGGACCGAGCATGAGGATCCACTCGCCCTCGTCGCCGCCGCGCTGCGCGAGCGCAAGCTCGCCACCCGCCCGGTCGGTATGGAGGAGACGGTGCGCTTCTTCGCGGTCGATGGCCTGCGCAAGGCGCTGCCGTCGGTCGAGATACGCAGCGGCGCCCCGGTGGTGCGGGCGCTGCGGATGGTGAAGTCGCCGGCCGAGCTCGCGCTGATGCAAAAGGCGACCGACGTGACGCTCGCCGCCTACGCCCACACCGCGCCGCGCATCGCCGCCGGCATGACTCCGGCCCAGATCAGCGCGATCATGAACGAGGCCACGGTCGCGCTGGGCGGCAGCCCCGAATTCGCGCTCGCCCTGCTCGGCGAAGCGAGCGCCTATCCGCACGGCAGCGGCAAGCCGCAGCAGGTGCGCGAAGGGGAGGTGGTGCTGATGGATTGCGGCTGCACCGTCCATGGGTACCAATCGGACGTCTCGCGCACCTTCGTGTTCGGAGGAAAGGCGACGGGTGAGCAGCGCAAGGTTTGGGACCAGGTCCATCGCGGCCAGCAGATCGCCTTCGCTGCCGCCCGCCCCGGCGCTCCCGCCGGCAGCGTCGACGATGCGGTGCGCGCGCAATATCAGGAATGGGGCTACGGCCCCGGCTACAAGCTTCCCGGCCTGTCCCACCGCACCGGCCACGGCATCGGCATGGAAGGGCACGAGCCGGTCAACCTCGTCCACGGCGAAACCACGCCGCTCGCCCCCGGCATGTGCTTTTCCAACGAGCCCGGCCTCTACCTTCCCGGCCGCTTCGGCGTCCGAATCGAGGACTGCTTCTACATGACCCCCGAAGGCCCGCACTGGTTCTCGACGCCGCCGCCCTCGATCGACCGTCCCTTCGGGTGAAAGCCGCCGCTGTCCCCGGCTCCCCTTCAAATCGGTTGACTTTTGCCCCCGGCCCCCGCGATTTCGGAGCGGTGCTCGCACGTGACCGGGCAAGGCGCGCAGCTTAGGGGCGACAATATGGAAACCACCCACCGCGGCGTGCCGCTGCAGATGAAGATGCTGATCGGCTTCGTGGTCGGCCTTTCCGCGGGGCTGCTCGTCCACGTCACCCAGCCGGACGCGCCCTGGGTCGAGGCGGTCACCACTTATGTCACCGGCCCGATCGGCCAGATCTTCCTGCGCCTGCTGTTCATGCTGGTTATCCCTCTGCTCTTTTCCGCCCTCGTCGTCGGCATTGCCGAAATGGGCGACATCCGATCGCTGAAGCGGGTCGGGATCAAGACGCTGATCTTCACCATCGGCATATCCGCGGTCGCGGTCGTGATCGCCTTGGCTGTGGTCAATATCTTCAATCCCGGCGGCGGCGTCGATCCGGTGCTCGCCCAGAGCCTGCTCGAGGATGCCCGTGAAGGGGCGGGCGCGATCGTGTCGAAGAGCGCCGAAACCCCGTCGGGCGTCGCCGCCTTCCTCAACATCATCCCCAACAACATCGTCGCCGCCGCTGCCGACAACGACATCCTCGCCGTCATGTTCTTCGCCTTGGTGTTCGGCATCGGCCTGCTGCTCGTGAACTCGCCCTCCGCCCAGCGCCTCCAGGAGGCGATCGAGGGCATCTTCCACGTCGCCATGCGCCTCATCGGCATCGTCATCCGGCTGGCTCCGATCGCGATCGCCTGCTTCATGTTCAACCTCGCCGCGGTGTTCGGCTGGGACCTGCTGCTCCGCCTCGGCGCCTATGTCGGCGTGGTGCTGCTCGCGCTCGGCATCCACATGATCGTCGTCTATTCGCTCGCCATCCGCTTCCTCGGCGGCAAGTCCCCGCTCTGGTTCTTCCGCCAGAGCCAGGAGGCGATGGTGATGGCCTTCTCGACCGCCTCGTCCAACGCCACCCTGCCGACCGCGCTCAGGGTCGCCGACGAAAAGCTCCATCTGCCGCCGCGCGTGTCGCGCTTCGTCCTCACCATCGGCGCCACCGCCAACCAGAACGGCACCGCCATGTTCGAGGGCGTGACGGTCATCTTCCTCGCCCAGTTCTTCGGCGTCGAGCTGACCCTCGCCCAGCAGGTGATGGTGCTGCTGGTCTGCATCCTCGGCGGCATCGGCACCGCCGGCGTGCCGGCCGGCTCGCTGCCCGTCGTCGCCTTGATCCTCGGCATGGTCGGGGTGCCGCCCGAGGGCATCGGCCTGGTGCTCGGCGTCGACCGCTTCCTCGACATGTGCCGCACGACCCTGAACGTGACCGGCGACCTCGCCGCCGCCGTCGTCATCTCACGCGGCGAGGAGGACGCCCCCGCCGCGGCGCCCATTGCGGACGCCGCGACGGTCGAGGCTCATCCGAGCTAGATCAGGCCGGCTCGAGCACCTTCTGCACGACCTCTTCGGCGAGCTTGCCGTTGAGTTCGGCGAGGTGGTCGAACTCGGCCGTGTAGCTCGCCAGCCCCTGGCTCAGCGAGCGCAGCTCGGCGTCGAGCCCCTGCAGCTCCGATTCGGGCATCAGCGCCTCGACCTTGTCCCAGCGCGACCAGCCCTCGCGCGGCTCCATGCCCAGCATCTGCCCGCGCCGGCTCGAAATGGCGGAGGTCACCTTGGACGTCGCCGAGCCCGGCGCGACAACCGTCACCCGGTGGACCGGCTCCAGCAAATGCGGCTGGGCGGCGGCGAGCGCCTCGCTCATCGCGATCCGCCCGGCCGTGCGGAAGGCGAGCTCCGAGCTGTCGACGCTGTGATAGCTGCCGTCGGTGAGCGTCACCGCGACGTCGACCACGGGAAAGCCGAGCGGCCCTTTCAGCATTGCGTCGCGCACGCCCTGCTCGACCGCCGGTATATATTGCCGCGGCACCGCGCCGCCATGGATCCGCTCGTCGAACGCGAAGCCACCGCCGCGCGGCAGCGGCTTCACTTCGATCACGGCATCGCCGAACTGGCCGTGGCCGCCCGACTGCTTCTTGTGGCGGCCGCGCTGCGTCACCTGGCGGCGGATCGATTCCTTGTAGCCGATCGTCGGCGGCTTCGAATCCACCGCCACGCCGTAGCGCCGCTTGAGCCGGGCGATGGTGACGTTGAGATGCTCGTCGCTGACCCCCTTGAGCCGCGTCTCGTGAAGCGCCTCGTCCTGCTCCCAGCTCAGCGACGGATCCTCCTCGACCAGCTTGTGGAGCGCCGTCGACAGCCGGACGTCGTCCTTGCGGTCGCGGGTGACGATTGCCAGCGCGTAATTGCTGGCCGGAAGCTCGACCGCGGGCGCCGGTGCGGACTTGCCGAGGCTCAGCCACCCGCCGGCGTGCACCGATTCGGCCTTGGCGATGGCGACCACTTCACCCATTTCGGCCTTGACGAGCTTGGCGGTCTTCTCGCCCTGGAGCGCGAACAAGGTGCCGACCCGCACGGCCGAGCCGTCCGGCCCCTTGAGCTCCGTGCCCTCGCTGAGCGCGCCGCCGAACACCCGGGCCAGCGCCAGCCGGCCGATCGCGCCGCCATGCGAGATCTTGAACACGAAGGCGCAGCCGTCGCTGGCGCCGAGCCGCGCGGCCGCGTCGGCCGGGGCAGGGGCCTCGTGGCGAAGCGCCTTCAGCAGCCGGCGGATGCCGAAGCCGTTGAGCGCCGAGCCGAACAGTACCGGCACGCCGAGATTCTCGCGCGTCTCCCGGGCGAGGTCGGCGAGCACGGTGGGGAGGTCCGGCGTCTCGTCCATCAGCAATTGTTCGAGCAACGCATCGTCATGGTCGGCGAGCTGCTCGAGCATGTGATAACGTTCGAGCGCCTCGCGCTCGGCGAGGTCGGCGGGGATCTCGGTCCGCTCGGACGGCTTGCCCGCGCGGTAGTGGAAGGCGCGTTCGAGCGCGAGGTCGACGAAGCCGGTGATCTTCTCGCCGCCCGCATCCTTGCCCCGGATCGGGATCTGCCGCGCGATCAGCGGCGAATTGCTCATCGGCTGCAGCGCTTCGAGCAGGTCGTGGATGCTGCCGCGCGCCTGGTCGATCTTGTTGACGAAAATGGCGTGGGGGATTCCGAGCGCCTCGAGCTGCCGCAGCGCCGGTTCGGCGAGCAAGGCGCGGGCGGGGTCCGGGTCGACGACCACGATCGCGATGTCGGCCGCGGCCACCGCCATCGCGCCATCGGCGGCGAAGCCGACCGAGCCGGGACAATCGACGATCGCGAACCGGTCGCCGAGGAATTCGAGCCGCATCAGGTTGATCTCGGTCGACCCGCAGCGCGCCCGCGCCTCGGGGCTGGCATCGCCGACGCTGCTGCGGCCATCGACGCTGCCCTGGCGGTCGATCGTCCCCGCCGCGAACAGCAAAGCCTCGGCGAGGCTCGTCTTGCCTGCGCCGCCGGGGCCGACGAGCGCGACCATTCTGGTGCCAACCGATCTTTCGGGCATGAACCTCTCCTTCGTCCGTCCGGGGCGGTCCGCGAAGAGCGCGTCCGCGCCATGCTTCGGCCACCGTCCGCCTGTTTGCGGCCGAGTGCAAGAGGACGATTCGATGAACGGCCGGATAAGAACGCCCGGTTTTGGAACGCAGCCGGTACATTGAGAGTTTGGGCATTGCGGCCGTCCGATTAAGGTGGTCGCCTGTTTTGGAGGGCCGTACGATGGCGCATCCGTTGACGCTTCCTACCGTGGCGATGCTGGCGCTCGCCGGCACCGGGCTCGGCGTCTATCTCGGCCGCGCGGCCGTCGACGAGATCAACCCGCTCTATTTTTCTCTTCCCGAAGCGACCCGCTCCTATGCGGCGCTGACCCCGAACCGCGGCGACGATTTCGACGCGCTGCGGCCGCGGGAAGTGGCGGCGACCGAATATGGCGCGGCGCTCGGCCGGGGCTGCGTCGGCTGCCGCACCTATCCCGAGGAATATTTTCCGCGCCGCGATCCGGCGGTGGACGCCCAACTCGAACGCTCCTGGTCTGACGAAGAGCCCGCGGTCCAGCAGGCGGTGCAGCAGCTGCCGCAGTTCGCCGCGGCGCGGAGCGAGGAGCAGCGGCTGATCGAGGCCTATTCGCGCTATCCGGTCGACGAGGAGGAGATGCGCCGTCACGAGCGCGCGCTCGAGGTCGTGGTGGAGCCGGTCGCCGAGGCGCAGGCCGAAGCCGAGCCCGTCCCCGTCGGTCTGTAGCAGCTAGGCCTGGAGGGCGCGGCGGGCCGGGTTGCCCGCACTCCGCGCCTCGCCTACATCGCCGGCATGACCTCGACGAACGACATTCGCCGCTCCTTCCTCGATCATTTCGGGGCCGCCGGGCACCGGATGGTGCCGTCGGCGCCGCTCGTGCCGCACAACGATCCCACCCTGATGTTCGTCAATGCCGGCATGGTGCCGTTCAAGAATGTCTTCACCGGCCTCGAGACGCGCCCCTACAGCACGGCCGCGTCGAGCCAGAAATGCGTGCGCGCCGGCGGCAAGCATAACGATCTCGACAATGTCGGCTACACCGCGCGCCACCACACCTTCTTCGAGATGCTCGGCAATTTCTCGTTCGGCGATTATTTCAAGGAGCAGGCGATCGTCCACGCCTGGACGCTGCTGACGAAGCAATGGGGCCTCTCGCCCGACCGGCTCACCGCCACCGTCTATCATACCGACGACGAGGCGTTCGAGCTCTGGCGCAAGGTGGCGGGGCTCCCCGAGCAGCGCATCATCCGCATCCCGACCAAGGACAATTTCTGGGCGATGGGCGACAGCGGCCCCTGCGGCCCCTGCTCCGAAATCTTCTACGACCATGGCAATCACATCCCCGGCGGCCCGCCGGGATCGCCGGACGAGGACGGCGACCGCTTCGTCGAGATCTGGAACCTCGTCTTCATGCAATATGAGCAGGAGGACAATGAGATCGTCCGCGAGCTCCCCCGGCCGTCGATCGACACCGGCATGGGGCTGGAGCGGATCGCGGCCGTGCTTCAGGGCGTCCACGACAATTACGACACCGACACCTTCAAGGCGCTGATCGCCGCGTCGGGCGAGCTCACCCGCACCGCCACCACCGGCGAGCGGCAGGCCAGCCACCGCGTCATCGCCGATCACCTGCGCGCCTCGGGCTTCCTCGTCGCGGACGGCGTGCTGCCGGCCAATGAGGGCAGGGGCTATGTGCTGCGCCGGATCATGCGCCGCGCCATGCGCCACGCCCATATCCTCGGCGCCGCCGAGCCGCTGCTGCACCGGCTCGTGCCGGAGCTGGTCGCCGAAATGGGCGCCGCTTACCCCGAACTGCTCCGCGCCCAGCCGCTGATCGAGGCGACGCTCCGCCAGGAGGAGACGCGCTTCCGCCAGACCCTCGACAAGGGACTGCGGTTGCTCGACGAGGCCACCGCTTCGATGGCGCCGGGCGAGACGCTGGCGGGCGACGTCGCCTTCCGGCTCTACGACACTTTCGGCTTTCCCTACGATCTCACCGAGGATGCGCTGCGCGCCCAGGGCTTCGGCGTCGACCGCGCTGGCTTCGACGCCGCCATGGCCGAGCAGAAGGCCGCCGCCCGCGCCGCCTGGAAGGGCTCGGGCGCCAAGGCGTCGGACGACCTCTGGTTCGACATCGCCGAGGAAGCGGGCAGCACCGAATTCACCGGCTACACCGCCGAAGAAGGCGAGGGCGCGGTGGTCGCGATCGTCCGCGACGGCGCGCGCGTCGAGCAGGCAGGCGAGAGCGAGGCGGTCATGATCGTCACCAACCAGACGCCCTTCTACGCCGAATCCGGCGGACAGGTTGGCGACACCGGCGAGATCGTCAGCGACGGCGGCCTTCGCGCCCGCGTCACCGACACGTCGAAGCAGCTCGGCCGCCTCCACGTCCATCATGCCGTCGTCGAGGCCGGGCGGGTGGCGGTCGGCGACCCGGTCAAGCTCCGCATCGACGGCGGCCGCCGCTCGGCGATCCGCGCCAACCATTCCGCCACCCACCTGCTCCACGCGGCGCTGCGCGAGCGGCTCGGCAAGCATGTCGCCCAGAAAGGCTCGCTGGTCGCGCCCGACCGCCTCCGCTTCGACGTCTCCCATCCGAGCGCGATGAGCGCCGCCGATCTCGCCACCGTCGAGGACGACGTCAACTTCCAGGTCCGCGCCAACAATCCGGTCACGACCCGGCTGATGACACCCGAAGAGGCGATCGCCGAGGGCGCGATGGCCTTGTTCGGCGAGAAATATGGCGACGAGGTCCGCGTCGTCTCGATGGGCACTGACGAGGGCCGCTATTCGGTCGAATTGTGCGGCGGCACCCATGTCTCGGCGCTCGGCGACATCGGCCTGTTCAAGGTGATCGGCGAAGGCGCGGCCTCATCCGGGATCCGCCGCGTCGAGGCGCTGACCGGCGACGCCGCCCGCGCCTATCTCAACGGCCGCGACGAGAAGCTGCGCGCCGCCGCCGCCGTGCTGAAGAGCAGCCCGGACGAGGTTCCCGCCCGCGTCGCCGCCCTGGTCGAAGAGCGCCGCCGCCTCGAGCGCGAGCTCGCCGACGCCAAGAAGGCGCTCGCGCTCGGCGGCGGCCGCGCCTCCGAAGCGGCGGGCCCCGAACTGGTCGGCGGCCACGGCTTCATCGGCCAGGTCATCGAAGGCCTTGACCCGAAGGGCCTGCGCGGCCTGGTCGACGAGGCCAAGCAGCGCGTCGGCTCGGGTGTCGTCGCTTTGGTCGCGGTCAACGAGGGCCGCGCCACCGTGGCGGTCGGAGTCACCGACGACCTTACCCCGGGCCTGAGCGCGGTCGATCTGGTCCGCGCGGCCGTCGCCGAGCTCGGCGGCCAAGGCGGCGGCGGGCGTCCCGACATGGCCCAGGGCGGCGGTCCCGACGGCGGCAAGGCCGAGGCGGCTTTGGCCGCGGTCCGCAGCGCGCTCGGCGAGCAGGTGGAAGCCGTTTAGCAAGCGCTTGGCAACCATCCCGGGCGAGCAAAACTAAACCTTATTGTGCGAGCTTTCCCGTCGAGAGGGGAAATCATGCTCGTTCAGCTCATGGCGCTGCTGGCGCTTCACACGTCGCAAACGAGGATTGTGGCCGTCGGCGGCGTCCCCAACGCGGTTCCGGCGGAGGCTCGTGTGGCGCCGGAGATAATCGCAGTCCGAGTCGAGGCCGCCGGGGCGGTGTTGTGGGACGGCACGCTCCGGATCGCGCCTAACCAGGCGGCGAGCTACCAGCAGCATCTGAACCAGGCCTCGGCCTTTCAATGCCCGCCCGACACACCCCACGACCGTTCGGAGCGCCGGCAGCTGACCGTCAACATCTATGCGAACGAGACCCCGCAGCAGGGCCGCAGCTACCGCGTCGACGCCAGCTGGCAGCGGCCGATCCCGCAGCAGGCCTGCCTCGAAGGCGGCACCCGCACGGTCCAGATCACCCAGGCGGTGTCGCTTACGCCGGGCGAGACCAAGACGATCGAGGGCGACGCCGGGCTTCGCGTCCAGCTGACGCTCCGCCGCTGATCAGCGCCTCAGCGCGTCGCGCAGCCGCCGGCGCTGGAGCTGCGGCTCCCGGTCCATCTCGCCCAGGTCCATGATCTCCTTGCGGAGCTCGGCGCGCTTTTCATGGATCGAGGCGATCACCGGCCCCATCGCAATGCCGAGATCCACCAGCACCGCCTCCGACAGCTGGAGCGAGGATTCGAGCGTTTCCGGCACCGCATCGGTGGCGCCGGCCCGGTAGAGCTCGGCGGCGTGGGCGGCGTCGCGCGCCCTCGCGACGATGGTGAGATCGGGGCACCAGGCGCGCACCTTCCGGGTAAGGCGAACCGTCAGCACCGGGTCGTCCATGGTCAGCACCAAGGCGGCGGCGTGGCCGAGGTTGAGCCGGTCGACCAGTTCGGGCCGCGAGACGTCGCCGAACACCACCGGGAAGCCGTCGCGGCGCGAGGCGGCCACCGAATCGATATCGGAATCGACGGCGAGGTAGCTGCGGCCGTGCGTCTTCACCATCTCGGCCACGAGCCGCCCGACCCGGCCGAAGCCGATGATGACGACCGTGGGGGCGTCCTTCGCGGTGCCTATTGCCGGCAATTCCGGTTCGGCCCCCAGGTCCACCCGCCGGGCCGCCACCTGGCCGAGCTTGGAGAGCAATGGCGTCAGCGTCAGGCCGATCGCGGTGACGATCTGCCAGAAGGCCGCGTCCTCCCGCGCGATGAGCTGCGCCGAGGCCGCCGCGGCAAGCACGATCAGGGTTGTCTCGGAGGGCGAGGCCATCAGCAGCCCCGCCTCGGCAGCCACCGCCTTGCGGGCGCCGTTGAGACGCAGCAGCAGTCCGGTGACCAGCGCCTTCACCAGTATCACGCCGACCACCGCCATCAGCGTGCTGCCCCAATTGGCGGCGATCAGGCGCAGGTCGACGCTCATCCCCACCGTGATCAGGAAGATGCCGAGCGCGAGCCCGCGGTACGGCGCCGTGATCACCTCGACCTCGCTATGATAGTCGGTCTCGGCGATGAGGATGCCGGCGAGCAACGCGCCCATCAGCGGCGACAGGCCGGCGGCGGTGGTGGCGAGGCTGGCGATGATCACCACCAGCAGGCTCGCCGCCAGGAATAGTTCGGGGCTCTTGGTGCGCGCCGCCTGCGCGAACAGCCGCGGCAGCAGGAAGCGGCCGAGCACGAGCATCGCCGCCACCACCGCGGCCCCCAGCAGCAATGTCTCGACCAGGCCGTCGAAGCCGTTCGCCTGCGCATAAGGCGCCATCGCGCCGAGCGCGAAGATGATCGGCACGATCGCCAGATCCTCAAACAGCAGCATCGCCAGCGCCGACCGGCCCACCGGGCTGGTGGTGCCGACCAACGGCAGCACCAGCGCCGTCGAGGACAAAGCGAGCGCGAGCCCGAGCGCGATCGAGCCGCTCCAGCTCTGGCCGATCAGGTGAAGCGCCAGGCCGATCAGCACCGCCGAGACCAGCAACTCGGCCGCGCCGACGCCGAACACCAGCCGGCGCATCGTCCACAAACGTCGGAAGGAGAGTTCGAGCCCGATCGCGAACAGCAGCAGGATAACGCCGAACTCGGCGAACGGCTCGACCGCTTCGGGATTGGAGATGGTGACGTAGTTCAGCCACGGCATGTTCGCCGCCATGCCGCCGAGCCCGGCGGGCCCCACCAGCAGGCCGACCAGGATGAAGCCGATCACGGGGCTGATCCGGAAGCGGGCGAAGGCCGGGATCACGACCCCGGCCGCGCCGAGGATCACCAGCGCGTCGCTGAAGCCCGAGGTCTGGAATTCAGTCGCCATATCGCCCTTATGCCGCAAACCGCCGGCCTGTCAGCCATGAGCTCCGCTTTATCCGCCGCCCGGCGTGTCGGTGCCGCTGGTCGGCACCTGCGGGGGAGGCCGGTCGCGGCGCGGATTGGCGTTCCAGTGGATCCGGTACAGATCGAAACGCCGGTCGGCCAGGTTCTGGACGGTGCCCTCGGCCCGCGCCCAGGTGAGGTCGGCGAGATTGACGTCGGAGATGGTCAGAGTCTCGACATTCTCGCTCGCCTCGGCGGCGATGCCGTCGCGCGCGAACGGGAAGTCGCAGGGCGTCAGGATGCAGCTTTGCGCATATTGAATGTCCATATTCTCGACGTTTGGGAGGTTGCCGACATTGCCGGACAGGACGACAAAGCATTGGTTCTCGATCGCGCGCGCCTGGCTGCAATAGCGGACGCGGAGGTAACCCTGGCGGCTGTCGGTGCAGAAGGGGACGAAGACGATGCGCGCGCCCTCGTCGACCAGCCGGCGGGCGAGCTCGGGAAATTCCGAATCGTAGCAGATGAGCACGCCGATCGGGCCGCAATCGGTCTGGATCGCGTCGATCCGGTCGCCGCCCTTGATGTTCCACCAATAACGCTCGTTGGGGGTCGGGTGGATCTTCTCCTGCGAATGGACCGAACCGTCGCGCAGGCACACATAGGCGACGTTCTGGATGTCGCCATCGTCGGCGCGGGTCGGGTGCGATCCGCCGATGATGTTGATGTTATAGCTGAGCGCCATCCGCGACAGCTCGGCGACCAAATTGGGCGTATGCTCGGTCAGCCGGTCGATCGCCTCGGCGGGGCTCAATTCCTTCTTCTCGAAGGCGAGCAGTTGGAGCGTGAACAGCTCCGGAAACACGATGAAGTCGGAGCGGTAGTCCGAGGCGACGTCGACGAAATATTCGACGTTGCGGATGAACTCCTCGAAGCTGGCGACGGCGCGGGCCTGGAACTGGCAGGTCGCGAGGCGCACGCTCTCGACGTCGCGCGGCACCCGGAACTTGGGCGGCTCGTCGGGATCGACATAGGGATTGTACCAAACCATGTGGACCGCGTTGCCGGCCGAGGCGCGGTCTTCCGGCAGGTAGCGTTTGAGGATGCCGATCGGCTCGAAGCCGTTCCTCAGCTGGAAGCCGATGATCGGGTCGCGCAGCTTGCCGGCGCGAACCTGCTCTACATATTCCTCCGGCCCGGCGACCTTGCGGCGGCTGCGCGCATAGCCCGGCATTCGCCCGCCCAGCACGATGCCCTTGAGCTCGAGCCGCTCGGTCAGCGCCTTGCGGACGTCGTAGAGCCGCTGGCCGATGCGGGTGCCGCGCACGTCGGGATCGACGCACATCTCAAAGCCGTAGAGCCAGTCGCCGGTCGGATCGTGGCGCGATCCGAAACCGTCGTTTGTGATCTCGTCCCAGCTGTGCGGGGCGAGCGCGAGCCGCTCGTCGATCCGCATCGTCGCGCAATAGCCGGAGATCTTGCCCTCGTAGATCGCGACGAACTGGCCCTCGGGATAATTGTTGATCTGGCCGCGGATCATGCCGCGGCTGTATCCCGACATGCGGTCGTAAGCGCGGTCGACCAGCGCGACGATGCCGCCGACGTCGGCCGGCCGCGCCTGCCTGACCTCGAGCTTGGCGGTCCGGCGGTCTGATCGGTCGGGCTTCACGCGGGCTGCGCCATCGCCTTTTCAAGGTTGGCGCGGACCGCCTCGAAGAATTGCTCGGTCGTCATCCAGCTCTGGTCGGGGCCGATCAGGATGGCGAGGTCCTTGGTCATCTGGCCCTGCTCGACGGTCTCGACGCAGACCCGCTCGAGCGTTTCGGCGAAGCGGGTGACTTCGGGCGTGTCGTCGAACTTGCCGCGATATTTCAGGCCGCCGGTCCAGGCGAAGATCGAAGCGATCGGGTTGGTCGAGGTTGCCTTTCCCTGCTCGTGCATGCGGAAGTGGCGGGTGACGGTGCCGTGCGCCGCCTCGGCCTCGACCGTCTTGCCGTCGGGCGTCATCAGGATCGAGGTCATCAGGCCCAGCGAGCCGAACCCCTGGGCGACGAGGTCGGACTGGACGTCGCCGTCGTAATTCTTGCAGGCCCAGACGAACTTGCCACTCCACTTCAGCGCGGAGGCGACCATGTCGTCGATCAGCCGGTGCTGATATTCGATCTTGGCCTCGTCGAAGCGCGGCTTGAACTCGCTCTCGAAAACTTCCTGGAAGATGTCCTTGAAGGTGCCGTCATAGGCCTTGAGGATGGTGTTCTTGGTCGAAAGATAGACCGGCCAGCCGCGGTTGAGGCCGTAATTGAGGCTGGCGCGGGCGAAGTCGCGGATCGAATCCTCGAGATTGTACATGCCCATCGCGACGCCGGCGGACGGGAAGTCGAACACCTCCTCCTCGATTCGCTGGCCGTCCTCGCCTTCCCACACCATGCGCAGCTTGCCGGGGCCGGGGACGCGGAAGTCCGTCGCCTTATACTGGTCGCCGAAGGCATGGCGGCCGACCACGATCGGGTCGGTCCAGCCTGGGATCAGCCGGGGCACGTTTTCGATGACGATCGGCTCGCGAAAGACGACGCCGCCGAGGATGTTGCGGATGGTGCCGTTGGGCGACTTCCACATCTTCTTGAGGCCGAATTCCTCGACCCGCGCCTCGTCGGGCGTGATCGTCGCGCATTTGACGCCGACGCCGTGCTTCTTGATCGCGTGCGCCGCCTCGATCGTGATCCGGTCCTCGGTCTCGTCGCGCTTCTCGATGCCGAGATCGAAATAGAGCAGTTCGACGTCGAGATAGGGCTGGATCAGCCGCTCGCGGATCCATTGCCAGATGATCCGGGTCATCTCGTCGCCGTCGATCTCGACGATCGGGTTGGTCACTTTGATCTTGGCCATCGGCGGGCGTCTTTCCTTGCTGGCTGGGGCGCGTGGCGGGTTGCTGAGTGTCCGGGCGTGTAGGGCGAGGCGGCGCATGGATCAACCGCGGCGGTGGCGCTCTCGCCCCCGCGCTCGCCCCCGCCTCTCACCATTGTCTCCGCCTTCCGCGCGGCTTAAGGGTCCTCCGATGACATCGCTCGAAAAGCCGGACCTCGTCACCACCAACGTCCGTTGGCGCTGGCCCGCCGTCCATCCCGAAGGGCGCAAGTTCGTCGTCATCGCGGCCGCGATCGCACTCGCCTTTCTGATCTTCATCTCGGATGAGATCGGCTGGCCGCTCGTCCTCGTGACGATCTGGGTCGCCGCCTTCTTCCGCGATCCGATCCGCACCACGCCCAAAGGGGACGGGCTGATCGTCGCTCCCGCCGACGGGCTGGTGACGATGATCGCGGCGGTGCCGCCGCCGCGCGAAATTGCCGGGGAGGGGGGTCTCGACGAGGGCCTCTACAGCCGCGTCTCGATCTTCATGAGCGTGTTCGACGTCCACATCAATCGGACCCCGATCGCCGGCGAGATCAAGCGGGTGGTCTATATACCCGGCAAGTTCCTCAACGCCGATCTCGACAAGGCGAGCGAGGACAATGAGCGCCAGCACATCCTGGTCGAAGGGGCCGACGGCCTGCGCATCGGCTTCACCCAGATTGCCGGCCTCGTCGCCCGCCGGATCGTGCCGTGGGTCAAGCCCGGCGACAATGTCGGCGCCGGGCAGCGCGTCGGCCTGATCCGCTTCGGCAGCCGCGTCGACGTCTATCTTCCGGCCGGCATCGCGCCGCAGGTGATCCTCGGCCAGCGCACCATCGCCGGCGAGACGGTGATCGGCCAGGCCGGCCTTTCCGAGCCGCGCGAGGGCGTCAGCCAGTGAGGCCTCCGCTGCCGCGGCGGCCCAAGGGGATACCGCTGCGCTCGCTGGTGCCGAACGCGGTCACCGCGCTGGCGCTTTGCTTCGGCCTCACCGGCGTCCGGTTCGCGATCGAGGAGAAATGGGAGCTGGCGGTGCTGGCGATCGTGATCGCGGCCGTGCTCGACGGCATGGACGGGCGGATCGCGCGGATGCTGAACGGCCAGAGCCGGTTCGGCGCGGAGCTCGATTCGCTGTCCGACGTGATCGCCTTCGGAGTATCGCCAGCGGTGATCATCTATCTGTGGTCGCTGCAGGAAAATCCGCGCTATTTCTGGCTGTTCGCGCTCGCCCATGCGGTTTGCGCGGCGCTCCGGCTGGCGCGCTTCAACGCCGCCATCGACGTCGAGGAGCAGCCGCATAAGTCGGCCGGCTTCCTCACCGGCGTACCCGCCCCGGCCGGCGCCGGGCTACTGCTGCTTCCGCTCTATTTATGGCTGTGGACCGATCAGGAGATTTTCCGCGCGCCGCTGGTCGTCGCGCCTTGGGCGGCCCTGATCGCCTTTTTGATGGTCTCGAATGTCGCCACCTTCTCCTGGACCTCGCTGCGGCTGCGCAGCCATGTCCGGTTCGGGGCGCTGGCGGTGATCGCCTTGATCGGCGGCGCGCTCATCTCGGCGCCGTGGCCGACGCTCAGCCTGGCGGCGATGCTTTACGCCGCTCTGATCCCGGCCAGCCTCTACAGCTATGCGAAGGTCAAGAGGCAGCGCGTTGCGGCTGCCGCGCGCGCACAGCCACCGTCACCGGCCGCGGACGATCCGACATCCTGACCCGGCTCCACGGACGCTGAGCATGGCGCACGGGCATCTCGCCCTTGAGCGCGCCGATGATCTCGGCCCAATATTCGCGAAGCGTGAGGCTGATGGTGAAGGCGGCGCCCGTCAGGACGAGGGCAAAAAAGACTATGCTAACGAGGTGGCCCACAGCTTATCCCCTTATTTATCCACAACTCAACGATTCTGCTTTGGATTAGTTTCCTAGCCCGTTGAATGTTGTTGATGTTCATGTTTCGTTCTCAGGTCAAGGCTTGATTTCGGGCGGCCGCACCGCTAAGTGCGCCGGCATCCCACATGCGGTGCCATCATACCGGTGCTCTGGACCTGGTCCGGAGTTTCTCGGCCCCGCAGAGGCATAACCGGAAGGAGAAAGACCATGGCGTCCACTGACGTCTCCATGCAGCAATTGCTCGAGGCCGGAGCGCATTTCGGCCACCAGACCCACCGCTGGAACCCCAAGATGAAGCCGTATATTTTCGGCGAGCGGAACGGGGTTCACATCATCGATCTGTCGCAGACCGTGCCGCTGTTCGCGCGCGCGCTCGATTTCGTGCGCCAGGCGGCCGCTTCGGGGGGCAAGGTGCTGTTCGTTGGCACCAAGCGCCAGGCGCAGGAGCCGATCGCCGACGCCGCGCGCCGCTCGAACCAGCATTTCGTCAACCATCGCTGGCTGGGCGGCATGCTCACCAATTGGAAGACGATCTCCAACTCGATCAAGCGCTTCAAGAGCCTCGAAGAGCAGCTGTCGGGCGACACGGCGGGCCTGACCAAGAAGGAAGTCCTCCAGCTGACCCGCGAGCGCGACAAGCTCGAAATGTCGCTCGGCGGGATCCGCGACATGGGCGGCCTTCCCGACGTCATCTTCATCATCGACGCCAACAAGGAAGAGCTGGCGATCAAGGAAGCCAATGTGCTCGGCATCCCCGTCGTCGCGATCCTCGATTCGAACACCAGCCCGCAGGGCATCGCCTTCCCGGTTCCGGGCAATGACGACGCCAGCCGCGCGATCCGCCTCTATTGCGACGCGATCGCCGATGCGGCCACGGCCGGCCGCCAAGGCGGCCAGGCCGCCCGCGGCGTTGACATCGGCGCCATGGACGTGCCGCCCGCCGAAGCGGCGCTCGCCGACGCCTGATCGTTTCCCGGCGCAGGCCGGGGTCCAGCTTAGAAGACCTTTGGGCCCCGGCTTGCGCCGGGGAACAGGCAATCAAAAGGAAATCGAAATGGCGGAGATCACTGCCGCGAACGTCAAGGAACTGCGCGAGCGCACCGGCGCCGGCATGATGGATTGCAAGAAGGCGCTGGGCGAGACCCAGGGCGACATGGAATCGGCGATCGACTGGCTGCGCACCAAGGGCCTCGCCGCCGCCGCCAAGAAGGCCGGCCGCACCGCCGCCGAAGGACTGGTCGGCGTTGCCGTCGCCGGCAATCGCGGCGCCGTCGTCGAGGTCAATTCGGAGACCGACTTCGTCGCCAAGAGCGAGCAGTTTCAGGAGTTCGTCCGCACCGTCGCCGGCCTCGCTTTGACCGCGAGTGGCAATGTCGAGGGCCTGCTCGCCGCCAACTGGCCGGCCGGCGGCAGCGTGCAGGAGAAGCTCACTTCGAACATCGCCACCATCGGCGAGAACCAGTCGCTCCGCCGCGCCGCCGTGCTGCAGGTGAGCGAGGGCGTGGTCGTCTCCTATGTCCATAATGCGGCGGCGCCCGGACTCGGCAAGATCGGCGTGCTGGTCGCGCTCGAATCGTCCGGCGACCAGGCCGCGCTGGAAGCGCTCGGCCGACAGCTGGCGATGCACATCGCCGCCGCCAACCCGCTCGCCCTCACCGGCGAGGAGCTCGATCCGACCCTGATCGAGCGCGAGCGCGCGATCGCGTCGGAAAAGGCAGCCGAATCGGGCAAGCCGGCGGACATCGTCGCCCGCATGGTCGATGGCGCCATCGCCAAGTACCGCAAGGAGAATGCGCTGCTGAGCCAGCTCTTCGTGATGGACAACAAGACCAAGATCGAGGACGTCATCGCCGCCGAGGCCAAGAAGATCGGCGCTCCGGTGTCGCTCAACGCCTATGTCCGCTTCCAGCTCGGCGAGGGCATCGAGAAGAAGGAAAGCGACTTCGCCGCCGAGGTTGCGGCCGCCGCCGGCACGGCCAGGCCGGCCGACACGCGCGAGCCGGTCGCTTCCTAAGCGCCTCGCTCCCGCCTGTGCGAGGGGAATAGCCGGAACACTTGGCAGGGTGGCGCGCGCTTACTAAGGTGCGCGCCATCCGCCCCCCGCGAGCCGCCGATCGGACAGGAATTTCAATGCCGCGCCCGCGCTTCAACCGCATCCTCCTGAAGCTTTCCGGCGAGGCGCTGATGGGCGAGGGCCAGTTCGGGATCGATCCCGAAACCACTTCGCGCCTCGCGACCGAGATCAGGCAGGCCAGGGAGGCCGGCCACGACCTCTGCCTGGTCGTCGGCGGAGGCAATATCTTCCGCGGCCTCGCCGGCGCCGCCAAGGGCTTCGACCGCGCCAGCGCCGATTATATGGGCATGCTCGCGACCGTGATGAACGCACTCGCCATGCAGAATGCGCTTGAGAAGATCGGCGTCGACACCCGCGTCCAGTCGGCGATCCCGATGGCGACCGTGTCCGAACCCTATATCCGCCGCCGCGCCGTGCGGCACATGGAGAAGGGCAGGGTGGTGATCTTCGCCGCCGGCACCGGCAATCCCTATTTCACCACCGACACCGCCGCCGCCCTCCGCGCCGCCGAAATGGGCTGCGACGCTTTGTTCAAGGGCACCAGCGTCGACGGCGTCTACGATGCCGATCCGAAGAAGGTGGCGGGCGCCTCCCGCTATGAGAGCCTGAGCTTCAACCGGGTGCTGGCGGACGACCTCAAGGTGATGGACGCCAGCGCGGTGGCTTTGTGCCGCGACAACAATATCCCGATCGTCGTGTTCAACGTCCGCGAGCAGGGCAACCTCGCCCGCGTGCTCAGCGGCGAAGGCGTGGCGACGATCGTCACGAACGAGGAGTGAGCGATGCCCGCCTATAACAAAGCCGATCTCGCGCGCCGCATGCACGGCGCGGTCGAGGCGCTGAAGCACGATCTCGGCGGCCTTCGCACCGGCCGCGCCTCGATCAGCCTGCTCGAGCCGGTCCATGTCGAAGTCTATGGCGCCAACATGCCATTGAACCAGATCGCGACCATCTCCGTGCCCGAGCCGCGCATGCTGAGCGTCCAGGTGTGGGACCGCTCCAACGTCGGTCCGGTCGAAAAGGCGATCCGTTCGGCGGGGCTCGGCCTCAACCCGATCAGCGAAGGCCAGACGCTGCGGCTGCCGATCCCTGACCTGACCGAGGAGCGGCGCAAAGAGCTTGCGAAGCTCGCCAGCCAATATGCTGAAAAGGCAAAGATCGCCGTCCGCAACGT
>DASVRK010000132.1:0-12083 GCA_036388655.1 Allosphingosinicella sp. | reverse complement strand
GTCGAAATAGATGGTCTCGCCGGTGTCGGGATCGGTGCGCACCAGCCGGTCGCCCGTGGTGACGACGCTGCCCGCCGCGATGGTGACGTCCTCGAGCGCGCCGCCATAGATGCCGACCGAGGAATCGCCCGCGGTCGTGACCGAACCGACCTCGACCGCGACGCTGCCGCCCTCGGACTGGGCGGAGACGCCGGCCGACAGCGCGCCTTGGGTGGCAATGCTTTCAACGGTGATGCCGACCGAATCGTAGGCATTGGCGAAGACGCCGGTCGATTCCTCGCCGCGCGTCGACAGCGACCCCGCCTTGACGGTGAGGTTCGATCCCGCACTGGCGTAAATGGCGTCGGAGCTGAAGCCGCCGGTCGCGACGCTATCCGCCTCGATGTCGACGTCGCCGCCGCTGGTCAGCGCCACCGCCGAGATGCCGTTGGAGCGGGTGCCGTCGGTGGTGATCGCGCCGCTCGCGACGGTGACGTCGCCGCCGGTCGAGAAGATCTCGATGCCCATCGCATAGTCGCCGGTCGTGTCGACCGTGCCGCTGTCGATCGTGACCGAGCCGCCTGGCACCACCTTGATGCCCGAGGAGAAGTCGCCGCGCGTCGTCACGGCGGCGCTGGTGATGTTCACCCGGCCCTGCTCGCTGAGGACGTTGATGCCGTGGGCAAGGTCGCCGCTGACGTCGACGATGCCGCTGTCGATGTTGACGGCGCCGGTGACATTGCTGACGTCGATCCCCTTGGCGCCGTCGCCGAGCGCGGTGACCGAGGCGCTGGTGATCGTCACGCCGCCATAAGCATTGGCCTGGATGCCGGTGGCGCCGCGGCCCTGGGTGCTGACGGCCCCGCTTTCGACGACGACGTTGCCGGCTTCGCTGGAGGCGAGGATGCCGACCGCCGCCGGCGTCTCCTTGCCGACCGGATCGCCGGCGGTCGAGACGGAATCGCTGATGACGACGACGTCGGCATAACCTTCCGCGACGATCCCGGCCGCGCCCGCGTCGGTGGTGGCGACCGATCCGCTCTGGACGGTGACGCCGCCCTCGGAGGACTGGGCGTTGATACCGGTCGCGCCCACGCCGGCGGTGGTGACGCTTTCGCTGGTGACCTGCACGACCGCATCGCCGATCGCCTGGATGCCGATCGAGCCGTCGCCCTGGGTGGCGACCTGGTTGCTGGTCACCAGAGCGGCGCCGCCGATCGATTGCGCGGCGACTCCGATCGAATTCGCGCCGGACGTGCGGACGTCCTGGCTGGTCACGATTGCATTGCCGTAGGCGAGCGGCCCGTAGGGCGAATCCTGGACGTAGCCGCCCTCGGCGCGCACCATTATGCCGCCCGAATTGTCGCCTTGCGTGATCACGGTCCCGGCATTGACGTCGGCGTTGCGGCCTTCGCCCTCCGCTTCGGCGAAGATGCCGACGGAATCGTCGCCCGCCGTCTCGGCCTCGCCGTTGATGATGGTAACGCCGCCGCCGGTCGAGCGGCCGAAGATGGCGGGGCTGTCGTCGCCCGAAGTCACCACTCGCTGTTCGAGGATATAGACGTCGTCCCGCGACACCACGACCACGCCTTCGTCGGCTGCTGCCGCGACTATGGCCGGATCCTGGAACGGCTCCTCGCGCGCTTCCGGCGCGGGCTGCGGCGACGCCGCGGCCGCCATTGTCGGCACGCCCGCCTGGAGCGGCGCGCTCAGGGCGGTGCAGGCAAGATAAAGGCCGATCCGGATTTTCCGGGACGCGCGCGACGCGCGCGGCGAATGGGCGTGGTGGCCCGACGCGAACGAAAGCAAGCTGGGATTCTCCCCCACAGTAGAACGGCCCCGCCGCCCTGATGGCACGAGCCTCGGCCCGAATCCACCGCAATTTGCACGGTGACGGCGAACGCGCCCGCCGCCGCAGGGAGGACTGGATCCGCCCCTTCCGCCGTCATTCCAGCGCAAGCTGGAATCTCACTTCTTCTTCCTGCGCCGCGCCAATAGGAAACGGATTCCAGCTTGCGCTGGAATGACGGGGGGTAGTCGCTGGAATGACGGGGGTTAGTCAGCGTGCCGCGGCGGGCCGGACCTCATGTCTGCGCTCGCCTTCGAGCAGCTCCTGCTGACGGTAGAGCTCCGCGGCCAGCGGTTCATAGGCGTCGCGTCTGCCCTGCGGGCGGGGCACGCTGAACAGGCCGAACTGCCGGTGGCGCTCGTCGTCCCAGCCGGGAAAGCTGACGATGGGATAAAGGCAAACGCCCGCCACCGGCACGCCCTGCCGCATCGCTTCGCGGACCTCGTCGCAGACGTAATGGAACCAGGCGGGGCGGGCCGATCCTTCGCCGCCGGTTTCCGTGATCAGCAGCGGGCGCCGGTAGCGCGCGTAGGTCTCCGCCAGCATGTCGGCGAGCGGGCGGTAATCGTGGCGGCCGAGCGGGATCGTCGAGCCGTCCAGATACCATTGATTGTCCGAGTAGAAGTTGAGCCCGACCGCATCCAGCCAGTCCGGCGAACCGCCGAGCTCGGGCGCGGCGCGGCCGCTCAGCATGTCGTAAATATGATATTGGCTGAGCCGCTTGGCCTCGGCGGCCTCGGCATCGGCGGGAGTCAAAGGAAGCACGTTAATGAGCGGCTCCGCCCAGATGAAGCGGCAGTCGGGATCGACCTCCCGCATCGCGCGCATGCCCGCGACCGCAGCCCGGACCAAATGGCGGCTCAGCCAGCCGTCCTCGTCCGGGCCGATCGGGGGGAACACGCCGTTCCTCGCCGCCCAGGCGAGGAAGGACATCTCGTTCACCGGACACACGATCGCGGCGGTCCCGGTCACTTCGCGATGGAGCCGCACCGCCGCCGCCGCAAAGCGCGCGTAGGAACGGATGAACTCGTCGCTTCCCTGGTCGAGATGATCGGGCGAGCCATAGTGGAACAGGTCCCACATCACCTGCACGCCGCTCTCCGCCGCCGCTTCCAGCATGGGCAGCCAGCTCGACCACTCGTAGCGGCCCGGCTCGCGCTCGATCAAATGCCAGCGCAGGCCGTCGCGGAGGGTGAGCAGCCCATGCTGGGCGCAGGCCCGATAATCCTCGCGGACGAGCCGGTCGTGACCGGTGCTCGCGATCAGATCGAGACGGACGCCGTCGCCGCGGCGGCGGTGGGACGAGCATTCGAAGCCCGCCATGTAGAAGCTCTTGAAGGGGATGTCGGCCATGACCGCTGCCAATCCCCGGGCGGTGCATGGGTTGCGGGGGGCGGAGCGAAAACATCGCTAACCTGAATCAAGGTTCGACTTGATCGACCGTCAGCCGCCTCCCATCGCCTCGCCCATTCGCCGTATCGCCGCGACCTTGTCGTACAGCGCTGTCCAGTCGTCGGCCTGGTCGATGCGCGACCAGATCGCCTCGACCTCATCGATATGCATCGAGCAGGGCGCCGCGTCGGCCCAATAATCGTGATCGGGCGCGGCGGTCGGCTGGTAGCTATCGATGAGCCGCCGGAACTCGGCGAAGGGTTCGGTATCGTAGCGTTCGTCGGCGGGGGAGGGGCCGCGGCGGCGGCCGCCGCGCCAGTCGAAGAAGAAGCGGTCGATTTCGACATTCTTCTCGGCCAGGCCGCTCTCGATCGCGGCCAACAATGCATTATCCTCGTCCTCGCCGCGCGCGACCACGCCGAGCCGGGCGCAGATCGCCTCCCGAAGCGCCTGCTGGAAGGTGGGCGCATAAGCGTCGAGCTCGGCCGTCAGCCGCTCGGCCGCGGCGATCAGGCTCAGCGAGGCGGCGAGCTGGACCACGTCCCAATGGATCGCCTCGGGCTGCCGGCCGAAGGCGTAGAGGCCGGTGCGGTCGAAATAAGCGGCGGTGAAGGCGCCGTCCCAATAAGGCGTCCAGCGCCACGGCCCATAATCGAAGCTTTGCGCGGTGATCGCGATATTGTCGCTGTTGAGGACGCCGTGGACGAAGCCGGCCGCGATATAGGAGGCGGCCAGCCGCGCCGCCGTGCGCGCGACATGGCCGAGCAAGGCCGCCGCCGCCGCTTCGTCATCGGCCGCGCCGCCGTCCCCGCCATAATAATGATCGAGGCAATAACGGGTGAGCCGGCGGATATTGTCGGCCTCGCCGAAGAAAGCGAGCCGCTGGAAGGTGCCGATGCGGATATGGCTGTGCTGGAGCCGGACCAGCACCGCCGAGCGGGTCGGGGAGGGCTCGTCGTTGCGGTCCAGCGCCTCGCCGGTTTCGATCAGCGAGAAGGTCTTGGAGGTCTCGACGCCCAGCGCCTCCAGCATCTCGGTGGCGAGGATCTCGCGAACGCCCCCCTTGAGCGTCAGCCGGCCGTCGCCGAACCGGCTGTAGGGGGTCTGGCCCGAGCCCTTGGTGCCGAGGTCGAGCAGCCGCCCGCCATGGTCGCGCAGCTGCGCGAACAGGAAGCCGCGCCCGTCGCCAATGTCGGGATTGTACGCCCGGAACTGGTGGCCGTGATAGCACAGCGCCAGCGGCTGCGGCAGATTATCCGGGAGCGGCTCGAACCGCCCGAAATGCCGCAGCCACTGGTCGTCGCCGAGGCCGTCGAGGCCGACGGACGGCGCCCAGCGGTCGTTCCTGAAGCGGAGAATCGTCCGCGGAAAGTCCGCCGCCTCGACGGGATCGTAAAACGCCTCGCCCAGCGAAAGGATAGCCGTTTCAGCGCGATAGGGCGCGGGTTGCGGGGACCGGCTCATAGGATGCTATGGGTCCGGCTGATTGGGGGATGAAGCATGGTCGCATGGTCCGATGGCTATTGGTGGTCGAACGACGGGCTCCGGCTCCATTATCGCGATTTCGCCGGCGATCCGTCGCGCCCGCCGATCCTGTGCATCCCGGGCCTCACCCGTAACGCCCGCGACTTCGAAGCGGTTGCGGCGCGGCTTGCCGGCGACTGGCGGGTGATCTGCGTCGAGCTGCGCGGCCGCGGCGAGAGCGCCTATGCCAAGGACCCGATGACCTATGTGCCGCTGACCTATCTCCAGGATATCGAGGCTTTGATCCGCGAGTTGAAGCTCGACCGGCTGATCCTGTTCGGCACCTCGCTCGGCGGGATCATCACCATGCTCTTGGCGATGAGCGGCGCGGGGCGGATCGCCGCCGCCGTGCTCAACGACATCGGGCCCGATCTCGACCCGCGCGGGCTCGACCGCATCCGCGCCTATGTCGGCCGCTCGCAAAGCTGGCCGACCTGGCTCCACGCCGCCCGCTTCTTCGCCGAGGCGCAACGCGACCGCTATCCTGACTGGGCGCTGGACCAGTGGCTGGTCTTCGCCAAGAGGCTGTGCCGGCTCACCCCCAATGGCCGCATCGCGCTGGATTATGACATGCGCATCGCTGAGCCGCTCAAGCTCCCCGGCGGCGAGGCCGGCTTCGACATGTGGCGCGCGTTCGAGGGGCTGAGGGGGATACCCTCGCTAGTCGTCCGCGGCGGCCTCTCCGATCTGCTCGCACCCGCCACGGTCGAGCGGATGCAGGCCGAGAATGAAGCGATGGAGGCGGTCACGGTCGAGCGCTCCGGCCATGCCCCCACGCTCGAGGAACCCGAAGCCGTCGCCGCCATCGACCGCCTGCTGGCTCGCCTCTCCGCCTGATCGCTAGCGGCCGCCGATCAGGTGGAACTCGGTCTGGCGGCCGTCCAGGTAGCGCACCCGCTCCCCGTCGAAATAGGCGTCTTCCTCGCTCCGGAACTCGACCTCCTGGCCGTCCCACTCGGGCACGTTCGCCCGCGCGCTGAGCTCGATCGACCAGGCGGTGTGGGGCCGCAGCGGATGCTCGCCCTGCGGGCTCGGCCCCTGATTGTCCCAGAAGCCGATGCTGCTTCCGGCGCCATGGCCGTGATAGCCGAGCGGATGCGAATAGATGCTGGGCTTGAGCCCCTGCCGCAGCGCCTCGGCGCGGGCGAGGGCGAGCATCTGGTTGCCGGTCCGCCCGGTCTTGAACGCGGCGGTCAGCGCGTCCTGTACCCGGTTGGCCGAGGCCAGCCCGCGCTTCAGCCCGGCCGGAGCGTCGCCCTCGCCCGGGCGCAGTACATAGCCGAGATGCTGGGTGTCGGTGTTGAGCCCGAGATAGGTGATGCCGAAGTCGGTCCACAGCATGTCGCCGGCGCGGATCACCGCGTCGCCCTCAATCATCGCTTTCTCGCCGCGCCGCCAGATCCCCACCGATGGCTGGAACCAGGCACCGAGGCCGAGGCCCGAGATCCGCTCCCTGAACCACCAGACCACGTCCGCCGCCTTGGTCTTGCCGGGCGTGATCACCTTGCCCGAAAAGCCCTCGCCGATGATCGCGTGGGCGATCCGGACGATGCCCGGATAAGCCGCTATCTCCTCAGGAATGCGGGTCTCGAGCCACCCGACCGCGAGCGCGTCGGTCGGCGTCACCCGGCCGCGCAGCCGCTCAGGCAGCGCCGCCATCAGCCCCTGATGCTGGCTGAGGGTGAGGCCATCGGCAAAGGCGGTCAGCGCCGAGCTGTTGATCGCGATCCGCTTCGGGTCGCGCTCGGCGATCAACTCGCCCAAACGCTTCCACTGGTAGGGCTGCTTCGCCGGATCCCACGCGCCCTCGAACAGGTCGCCGAGGCCGTAGCGGCTCACCGTCAGCCGCTCGACCGGCTTGCCGCCGCCGGGATCGAAGAAGATGAGGATGGTGCGGCGGCGGGCGTGCATGCTCTCGGCATCGAGCATCGTGGCGACCACCGGGTCCTCGAGATATTCGCGGGCAACCATCACCCACATGTCGAAGCCATGCTCGCGCATCAGCGCCGGAACCAGGGTCTCAAGCCGCCGCTTCAGCCAGCGGTCCTCGAGCTTCGCCCGCTCGCGCAGCGACAGGATCGGCGGCAGGGCAGGGGCCCTGGCCTCCACTTGATTGTCGGCCGGCAGCGCCGCCGCCGGGACCGCCGAACAGGCACAGGCGAGCATCAACAGGGTTCCAGCCTTCAATGTCGCTTCCTCTCGCCGCTCAGCCGATGCCCTACATCGCCTTCCTCCGCGACCGTGTCGACCGTATTGCTCACGGCTTCCTTGCCGTCGGCGGCTGCGCCATAAGGCGGCATGCCGGTTCGCATCCTCCACGCCCATTCCACCTTCTCGCTCGGCGGCAAGGAGGCGCGCGCGGTGCGGCTGATGAACGCGTTCGGCGCGGCCGCCGAGCATACCATCCTCAGCGGCATGCCGCGCCAGCTCTCCGCGCGGGCCGCCATTGCGCCCGGCATCAAGGTCGAATTCCCGTCCGACGCGCCGCCGCTCACCGGCCGGCCGGCGCTCAGCCGCCTGTTCCGCCTCGCCCGCTACATGCGGCGGTTCGACCTAGTCCTCACCTACAATTGGGGCGCGTTCGACGCGGTGATGGCCAAATATCTGTTCCGCGGGCCGCCGCTCGTTCATCACGAGGACGGCTTCAACGAGGACGAGGCGGCGGGCCTCAAGACCCGCCGCAACCTCTATCGCCGCCTCGGCCTTTCCGCCGCGCACCGGCTGGTGGTGCCATCCGGCGAGCTCGAGCGGGTGGCGCGCACGATCTGGGCGCAGCCGCCGCACCGGGTCGAGCGCATCCCCAACGGCATCCCCGTCGCCAACTTCGCCGCGCCGCCGCCCGACGACGCCATAAAATGCGTGCCGAGGCGGCCGGGGGAGCTGGTGATCGGCACATTGGCGGGACTTCGCGCCGTCAAGAACCTGCCCCGCCTGGTCCGCGCCTTCGCGGCGATGAAGGCCGGCAAGCCCTTGCTGGTCATCGTCGGCGAGGGCCCCGAATGCGAACGCATCGTCGCCGAAGCGCACCGCCTGAAGGTCGCCGACCGCGTCCATTTGCCCGGATTCCTCGCCGATCCCGCTTCCTATATCGGCCGCTTCGATATCTTCGCTCTGTCGTCGGAAAGCGAGCAATTTCCGATCTCGCTGGTCGAGGCGATGGCGGCGGGGCTGCCGGCGGTCGCCACCCGCGTCGGCGACATCGCCCAGATGGTCTCGCCCGACAATCGCCCGCTGATCGTCGAGCCCGCCGACGAAGCCGCCTTCGCCGCCGCGCTCGACACGCTGGCCGAGCGGCCCGACCTGCGCCGCTCGATCGGCCGCGCCAACCGCGAAAAGGCCGCCGCCGAGTATGACGAGCGCGCGATGATCGCCCGCTACGCCTCGATGTACAGTGAAGCGCTCGGCCGCCCTGGAGCGTTGACTCCCGCGCCATGAAGCTTTGGCCTAATTGATATTAGGCGCTATAGGCGCTGCCAATCTCGCCTGGAGGAATGATGTTCAAGAATATCCGGCCGATCCGCTATGCCGGTCGCGAAGTGCTTCCGCTCGTCGAGGGCGGCAAGGGAGTCTCAGCCACCAACCATGCGAGCTCGGGCGCCTGGGCCGCCGCCGGCGGCATCGGCACCGTGTCGGCGGTCAATGCCGACAGCTACGATCCCGAAGGCCGGATCGTCCCCCAGGTCTATAATGCGCTGACCCGCCGCGCCCGCCACGAAGAGCTGGTCCAGTACGCGATCGACGGCGCCGTCGCCCAGGTCGAGCGCGCCTATGACATTGCCGGCGGGCAGGGCGCGATCAACATCAACGTCCTGTGGGAGATGGGCGGCGCCCAGCGCGTCCTCCACGGCGTGCTCGAACGCACCCGCGGCCTCGTCGCCGGCGTCACCTGCGGCGCCGGCATGCCCTATAAATTGTCCGAGATCTCGGCCTCCTACGGCGTCAACTACCTGCCCATCATCAGCTCCGCCCGCGCGTTCAGCGCGCTCTGGAAGCGGGCTTATTCAAAGGCCGCCGAATGGCTGGGGGCGGTGGTCTACGAGGATCCCTGGCTGGCCGGCGGCCATAACGGCCTGTCCAATGCCGAGGACCCGCTCGCCCCCCAGGATCCCTATCCCCGCGTCAAGGCTTTGCGCGAGACAATGCGCGCCGGCGGCATTTCGGACGAGGTGCCGATCGTGATGGCCGGCGGCGTCTGGAACCTCAAGGAATGGGAGCATTGGATCGACAATCCTGAGCTCGGCCAGATCGTCTTCCAGTTCGGCACCCGCCCCTTGCTGACCAAGGAAAGCCCGATCCCCGAAGGGTGGAAGGCGCGGCTGATGACGCTCGAGGAGGGCGACATCCTGCTCCACCGCTTCTCGCCGACCGGCTTCTATTCCTCGGCGGTCCGCAACCCCTTCCTGCGCAGCCTCGAAGCGCGCTCGCACCGCCAGATCGCCTTCACCAAGGAGGAGCTTGGCGATCATGCCTTCCAGCTCGACGTCGGCGTCGGCACCCGCAAGAATTACTGGGTCACGCGCGGCGACCTGCTCCACGCTCGTGAATGGTATGCGCAGGGCTTCACCGAGGCGCTCAAGACGCCCGACGAGACGTTGATCTTCGTCACGCCCGAGGAAAAGCAGATGATCCGCAAGGATCAGGCGGATTGCATGGGCTGCCTCAGCCAGTGCGCCTTTTCCTCCTGGGCCGACAATGAGAAGAACGCCACCGGCCGCCTCGCCGACCCGCGCAGCTTCTGCATCCAGAAGACGCTCCAGGACATCGCCCATGGCGGCCCGGTCGACAACAACCTCATGTTCGCCGGCCACGCCGCCTTCCGCTTCAAGAAGGACCCGTTCTACTCGAACGGCTTCGTGCCCACGGTGAAGCAGCTCGTCGAGCGCATCCAGACCGGCGACTAGCGCGACGTCCCCCTTTCCCGCTCGCGGGAGAGGGCAGCGTGAGGGTCTTCTTCTTCCTTCTTGAACTACCGTCCGAGCACCGCGCAGCGTCCCAAAAAAGACCCTCATCCTCCCAAAGCTGGCGCTTTGGGCCCCTCCTTCTCCCGCGAGCGGGAGAAGGGTTGAGCTACACCCAACCCTCCAGCACCTGGTCCGGGGGCCGGTGCCCATCGGCCCAGGCTCGAATGTTGGCGATCACCTTTTCGCCCATCGCGGTCCGCCCTTCGAACGTCGCCGAGCCCATGTGCGGAAGCAGCACGAGGTTGGGGAGGCGGAGCAGCCGCGGATCGACCTCGGGCTCGTGCGGGAACACGTCGAGCCCGGCGCCCGAAATCACCCCCGCCTCCAGCGCCTCGATCAGCGCCTCCTGGTCGACGATCGCGCCGCGCGCCGCGTTGATGAGGTAGGCGTCGCGCTTCATCAGCGACAGCCGCCGCGCGTCGATGACGTGGTGCGTCTCGGCCGTGTGCGGCGCGTTCACCGTCAGCACGTCCGCGGCCGCCAGCATCGCGTCGAGGTCCGGCCAGAAAACCGCGCCGAGCTCGCGCTCGACCCGCTCCGGCAGCCGCTCGCGATTATGATAGTGGATCGAAAGGCCGCAGGCCCGCGCCCGCTTGGCGACCGCGCGGCCGATCCGGCCCATGCCGAATATGGCAAGCGCCTTGCCGGTGACGCTGTGCCCCATCAGGCCGGTCGGCGACCAGCCGCGCCACTCGCCGGCGCGGAGCAATTTCTCACCCTCGGCGAGCCGCCGCGGCACCGCCAGGATCAGCGCCATCACCAGGTCCGCCGTATCCTCGGTGAGCACGCCCGGCGTGTTGGTGACGACGATATCGCGCGCCCGCGCCGCCTTGAGATCGATATGGTCGGTGCCGACCCCGAAATTGGCGATCAGCTGGAGCCGCTCGCCCGCGCCCTCGATCACCGCAGCGTCGATCGCATCGGTGACGGTCGGCACCAGCACGTCGGCGCGGGCCGAGGCGGCGATCAGCTCCGCTTCGGTGAATGCATGGTCGTCGGCGTTGAACTCCGCCTCGAACAACTCGGCCATCCGCGCCTCGACCGAAGCCGGCAGCCGCCGCGTCACGATCAGCTTCGGCCGGGGCGGGGGCGCTCTGCGGGGCATCGCCGCGCGCTAGGCCGCCGCGATATCGGGCGTCAAGCAAGATGCCGGTTGAAGCCGGGCCGCGCCGCCGGTTAGAGGTGGGGGAGGGGCGGCAACAGGAGACTCTCAGATGCGGCCAGCCTTGGCGGCTTCAACATTGGTGATCGGGGCGCTGCTCTACGGACCCGCCGCTGCGCAGAAGGAGCGGCCGACGCCTTATTGGGCTTCGATCGCCGCCAACGAAGCTTTGATGCGCACCGGCCCTGGCAAGAATTATCCGGGCATCTGGCTCTATCGGCGCGCGGACCTGCCGATCAAGGTGCTCGAAGTCTATCCGAGCTGGCGCAAGGTGCAGGATCCCGGCGGCACGACCGGCTGGATGCTGGTCAACCTCCTCAGCGACACCCGCACCGCGTTGGTCACCGGCGGCGAGGCAAGGCCGCTGTACGAAGCGCCTCAGGACGCCGCCCGGGTAAAGTTCCGGGCGCAGCCGGGCGTCGTCGGCCGCATCTCGCGCTGCGCCTCCGGCTGGTGCCGGTTCGACGTCCAGGGCCGCGACGGCTATATCCGCGCCGATCATATCTGGGGCGTCGACCCGAACGAGACCGTGGAGTGAGCGACCAGGATCAGGCCCGCGATCCCGGCATCGAGGATTTCGCGGCCAACGTCGGCGAGCGCTACGAGGTGGCGGGCCCCGACGGCAATTTGCCGCTGACCTTGGAGGAGGCGCGGCCGCTCGGCCATTCCGCCCGCCCCGGCGGCGCCTTCGCCCTCACGTTCCTCGGCCCTGCCGATCCGGTGCTGCCGCAAGCCATTTACCGGCTGAGCCGCGGCGACGAAGCCGACGACATCTTCATCGTTCCGATCACGCAGGATGCATTCGGCACCCGCTACGAGGCGATCTTCACCTGACCGGCTTCAACTGACCGGCCTCAACTGACCGGCCCGCCCGGCCGCCACTCCATCAGGTCGTAGACTCCCTTGTCCTCGCTGCGCTCGAAGCCGAGCCGGAGGTATAGCTTCATCGCCGGGTTCATCTTCTCGACGTGGATCGACACCCGCTTGCCCGCCGCGGCGGCCATCGACTGCACGTCCTCGAGGATCGCCCGGCCGATGCCGCGGCCGCGGCAGCCTTCGGCCAGGGTGATGTCGATGACCCGGAACTGGCTCGGCCACTCGACGAGGTAGAGCCGCCCGATCCGCTCGCCGCCGCGCTCGATCATCAGCCATTCAGCCGCCGGATAATGACCCTGATAGTGGCGATGCTGCGCGTCGAATTGCTGGGCGAGGAACG
>DASVRK010000131.1:0-23643 GCA_036388655.1 Allosphingosinicella sp. | reverse complement strand
TATACCGGCGCGATGCTCCTTGCCGTCTTCCTGTTCGGGCCGCTCCCTCCTGCTCGCGGGGCCCGCGCTGCGCTGGGCGAGGAAGCTCCGGCTGGTCCCGGCGGGGCCGCGCGCCATCGCCGGCTATGCGCTGCTCGCCTGCAGCGGCTTCGCGCTGCTCTTCATCGCCAGTACGGCGGATCTGCTGGCGCGGTTCACTCCTTGGCGCTGGGGCTGGCGATGGCGATGCTGACCGCCGCCGCGAGCTATTGGTGGCGGAGCGGCGATGAGGAGCCGGAAATCGCGGGCAGCCGCCCTTGAGCTGGGTCATCCGCGTCGCCAAGCCGGCACGGATCGCGCGCGGGCGGCGCGGGTCCGCGCATCCGGTCGACCTTTATCACTGGCGCCTGTGGAGCCACTGGCCATGGCGGCGGCGGCTCGCGGCGCTGGCCATGAACCTGCCGCAGGCGGCGCTGGCGCTGACCGGCCTCGGGCAGGCCGGCTCGCTTCGCCGGGCGGTGCGCGACCTCGCCGATGCGCTCAAGTGGAACGTGCATCCGACCGAGCTTCGGGTGGCGCGCGAGAGCGGGGTCGGCGGGGCCGCCGGCGCGCTCATCGGCAATTACGACAAGAAGGGCATCAACCTCCTCCTCAACCCGCGCGCCTTCCCGAAGCGCGACTCGATCCTGTTCGACAAGGCGCGCTTCGCCGCCTTCATCGCGCGCCAGTCCGGGATGACCGGCATCCCGACCCTCGCCCAGGGCGATCTCGCCGCCGGCCTGCCCGCCTGGATCGAGGCGGCCGGCGAGTTGATCTTCAAGCCCGGCTTCAGCTCGCGCGGCCGCGGCATCTTCGGGCTCCGCCGGCACGGGCTCGGCTGGGTCGCGGAGCGCGGCGGCCGCGAGCAGCCGGTGGCAGACCTGCTCGCCTGGGCGCAAAGCGCGCTCGGCCCCGGCGACGTGCTCCAGCAGCGCCTGCGCACCCACGAAGCGCTGGCCGCGCTGTCACCGGGAGCGCTGCCGACGCTGCGGCTGGTGACCTGCCTCGACGAGTTCGGCGCCATCGAGCTGGTCGACGCCACGCTGCGGCTCGGCCGGGGCAGCGTCATCGTCGACAATTTCAGCGCCGGCGGCCTCGCCGCGCCGGTCGATCTCGCCACCGGCGTGGCCGGGCCTGCCCGCTCCAAAAGCAGCCGCTGGCGGATCGGCAGCCACGACGTGCATCCTTCCACCGGCGCCCCCATCGCCGGCTTCGCGCTGCCCGGCTGGGACGAGGCGAAGCGGCAGGCGGTGCTCGGCCACCGGGCGCTGCTCGGCGAGGACTTCCTGCTGGTCGGCTGGGACGTCGCTTTGGCCGAGGACGGGCCGGTCATCCTCGAGGGCAATTGGAACCCCGGCGGCAATCTCCTCCAGACCGTCTCCGGCCGCGGCATCGCCGCCACCCGGCTCGGCGCGCTCTACCGCCACCATCTGGCCCGGCTCCCCGACGCCCGCTTCCGCGACGCCCCGGTGCTGACCTTCAGCCGCTGACTGCCCCGGTGCACGGCGCGACGCCCTTGATCCCTCACCCCCGCTCGCTTAACCGGCAGCCAACGTCTCAAGCGCGGCCCGCCCGGCCCAGCGGCCGCACGCCTGGATAAAATGACCCGAGCGCAACACCTTTACTACCGGCTCAAAAAGGTCTTCGCGCTCTATCCGGGCGTGCTGCGGCCGACGTCGGCGGGCTTCCTCGACGAACATTATCGCACGCGCCGGGCGCAGCGCTCGCCGGTGCGGGCGGCGCTCGACGCTTTGGCCGGCGGCGTCTTCCATCTGTGGGTCCCGTACCGGGCGCGCAGCATCGCCCGCAAATACGGGCTCGGCCGCGACTGGGCGCGCACGGCGGCGCGCATCGCCCATCGCCGCTTCGCCGACCCCAACGACATCGCCCTGTTCCGGGTCGAGAGCGAAGCCGATCTGGACGGCTTTATCCGCCGCTTCGAGCATGCGGACGTCAGCAAGCGCATCAACCCCAAGAATTGGGCGGCCGGCTGCGTGCTCGCCGACAAGCGCCTGTTCTACGCGCGCTGCGCCGAGCTTGGACTGCCGCACCCGCCGCTGCTGGCCACCATCGTGGACGGCGCCGTCGCGGTGCGCGAGGCGCCGACGGTCGCCGCCCTCGCGCTGAAGCCGGTCGACGGCGAAGGCGGCAGCGGCTTCCAGCTGTTCGACTATCCCGCCGCCGACGGCGATGCCGCCGCCTTCGCCCGCTTCGTCCGCGAGCGGTTCGGCCGCCTCCCGGGCGCCTGGCTGATCCAGCCCAAGGTCTCGGTCCATCCGGATCTCCGCGACCTCTCGCTGAGCGCCCTCTCCACCGCGCGCGTCAGCACCATGATCAACGAGCGCGGCGAGCCGGAGATCGTCACCTCTGTGCTCCGCTTCCCGTCGGACCCGAATTCGCAGGTCGACAATATCAAGTCGGGCGGCCTGATGGCGCCGATCGACCTCGCCACCGGATTGCTCGGCCCCGCCTGCCGCGGCCGCTGGGTCGGCGACGTAACCGAGCATCCGGCCTCGGGCGCGGCCATCGCCGGGCGCCGCCTGCCATTCTGGGAAGAGGCCAAGGCACTGGTGCTGAAGGCGCATCGGGGCGGCTTCGCCGATTACAATCTGGTCGGCTGGGACGTCGCGCTCACCGCCGAAGGGCCGCTGCTGATCGAAGGCAATGGCAAGCCGTGCATGATCGTCGCGCAGCGCGCCGGGCGCAGGGGCGTTGGCCACCAGCGCTTCGGCGAGCTTATCGCCCACCATCTGAAACATCCGCCGCGGCCGCGCGCGCCGCGCGCTTAGCCCGGCGATGGCGGAGGCGCCCCAGCCGCTGCGCTCCGGCAGCCTCGGCGGGGCGCTCGCCAATTTGCGCTGGCTGCTCGGAAGCCGCGGCGTCAACGCCATCCTCAGCCTGTTCTACATCGCCATCGTCACCCGTTCGCTGGGCGCCGCCGGCTTCGGCCAGTTCGCGCTCGTCACCGGCACCGGCGGGGCCATCGTCACCATCATCAGCTTCCAGACCTGGCAGATCATCGTCCGCTACGGCACCGAGCATCTGCACGCCGGCCGGCCCGATCGGCTCGCCCGGCTGCTCAAGGGCGCGCTCGCGCTCGACGCCGCCGGCGCCCTCCTCGGCAGCCTGATCGCAATGGCCGCGGTCGCCGCGCTCGCGCCCGCCTTCGGCTGGTCGCCGGACATGCGGCGCGACACCTTCCTGTTCTGTTGCGCGGCTTTGCTGTCGATGCGCTCGACCCCGACCGGCATCCTTCGCCTCCACGACCGCTTCGCCGCCGCCGCCTTCGCCGATACCGCGCTGCCGGTGGTGCGGCTGGCGGGCGCGGGCCTGGTCCTCGCCGCCGGCCCCAGCGTGCGCGGCTTCCTCATCGCCTGGGCGGCCGCCGAGCTCGCCTCCAGCATCGCTTTCTGGGTGTCGGCGGCGCGGGTCGCGCGCGGGCTGCCCTGGCGCCGGGCGCCTTTGTCCCTGCCCGCCCTCCGCGCGGACAATCCCGGCATCCTCCATTTCGCGGCGATCACCAACAGCGCGCAGACGCTGACCCTCGCCACCCGCCAGCTGCCGGTGCTGCTGGTCGGCTTCTTCGCCAGCCCGGCCGCGGCCGGCGCCTACCGGCTCGCCCACCAGCTCGGCCGGGCGATGGCGCGGGTGTCGCAATTGTTCGCCCGCGCTTTGTTTCCGGAGCTGATGCGAATCCGCACCGCCGCCGGCTCGTCCGCCGAGTTCGGGCCGATGATCGCGCGCATCGTCCGCACCGCCGCGCTCGGCGGCGGCCTGCTGCTGCTCCTGCTCCTGCTGGCCGGACGGCCGCTGCTCGAGCTGGTCGCCGGGCCGGAATTCGCCGCCGCCTACCCGCTGCTGCTGCTGCTCGGCGCCGCCGCCGTGGTCGACCTGATCGGTGTCGCCTTCGAGCCGGCGCTGATCGCCAGCGGCCAGGCCGGCCGCTCGTTCCGGGTGCAGCTGATCGCCGCCGCCGCGCTGATCGGACTGATGCTGGTCCTGATCCCGCAAGCGGGCACCATCGGCGCGGCGGCGGCGGTGCTGGCCGGGTCGCTGCTCGGCTTCGCGCTGATGGCGGTGGCCGTGCGCCGGGTGCTGCGGCGGCGGCCGGGCGCCGAGGAAGCCGCCCTCGCCGCCTCGCTCGAAGCCCATCCGCCGCGGCATAACGACCATTGACCGGCGCTGCCGAGCGCCACCGGGACCGCACTAGCGGAAGCGCCGCCCCGCTAGATCCCGTCGCGGGCGACGGCGTAGCCGGCCGCTTCCAGCCGGCCGATCAGATCCTCCACGCAGGCGTCGAGCGCCGCGGCCTCGGTGCTGCGGATGACGAAATTGGCGCCCACGCGGCCCTCGCGGAAGAAGGGATAGCTGCCGATCTGGCAGCCTTCATGGGCCCGCTCGGTGTCGCGCAAGGTCTCGGCGATCTCGCTTTCCGGGACCCAGCAGCCGATCGTCCGGGATAGGAGCGGCCTCCCCCCTTCGATGCGGCCGCTGAGCGCTTCCAGCATCAAAGCGGCGATATGCGGCACGCCCGCCAGGATGAAGATGTTGCCGAACCGGATTCCCGGCGCGCCCGACATCGGGTTCTCGATCAGATCGGCCCCTGCCGGCACCCGCGCCATCCGCAGCCGCGCCTCGGATAAGCCGCCGCGGCTCGCATAATAAGCCTCCAGCGCCGCCCGCGCCTTGGGGTGCACTTCGACCCCGACCCCGCACGCCGCCGCGATCGCGTCGACGGTGATGTCGTCATGGGTCGGCCCGATGCCGCCGGTCGTGAACAGATAATCGTGCGCGGTCCTCAGCGCATTCACCGCCGCGACGATCCGCGCCTCTACGTCGGGCACCACCCGCACCTCGCCGAGCCTGATCCCCTGGAGGTTCAGCCAGCGCGCGATCGGCGCGATATTCCGATCCTCGGTGCGGCCTGACAAGATCTCGTCGCCGATGATCAACAACCCCGCCGTCCAGATCCGCTCGCTCGCCATTTCATCGCCCTAGCGACTGCTCAGGCTTTTGCGAAGCGGGCAAGGAACCGGTCAGTCCACGGCGATCCGGCGTTCGCGTCCTCCCGGAAAGCGCGCGGACAGCACGAGTTCGCCACCGAGAGTGGCGATCAGCTTCCGCAGAGTATCGATTTGCATCGTGGTCAGCGACTCCGCGCGCTCCATCTGCGCGACTCCGCTCTTGCTGATGCCGAGCTGCTCCGCGACGTCTTTCTGAAGCAATCCACGAAGCTTCCGGAGGTCGATGAGATTGACGCTCGCCTCGCCGGATGTGGATTCACGCGTCTGCAGAAGATGCTCGATGCGGTCGAACGCGGCCGCGGCCGAGCCGTGAACCTCATCCACTCCGCTTCCGAACACCAGGTCGCGTCCGGCCGCGATGCCGAAGCCGCGATTGCGCTGCCATTCCACTTCGACGGCATAGTCGTCGCAAGCGATGGTAAGAAAATAGGTGCCGTCGGGCCTCGCGGGCTGTTCCACGGACACGGACACGTCCTGCGCAGTATCGAACCGCTGCCGCACTCTGTCCACAAGCTGATCGAAGACGGTCATGGGAGGGTCACGCGGCGGGACAGGACCCGCCATCCTTTCCGGCCTTATCGAGGACGATGCGCTCCTGCAGCGTTCCTGCCGTCGTGATGCGGATCGCGCCATTGGCGGCAATCGAGACGCGGTGCCCGCGGGTCCGAAACACGCGCACCCCCGCGATCGGGCTGTGCCGTTCGGAATCGTCCTGCGGAGGATACATGCGGCCATCGTCGCGCCAGTTCTCCGGACAATAGGGCACGCCCGAATGCGCGTCTTCAATCTGGTTGAGCCTGGCTTCCAGCAATTGCCGCGCCTCCTCGAACGATGCGGCGGGCGCCGCTTCCTCCATCTCCTGAACGAATAACGCGAACCGCTCGCCTCGCTCCATCTCGACCTCCGGGCACAAGAAGACCATCGCCGCATGAGCGGCTTTGCAATCTCCTCGATGAGCCGGATAAATCCGGCGCAGGCCCGAAGGCTACTCTCTCCCTTACATCGAGTTAAGCTATGACTTAACCCAAAGACGAGAACATTGTCAACACCTCGTCAAACCCGCGCGCGCGGGCTATATTCCGGCCATGACCGAATATCGCACCATCCAGCGCTACGACGTCGCGCCCGCGCCCGAGCGCGGCGGCGCGATCAAGCTCCACGGGCCGGAAGGCTTTGCCGGCATGCGCGCCGCCGGCCGGCTCGCCGCCGAGATCCTCGACGGGCTGGTGCCGCACGTCGTTCCGGGCGTCACCACCCAGGCGCTCGACGACATCGTCTCGGCGATGATGCGCGACGCCGGCGCGGTCGCCGCCACGCTCGGCTATCGCGGCTACACCCACAGCAGCTGCACCTCGATCAACCACGTCGTCTGCCACGGCATACCGGGCGACCGGGTGCTTCGCGACGGCGACATCGTCAACATCGACGTGACTCCGATCCTGGGTGGCTGGCACGGCGATTCCAGCCGCATGTACCTGGTCGGCGACGTTCCGGTGAAGGCGCGCCGGCTGGTCGACGTCACCTATGAATGCCTGATGCTCGGGCTCGAACAGGCCCGCCCCGGCAACCATCTCGGCGACATCAGCCACGCCATCCAGAGCCATGCCGAGCGCCACCGCTACGGCGTCGTGCGCGATTTCTGCGGCCACGGGCTCGGGCAGCTGTTCCACGACAGCCCGGAGGTGGTCCATGTCGGCCGCCCCGGCACCGGGCCGGAGCTGCGCCCGGGCATGTTCTTCACGGTCGAGCCGATGATCAATATCGGCAAGGCGGCCTGCAAGGTGCTCGAGGACGGCTGGACCGCGGTGACGCGCGACCGCTCGCTGTCGGCCCAGTTCGAACATTCGATCGGCATCACCGAAGACGGCTGCGAGATCTTCACCAAGAGCCCCAAGGGGCTCGACCGGCCGCCTTATTGAGCGCCGCCTAGAGCAGGGTCACGTGCACGACATTGCCGCGGTCGCTCCGGATCGACCTTGGCCGGCCCGGCTGAAGCGGCGCGCCATAGGGCCAGCATTCGCGGAAGCTGCCCGCCCAGAGGAAGCAGAGGCGTCGATTCTTGATCCACCAGCGGCCGCTGGCGCTGCGCCGGCCGAAGGTCGACTCGACCGTCCCGTCAGGCGCGAAATGGAGCATCGAGGCATCGCCCCGCGCCGGCACCAGCCGCGCGCTGCGACCGACCAGCTCCGATCCCAGCCGGGGGCCGCCGATCGAAACGCAGCCGCCGAGCAGCAGCGCCCCCCACAACAATGCCGCGCCGATCGCCTTGGCCATGCCGAATCCCCTTTTTTCCGGGCAAAGCTAGCAGAAGCGCGGCCGGCCGGGAAAGCCGCCGCCGGCGCCAGGCGGTTAAATCTTCGCGCCTCGCAACCATATCGCTTGCCCTGCATTGTGCCCGCGGTTCCGGGAGCTTCCGCATGACCATTTCCGTCCTCCTCCGCTGCGACCGTTGCCGCGGCGACAGCCTCAGCATCCCGCTCGAAGGCGGCGACGAAACCGAGATCGATTGCGAGGATTGCGGCGCCAGCCTCGGCACCCTCGCCGACTTGAAGACGATGGTGTCGCTGAAGGTGGTCGGCCGCAAGCACGCCAAACGCCCCGCCTTCAGCCACTGGGGATAGGCTCGGCTTGCTCAGGCGTAGCCGGCGTCGGCATCGTACAGCGCCCGGCCCGCGATCCGCGTCTGGCGGTAGCGGACATAGCCGATCGCGCCCAACACTCCGCCGATCAGGCCGAGGAAGGTGATCGAGTCGCGGGCGAAGAAGGCGATCAGGAACCAGGCGAGGCCGGCGATCGCCAGCATCAGCATGATCCGCTCATTGCCGCTCGGGATCGCGAAGGCGGCGCGGCCGTCGCGGGTGCGGACGCCGATCATCCCACGATGGTCGATCGCCTTATAGCCGTAGAACCGGCCCTCGACGCCCGGCTGCAGCGCCGCGGCGACGGCCGGCGCCGCCGCGACCTTTTCGAGCCGCCGCTCCCCGCCGTCCTTCAGGCGTATCGTCAAACTGTCGTATATGGTGAGCTTTCCGCTCGACCGCTTCACCGCCGCGGTTTCGACCACGCCGTCTAGAACCTCGATACCCATCAGGCCTCTCCCCTTCCGGAGCGCCGCGCCTGCCGATCCCGAACGCCACCCGATCCGCCGCGCCCCTCGCGCGCCGCGACGCCGGGACAGTGCGGCCGCCGCCCGCGCCTGTCAACGCCGGCTTGCCCTGTCCCGCGCCGGGCTTATGCTGGGCCGGACCGGCGCCCGAGGGGAGCAAGCGTGAAGAAGATCGAGGCGATCATCAAGCCGTTCAAGCTGGACGACGTCAAGGAGGCGCTGCACGAGGTCGGCGTCTCCGGCATCACCGTCACCGAGGCCAAGGGCTTCGGCCGCCAGAAAGGCCACACCGAGCTTTACCGCGGCGCCGAATATGTCGTCGACTTCCTGCCCAAGGTGAAACTGGAAGTGGTGGTCGAAGACGGCCTCGCCGAACGCGCCGTCGAAGCCATCGCCACCGCCGCCCGCACCGGCCGCATCGGCGACGGCAAGATCTTCGTCATCGACGTCCAGGAGGCGCTCCGCATCCGCACCGGCGAACGCGGCTCGGACGCGATCTGAGCTCGCTCCGGGCACGCGCGCAAGCGGCGGCAATTCCCCGCGCGCCCGGTTGGCGCTAGGGGACCGTCCGTGGACGATCCCCTGCTTTCCTCCATGTCACCCGACGAGCTCCGCTCGGCGATGCGGACGCTCGGCTACCGCACCCAGAACGACCTTGCCGGGGCGATCGGCGTCAGCCGCTCGACCGTGAGCCTGTGGCTCGAAGGCAAGGTCGGCGTGCCGCGGCCGGTAGCGATGCTGCTGCGGATGCTGGTGGCGGCGCAGCGGCGGCCC
This sequence comes from Allosphingosinicella sp., assembly GCA_036388655.1. Classification (GTDB taxonomy): domain Bacteria; phylum Pseudomonadota; class Alphaproteobacteria; order Sphingomonadales; family Sphingomonadaceae; genus Allosphingosinicella. The sequence continues at coordinate 14,721 of DASVRK010000131.1, read as the reverse complement.
TTTTGAGGCCGCCGGCGCCGCTCAGACGTGCCACGACAGCAGCGGCCGCCAGGTCAGCACGCGCGGGATGATGAAGCCGCCGCTGGCGGCGCCGATGAAGATCCGTACCGACAGGGTGATGGTATCGACGTCCAGGTTCGGATCGGTGTTCACGTTCAGCACGGGCAGGTTCGGCAAGACCCGCATCCCCGCTTGCGGGGGCGCATTTCCTTGCCGATCGAAGACGGAGGCGAAAAGCTCCCCGATCGCGGCACGCCGCAGGCTGAAAACCGCTTCGCCCAGGGCGACCGCGTTGGCCGGCAGGAGGATTGCGGCGAGTTGCACCGCAGCGCCGGTCGATTGGCCAAACAGCTGGATGTTCTTCGAGCCCGCCCCGGTGCTGGTTTCATAGGCGATCGTGAGTTCGAGCGCATCCCCATCCTGGCCCAAAGTGCCGGGTGGGAGAATGAGAGTACCGGGCGCGTAGGTGTTGGCCGTATCGGTGCTGTTGATGCCGATCGATCTGACGACACGCTTCGTCAGCTGTGGGGTCATGTCGGAGCTGATCGCCACCCTGGTCGGGGCGCCGACGCTTTCTCCTGAATAGCCCTGGGTGAAGTGGCCGCCATAGACGCCGCCGTTCCCATCCACCCTGAGCCTTCCGGGAATATGGACTCCCTCCGCTATCGAGCAGTCATCGCCCTCAACGTGCGCACCCAGGTTAACCAACGGTTCCGCGCCGTTGAACCGCCCCCCTGATACTCGGATCCGCTTCGGGCCCAGCAGCGGATTCACCGTGTTCTTGTGGATGCGGACGAGCGCTCCGGGCGCATCGCCGTAAAATACCTGCCCAAGATCGAGGTCCAGGTCGGTGAAGTGGTGCGGAGCCTCGCCGCGCAGCGAGTCCTTGTGGAGCAGGGTGAAGAACTGCCGCCGGACCTGCGGAGCCCAATTGAGCTCTTCCTTGGCGTCGAAATCCGCGGAGGATGTATGCGCCTTTCGGGCGACGTACTTTTTGGATCCGACAGCGACGATGTCGTTTATCTGGTAGGCGGTGGCGGTCGCCCAGTCGCCTTTTTCCGTCACGCCGTTCAGCATCTTCTCGACAATCGACATACCCAGCTTGATTATCCCGCGCGCGCCGTCGGTTCCGTTGATGATCTGCGGACCGGGGAAGTCCGGCTCGTCAGCCGAATTCATGCAGCGCAGCAGCTTGCAGGTGATCACAAAATCCCGGCTGTTCTCGGCGAAGTGCATCATCGGCGCGTCGTCGCTCGTATCGTTGGGCCACCATTCCACCTCGTCCATGTCGACGGTGACGCCCTGGGAGTTGTGGGCGAGGTCGCACGCCTTCTTCTTGGCGCGCACCTTCTTCACCTTGACGTGACCGTTCATGGCGTTGATGAACACGCCATAATAGGCTTCCAGAAGGTCGAACTCGAAGTCGACATTATAGGCCTGACTGCGGGTCATCGCGCCGCCATAGGGGCTATACAGCGACAGATCGCGCACGCGTGGATTGTCCGCGATGAAGATGTCCTGCCTGATGGTGCTGTCATAATGGCCCATCCAGAGCGCGACCCGCGAGTTCAGCGGATAATCGGAGGCGAGCCCACGATCGAGATGCAGGATCTTTCCGTCGATATGGACGATCTTGTAGAATTCGCGTGCGACGGGATGCCAAACGGTTCTGGCCGATCGGCCCGCCACCGTCATGATCGGAATCACATCGCCGACGCGGAAATAGGATCCCGTATTCAGCAGTACGAGTTCGACATAGGTGTCGCCTTTCGCAGCCGCGACGATCCGCGCGAAAGGAACGTCGGAATCGAACGCCGGATGGCCGACGCCGAAATAGAAGATGCTGTTTTGCTCGCCTGCCTCACCGGGCGTCGACGGGGTGGCTGAACGCTTGATGTCGTTGCGGTTGCTTATGGTGGCGCCGTTTCCGTACAGGCTTATGTTGCGAAACCGGATGGCGTCCATCTGCGTGCGATTTGTATAGCCGTCGCCGCGGGTGAGGTCGTAATTGGCGCCGGCGCGAAGCTCGATCCTGCAGCCGAGGAAATGCGCGGCGTCAAACATGGCGTTCATGCGCGGCTGGATGTAGTCGCCGTCGTGGCCGCGTTCGCCCTTCAAGTCCCAGAAGGAGGGATGCAGCGTCCCGTCCCGCTCCACGCTCACGCGGACGTTGACCACCGTCGGCGATGCCGTGGAAGGGCGGTAGATCGCGCCCAGCTTGTCCGCCGCCGCCGCGCCCATCGCCTGCACCACGAAGAGGTCGCACTCCGGTGGCTTTGGCGTCACCACCCCGGCGTTGGTGACGTTCAGGCCGCCTTTGACGAAATTGCGAAGCCGGGCGAGCCCCGCGAACGAGCTTGGAGTGAGGGTGATGTCCATCCCCTTGGCCGCATCGGTAACCTCGCCGGAAGCGGTGAGGTCCAGCGTCTCGCTCCTCTCATTGATGTACTTCTTGAAATTCTGCGCGGTCGCCGAGGGAGTAGCCCCGATCGCTATCTCCCGGTTTGCGCCGATGACCGGAGGCGCTTTGAATGTAAGAACGTCGGTCGGCTGATCGCCGAACCGCACCGAGCTGCCCTCCGAAGGATCAGACAAGTGGGTTACGTCCCACGTGAACGGTGGGTGGGCGTCGGTTGAGGAAACGGACACGGCCACGGGGCTCGCGACGCCCCCGACAAAGCGCTGACCCCAATCGTTCGCGCTGCAGCGCAGCAGGGTAGTGCCGCGCATCCGCACCCCTATGAGGACCGAGTTGACGTTTACGTAGGACATGATCTTCTCGGCGAGGTCGGCGGCTTTGAGGGCGTCGGTCGCGCCTATGCCGATCTGGACCTGCTGCCCGGTCGGAGCCGAGCTGACCAATGTGATTTGATGTCCGTCGATCGTGATCGTGTCGCCGTGCTTTCCGCCCGGATTGGTGGCGCCTTTCTCCGTCTCTGCATCCCAGACATGGTCCCAAACCGTCAGATTTGCGGTGAACGGGCGAGGCAGAAAGCGTAATGTGACTTTCGAAGCCTCCAGTACGGAGCTACTGGAGCGTGCTTCGAACACCCCCCCCGAGAAGCCGCCGACGGTGATGAAGTCGCCCGCGCTCACCGGCTTGCCGTCCAGACTCGCCAGATCAACTACGTCAATCATGTCCCCACCCCACTGGTCCGTTTCGGATGATCCCTGGTCCGAGATCCCAGAGCAACCAAGACAGGGAGGGCCACGTTGTCAACTGGATTTCGCGGGCGGCGGGCGGCCGAGGCTGGCAATTGCGGCCGAGGCTGGTAATTTGCTGGGAAACATGGTTTAATCTGAGCAGCAAGCCGCAAACGGCTTTATCAGAAGGAATCGGTGAATGGCGACGATAACGGGCACTGCCGCGGGCGAAACACTGAACGGGACGCGGCTTCAGGACGACATTTTCGGCCTCGGCGGGGACGACACGATCCGCGGCCGGGCCGGCAACGACACGATCGACGGCGGCACCGAAGATGATCTCCTGATCGGCCGGACCGGCAGCGATACTTATTGGGTCGATTCCGAGCTGGACAAGGTGGTCGAGCGGCTCGGCGAGGGCGAGAGCGACGCGGTTTTCGCCACCATCTCCTTCACCCTCCGGCGCAACATCGAGAATCTCGAGCTTCGTGGCGAAGCGGTGCGCGGCGACGGCAACGACCTCGACAACCGCCTGACGGTCGAGGCCGGCCAGGATGTCGACAATGTCCTCAATGGCCGCGGCGGCGCCGACTTCATGAGCGGCGGGCACGGCGACGACACTTATTATGTCGATGACGTGAACGATTTCATCGAGGAGCTGGGCCAGGGCCTGGATACGGTGCGCAGCACTGTCAGCTTCAACGTCGGCGTGTTCGACCAGACGGTCATCGAGGACATTTACGTCGAGGATCTCGTGCTGCTCGGCACGGCGGTGATCGACGGCACGGGCGGGAGAACCGATAACCGCATCGTCGGCAATTCCGCCGACAACGTGCTCATGGGGATGGGGGGCAGCGACGTACTCAACGGCCGCGGCGGCAACGACAGCCTCTATGGCGGTCGGGGCTTCGACACGCTCACCGGCGGCGCCGGCGAGGACGGTTTCTACTTCGAGCTTCTTGGCTTCGACAAGAAAATACGGGATTTCACCAGCGCCGACGACACCATCTATCTCGATCGCGACGCCTATACCGAGATCCCGGAGGGGGTGCTGCCCGAAAGTGCGTTCGTTCGCGGCTCAGGGCCCTTTGTTGGCGGATCGGACGCCCAAGATGCCGACGACCGGATCATTTACTACACTACGGAAGACCACCCCTCGGCCTTCGTCTATTACGACCCGGACGGTACTGGAGAGATGGAAAAAACGCTTCTCTTCGTCGTACCGACCGGGACGGAGATCCAGGCGAGCGACTTCATCGGCTATTGAGCCGGGGCGGCTTTCCGGCAGCGCATGGGGAGAACCGCGGTGGCGACGATTACGGGCACTGCCGATGGCGAAACACTGAGCGGGACGCGGCTCCAGGACGACATTTTCGGCCTCGGCGGGGACGACACGATCCGCGGCCGGGCCGGCAACGACACGATCGACGGCGGCACCGAAGACGATCTCCTGATCGGGCGGACCGGCAGCGATACTTATTGGGTCGATTCCGAGCTGGACAAGGTCGTCGAGCGGCTCGGCGAGGGCGAAACCGACACGGTGTTCGCCACCATCTCCTTCACCCTCCGGCGCAACATCGAGAATCTCGAGCTTCGCGGCGAGGCGGCGCGCGGCTACGGCAACGACCTCGACAACCGGCTGACGGTCGAGGAGGGCCAGGTCGTCCGCAATGTCCTCAACGGCCGCGGCGGGGCCGATTTCATGAGCGGCGGCCGGGGCCGGGACATTTATTATGTCGGCGATGCCGGCGACGTGGTCGATGAAATCGGCATTGACGAAGACGATACGGTTCGAAGCACCATCAGTTTGGACATAGGACAGTTCGATAAGCCCTCTGAGTCCGTATACGTCGAGAATCTCTTCCTGCTCGGATCGGCCGATATCGATGGCACTGGCGGGGGGGTACAGAACCGCATTGTCGGGAATTCCGGTGATAATGAAATTCGTGGCATGCAGGGCGCGGACGTTCTGCAGGGAAGGGATGGCAACGACTCGCTCTATGGCGGCGTCGATTCCGGAATGGATGTTCTTATCGGGGGAGAAGGTCAGGACGGCTTCTACTTCGAGCAATATGCGACCATTCCTTATAGAGACATCATCAACGATTTCACCGCGGCGGACGATACCATCTACCTCGATCGCAGCGACTTCACCGAAATGCCGCTTGGCGAGTTGCCCGAAAGCGCCTTCGTCCGCGGCTCGGTGCCGCAGGATGCCGACGACCGCATCCTCTACGACAGCGATACCGGCCAAATCCGCTATGATCCGGACGGCACCGGGGAGCAGGAAGCCGCTTTCTTCGCGGTCGTCGCTCCCGGCACGGTTTTGAACGCCAACGATTTCGTCGGCTACGGCGGCTGAGGCCCGCGGGGCCGCGGGCACTGCCCGCGGCCCGGGGCGCTCCGGCGGATTGAAGGCCCGGCGACCTCATAGCAACGGCTGCGCCCCGAGACGCTCGGCGACACGCGCCTGTATTGCCCGGCCGACCGACCCCGGGAGACGAGCTGTCCACGTGAATTCTTAACCCGTCCGCATTCGCGGCTGGACGCGGAGCCCGCGCGCTGGAATCGCTAGTCATGACGTGCGGATGCGGATTCGCGCGGGCGCGCATTCAGGCAAAAGGGTAAGGCAGATGGCAATCGACGCGGGCAGCATCCTTCAGCGGATCAAGGATGAAGAGATCGAGTGGGTCGACCTGCGCTTCACCGACCCCAAGGGCAAGTGGCAGCATCTGTCGATGGTCTCCGGCCTCATCGACGAGGACCAGCTCGAGGACGGCTTCATGTTCGACGGCTCGTCGATCGCCGGCTGGAAGGCGATCAACGAAAGCGACATGATCCTGAAGCCGGACCTCGACGCCGCCTATGTCGACCCGTTCAGCGCCACCCCGATGCTGATCCTGTTCTGCGACATCGTCGATCCCGGCAGCGGCGAGCTTTACGCCCGCGACCCCCGCTCGACCGCCAAGCGGGCCGAGGCCTATCTCAAGACCACCGGCATCGGCGACACCGTCTATGTCGGCCCCGAAGCCGAATTCTTCATGTTCGACGACGTCCGCTTCGAGGACGGCTACAATTCATCCTCGTTCCGGATCGACGACATCGAGCTGCCGACCAATACCGGCCGCGAATATGAGAATGGCAATCTCGGCCACCGGCCGCGCGCCAAGGGCGGCTATTTCCCGGTCGCGCCGGTCGACAGCGCGATGGACATAAGGGCCGAGATGGTCTCGACCATGATCGAGATGGGCCTGCCGATGGACAAGCATCATCACGAGGTCGCCGCCGGCCAGCATGAGCTCGGCATGACCTACGGCAAGCTGGTCGAGACCGCCGACCGCATGCAGATCTACAAATATGTCGTCCACATGGTCGCCCACGCTTATGGCAAGACCGCGACCTTCATGCCCAAGCCGATCAAGTCGGACAACGGCTCGGGCATGCACACGCACTTTTCCATCTGGGAAGGCGGCAAGCCGCTGTTCGCCGGCAACGGCTATGCCGGGCTCAGCGAGACCGCCTTGTTCTTCATCGGCGGGGTGATCCGGCACGCGCGCGCGCTCAACGCCTTCACCAACCCGACCACCAACAGCTACAAGCGCCTGGTCCCGGGCTTCGAGGCGCCGGTCCTGCTCGCTTATTCGAGCCGCAACCGCTCCGCCTCCTGCCGCATCCCTTATGGCGCCGGCGAAAAGGCGAAAAGGGTCGAGTTCCGCTTCCCCGACGCGCTCGCCAACCCCTATCTCGCTTATGCCGCGATCCTGATGGCCGGCCTCGACGGCATCCAGAACCGCATCCATCCCGGCGACCCGATCGACAAGAACCTTTACGATCTGCCGCCGGCCGAGCTGGTCAACGTGCCGACCGTGTCGGGCTCGCTCCGCGAAGCCCTCATCGCGCTCCAGAACGACCGCGCCTTTTTGACTCGGGGCGACGTCTTCTCCGACGACCAGATCGACGCCTATATCGAGCTCAAATGGGAAGAGCAGATGCGCTGGGAGACGACGCCGAGCCCGGTCGAATATGACATGTATTATTCGAGCTGAGCGAGGGTCGTCGGCAGCGTCGCGGTGAACGGGTAGCGGGCCTTGACGCTCAGCCGCATCGCCAGCACCCAGCTTCTCACGACGTCGCCAGCAGCAGGGCCGCGTAGCCGATCGTCCCGGCGGCGAAGGCGGAGAAGCGGCTTTCCCGTTCCTCCGGCAGCTCTTCCTTCAGCACGTTGAGGACGATGCCGCCGGCGAGAAACGCGAACATGGCGGCAATGACCGGCGGCGAAATCGCCGTGGCCAGCCCCAAGCCCCAGCCGGCGAGCGGAGCGGCCGCGAGCAGCCAGCGCCCGGTCCGCGCGTAGCTCCGGCCATGCTGGTCGCGCAGGCCCTGGTCGTTGACCAGGAAGTGCAGCGCCATCGCCGTCCCGTAGGTGAGCAGCCCGAACCGGTCGGTCCCCTCGCGGTGGAGCAGCAAATAGCCGATCAGCAGATTGTACAGCGCGAACGAACCAAGGTGGATCCAGAACACGCCGCTCGGCACCTCGAGGTCGTCAGCCTCCCTCGCGGCCGGCCGCGGGGCGCAACTTGCGAGGCGATCGAGGCCGTAGAAGGTCATCAGCCCGATCAGCGACAGAAGGTAGGAATGTTTTTCGATGCCGCCGAGCAGCCCGGGCAGCCCTTCGGCCAGCGTCTCCTGATGCTCGGCCAGCTCCGGCAGCAGATGAACGAACACATAGGCGACCGAGACGCCGCCAGCGGCGGACAGCCAGACGCTGCGCGGCGTCACCCTAAGGAAGTTCAGCCTTCCGCCGAACACATGCACCGCCGCAAAAGCGACCGCGACGAGCGCTGACAGGGCGATCTCGCTGTCCACAAGGCGAGAGCGCGGCGCGGGCGTAACTGTTCCGCGCGCCGGGGACGGAGACCGGGTGCTCAGACCGTCGACGGAGCCTCCCAACCGCCGGGAGGCGCGCGATCGGGTGAGTCGGCAGGGGCTATTCCCTCCGAACGTGTACCATGATGTTCGACGTCGTTGGACCTATGTGGCATCATTGCCGAAGCGGCACCGCAGCGCATTTGCGGGGGTGAGATTATTTCCCCAATGATAGAAAGCGAAGTTCGTCCGCCACTCGTCGCCGAAGGCATCGCGGTAACCGACGTAACCGAATTGGATAATGGCGCGTCGCTTTCTCACGATGTCATAGGCGTAGGGCTCGATCAGGGCCTCGCTCGCATAGCTATAGATCGAGCGACAGACGCCCGGCCCCAGCGATGCGCCATCGATCTCCCCGCCCAGCGGAACTCCGAGATCGTCCAGGCTGATGTCTCGGGGGTTTTCGACTACCGCGTGGTTCGCGAACAGCCTTACGTCGAAGGCGGGGGATTGCCCTTTATTCTCTACCTGTAGCGGCAAGCGGGCGAAGCCGTCCACAACCTCGTTAACCCCGCCGGGCTCGATCACCAGATAGGCGCGCAGCTGGCGCCTCGCGGATTGCTCGGCGAGGGCGTTGGCATCGCGCATGGCCGCAATTGCCTTGCCGGTGTCCCCTACCGCCTTTTTGATAACGAACAGGCCGAGGATGATAGTCACGAGCTGCAACAGGGCGATGACGACGACCCAGAAGGCAAGGCCCGCCCCGGTCTCTTGGGCTATGGGACCGCCGGGGAGCGAGGCACCTGCTATCGCCGCCACGATGATGCCGCCCTTCGTCATGGGCGGCTTTGTCTCTGAAAGCTACTATGAAGTCCATATTGAGCTGGCAAACGGCTTTCACCGTCTGTTGCAGGGCATGGCCGCCGGTAACGTGGCCGGCACAGGGCTGGGCGCGCTCGAGCGGCCGGCCGCGCTCCAAGCCAACTCCGCCGTCATTCCAGCGCAAGCTGGAGCCGGAGACGACCGCAGGTCAATCCCGCTTCTCCTTCCCGGCCAAGAACAGTGAGATCCCAGCTTCCGCTGGGATGACGGGAGGTTGCCACTGCGGTGGAGCGGGTCACGGTCGGATACCGACTTGTGCGTACAATGCTTCGGAATCGAAGATCACGCCGTCCTTGATCACGAGCTGAGTCTTGCGCACATCCGAAATCGCCTTCGAAGGATCGCCGTCGACCAGCACCAGGTCGGCAAGCTTTCCTGCTTCGATCGAGCCGAGCTCCTTGTCATGTTTGTTGACGGAGGCGGCGCCGAGCGTCGCGGCGCGCAGGATGTCGAGATTGGGAATGCCGGCCTCCGCCCATAGCTCCAATTCCCTGTGCAGCGTGAAGCCCGGGAAGCCGTCGCTTCCCGGAACGAGCCGAACCCCCGCCCGGTGAAGCTCGCCCACCATGGCCACCATCTTCTTCCACGAAGCCCGATATTGCGCCAGCTGCGCTTCGCCGGCGGCCATGCCGTTACCATAGGCGCCGCGGGCCATCAGCGGCGGCAGCCGGTGCAAAACCGGCATGAGCCCCGGCGTCGGATCCTTCGGACCTGCGGTGAATTGAACTTCGAAGATTGAAAGCGTCGGATCGACGACGATGTCCTTCGCCTTCAGCTCGGCAATGAAAGATCGGACCTCGGGCGATTGCAGATCCAATCCGGCTCCGCGCTCCGCCGGCACCGTGAGCCGCTTCATGCTGTGGGTCTCGGCGGCGACTTCGGGAAAGAAGTTCAGCATGACGAAATTGGCGTGCTGGATCTCATCGAAACCGGCTTTGAGCGCATCGGCCGCGATCATGCCTGCGGGAATATGGCCGGAGACGCGCATGCCCCTCGCGTGGGCTGCCTTGGCCGCTACCGGCACCAGCTCCGGCTTCAGGGAGCTGTACAGCTTGATCTGCTCGTAGCCGAGGTCCGCATAACGGTTCACGTGTCGGACGATTTCTTCAGGCGTCCCGGCGAGCACCTTCGAGGGCCCCGCCATCGGCCCCGAACCGTCGATGAAACCGGCCATGAAGACGCGCGGTCCGACAAGCTCGCCGCTGTCGAAGCGCTTACGCCTCGCCATCAATTCGTCCGTGTCGCCGGCAAGGTCCCTAACGCTCGTAACGCCGGCGCCGAGATAAACGAGACCCGCCCAATCCTGCCCCACGTGGACGTGCATGTCCCAGAGGCCGGGAAGTAGGCTTTTGCCGCCCGCATCGATAATCTCGGCACCGGCGGGGACAGTGATCGCCCCGTCCAGCCCCACAGCCTCGATGCGGTTGCCGCGGATAAGCACGCTCGTTCCGGCACGCATGGACGTAGACTTCGCATCGAACAGGTTCGCGTTGCGGATGAGCAGCGCCGTCGCGGGACGGCGCCCTGTGGTTTTTGCTGCATCGGCCAGGGCCGCGCTAAGGAATTTACCCTGCTCCGCGAGGAGCGTCGCGGCGGCTTTCTCGAAACCTTTGCGGACCGTGGCCGCCCAACTAGCGCCGGTGAAGAACAGCTCGCCGTCGGAATCCAGCCAAACGGGGGTTGCGCCCACGCCAACCCCCTCGATGGCGTACAGCGTCACCTTCTCCCTGGCGCCGCCGTCTCCGGAGACCTCGAGGTCCCCGTGCCTGCGCAGCCTCGCCCGTCCCGTGGGCAGTAAGTCCAGCGATTGTCCGGGCGCAGCTCGCAGCGCGCGCGCGAGCGCTGCCCAATGCTCCGGCGTGCGCTGATGGGCGATGTAGAAAGCTCCCTTGGCGGGAACCGAGCCAGCATCGACACGGCTGGTCCAACTTGCCTTGCCTTCCTTGACCGCGAACGCTTCATCCACCGGCACCTTCAGATAGTCGACGCCTGTGACGGAAGTGGATTCAAGAAGCCCGCTCGAGGATATTCTAAAGATTTGCTTCAGCTCATGGCCGCGGCCGCGGTCGTTATAGCTATAGGCGACCGAGCGTTCCTGCCCCTGCTGCGTCACCTTCATCGTGCCCGACGCCCGGTCCGCAATCAGGTAGGTATAGTCTTCGGCTGCCGCTGGGGAGCCTGCAAGAACGGCCAGTGCCGTAGCGGTCAAAAACGCTAGTTTCCTCATCAACCTGATCCCTCCTTATCCGCCACTCTTTTGGCGGGTCATGACGGGAATGCTGCCACAGTGTGAGCGGGTTGCTAGGTGCCGAAGGTCACGTTGATCGCCTCCAGGTCGCGCGTGAAATCGCCCGGCACCAGGAAGAAGTCGGCCTATTTGCCGCCCGCGATGGACCCGAAATCATCTGCTATGGGATTGCGGTGGAGCGGGTAGCGGGAATCGAACCCGCGTCACAAGCTTGGAAGGCTAGTGCTCTACCATTGAGCTATACCCGCGCGCCATGGCGGCCGCCGATGCCACGGCCGATGCCACGGCCGGCGGGGGCTCGTCAACGCCGCCGACGCCTCAGCCGAGGATATCGCCCGACGTCAGCACCGTCACCCCTTCGACGCGGATGAAGAAATCCGCGATGCCGTTGCCGTCGGTGTCGCCCTGCAGCAGCGCGTCGCCGCCGACCACCTGGTAGCGCAGCTCGCCGGCGGCGCCCGAAAAGGCGCCGGTGCCGATGAAGCTGAACTTGTCGTCGGCGACCGTATTTTCGTTGGCGTCGATCTGGCGGAGGTGGATGACGTCGTGCTGCGCGGCCGAGAAGTCGGTGATCCGATCGGCCTGGGCCAGCAGCGCGCTGCTGTCGCTGTCGGCGAAGGCGAACGTGTCGCGGCCGGCGCCGCCGGTCAGCGTGTCGCGCTGGACGCCGCCGAACAGCGTGTCGTTGCCGATGCCGGCGAGCAAAATATCGTTGGCATCGCCGCCGTAGAGCCGGTCGTCGCCGGTGCCGGCATCGAGCGTATCGGCGCCATTGTTGCCCGACAGCCGGTCCTTGCCGCTGCTTCCGAACAAGGCGTCGGCGCCGGCCCCGCCGAACAGCGAATCGTCGCCGGCATTGCCCTGCAGATTGTCGGCGCCGCCGTCGCCGGCCAGCATGTCGTGGCCGTCGCCGCCGCGCAGCTTGTTGTCGCCGCCATTGCCGATGACGAGATTGTCGAGGGCGTTGCCGACGCCGAGCACGGCCGTGTCCAGCAGCAGCAGGGCTTCGAGATCGTCGCCGAGAACATAGTCGACCGACGCCCTCACCGCGTCGAAGCCCTCGCCGGCAAGCTCGACAATCGTGTCGCCGGTGCCGACCACCACATAGATGTCGTCGCCGTCGCCGCCGGCCAGCAGGTTGGTTCCGATGCCGCCGTTGAGCACGTCGTTGCGGGCGCCGCCGACGAGGAAGTCGTTGCAGCCGCCGCCGAGCAGCCGGAACGCGCCGTCGGTTTCGGCCGAGCCGTCGAACCACAATTCCTCGAGCGGGCTGAGCGCCGCGCCGGATACGACCAAAGTCCGGCCGGCCGCGACAGTGTCGTCATGAGTAGTGAGATCGTAGCTGTTGCCGCCGGACAGCAGGATCATCTCGACCCGCCGCAGCGTATCGGAGCCGAGCACCAGCGGCACGGTATAATAGTCGCCGCTGAGCTTCAGCATGTCGTAGCCGGTGCCGCCGTCGATCGCGTCGGCGGCGGTGAAGCCCGCGCCAAGGTTGAACACGTCGTCGCCGCCCTGGCCCCTGGCGATGTCGTCGCCGCCCTGCTCGATCCGGACCCAGTCGACGCCGCTGGTGCCGGTAATGTCGTCATTGCCGCTGCTGCCGATCATCCGGTGCGGATCGGAAGCGACGCCATCGATGGTGATGGTGACCGTCGCCGACGTGCCGTCGGTGAGCGTGTAGCTGAAGCTGTCGGTGGCCAGGACGTTCTGCGCTCCGGAGCCGGTCTGGGCGAGATGATCGAAGGCGCCGTTGGCGTCATAGCTCAGCGTCCCGTCCGCCTCCAGCGTGACCAGCGCGCCCGAGGCGAGCGCGAACTGGTTGCCGACATTGCCGGCGACGCCCTCGACGGAGCCAACCTCCAGCGTCGAGTCGATATCGTCGTCATTGTCGAGCACGTTCTCGCCGGTGATCGCGGTCGCCTCGTCGGTGGCGAAGGCATCGTCGGCGGCGGTGCCGGTATCGTCGGTGGCGGCGACGTTGACGGTGGCGACCGCGGTGCCGGTCTCAGTGCCGCCGTCATTGTCGGTGAGCGTGTAGGTGATGGTGCGCGCGAGCACCGACGGCGTGTCCGACACGTTCGAATAGGAGACCTGCTGCAGCACCGCCTGCACCGCGGCGACGCTCGCCGCCGAGTTGAAGCTGATCTGGAGCGGATCCGAGCCGCTGGTGCCGCCGGTGACGCTTCCAATCTCCGTTCCATTGTAGCTGACCGCGCCGCCGGCGACGGTGATGCCGCCGCCGTCGCTGATCGTCAGCCGGTCGTCGCCGTCGCCATTGCCGGTGAACTCGACCTCGAGCGAGCCGCCGTCATAGTCGGCGGAGTCGGGATCGGTGAGGGTCGCGTCGGGCGCGATCCGCGCGGCCGGGCCGTTCTCGGTATAGGCAAGCGTCGCCCCGCTGCCGGCGGCGCCGGAATCGAGGTCGATGACGGGCGCGTCGTTGACCGCGGTCACGGTGACGCCGACGCTGTCGGTGGCGCTGGTGGCGGCGCCCGATCCGGTGGCGACGGCGGCGCCGGTCTGGTCGGTCACCGATATGTCGACATCGGTGGCGCCGACGAAATCCTCGGCCCCGGTGAAGCTCACCGTGGCGAGCGCGGCGTTGACCTCGGCGAGCGTGCCATGGAAGGTCATGGTGGCGTCGCCGGTGCCGTCGCCGGCGGTGAAGTCGAGGCCGGTGGGCGTGCCCACGGTCAGCGTGCCGTCGGCCGCGCTCAAAGTAACGGTATATTCGCCGTCCGGCGCGAGCACCGCGTCGACGTCGCTGATCGAAAGCCCGCCGATGGCGACGCTGCCTTCCTCGGCGACCGAGACATCGGGACCGGCCGCCACGCCGACCGGGTCGTTGGCCGCGGCGAGGTCGATGCTGACGGTGTCGGTGACGAGCTCGGACAGGGTCAGCGACAGCCGGTCGGCATAGCCGTCGGTGGAATCGCCTTCGCTGTTGGTCGCGCTCAGCACGACCTCGATGGTGCGGGTGCCGACCGGGATCGACGCGGCCCCGGCATAGGGCAGCAACTTGGTCTCGTTGCCGCGGTCGGCCGCGCTCGGGCCGCCAAGCTCCGCCGAGTCCAGCTCATCGCCGTTCGCGTCGAGGAAGCGGACCGTCATGGTCATCGTGTCTTCCTGGGCCATGAAGCCGCCGAAGAAGCCGCTCATGTTGGCGATCATGTCGCCGCCGTCGATGCGGGCCGCCTCGCCGCTGACGTCGATGGTCTGGCTGACCGCCGAGGAGGCGCCGCCGGGTCCGCCGGTGAAGAAGTCGTTGCCGCCGCCGATCGGCGCGCTGTCGTCGCCCGAATTGAGCAGCGTCGGGTCCGCCCCGCCGGTCGCATATTGGATGACGCTGAGGCCGCCGGTGCCGCCGACGCGGTCCCAGCCGCCCGGCTTCACCGCGGTGGCGTAATCGGCGGCCGCGGTGCCGTTCTCGCCGCCCGGGTTGAAGATCAGGTTCGGGCCGGTAAAGCCATTGTCGCTGACGCCGATGGTAAGGTCGCGGGCGCCGTTCGAGTCGGCGGGGCCGGCATAGGAGAGCCCGTCGAGCGCATTGTTGATCGCGGCGACGCTGCCCACCAGGG
>DASVRK010000130.1:0-1604 GCA_036388655.1 Allosphingosinicella sp. | reverse complement strand
TCGCGCACCAGAGCGGCGCCCGCGACGGGAGCGAAGCGCCAGCGGCAGGGCGCGGGCGGTTCGGAGTCGAGCAGGCAGCCGCCGCGCAGGCTGGCGAAGGCCGGCCTGCGGCCGCTCGCTTCCGCCACCCGCTCCGCGGCGGCGGCGGCGGCATTGGTCCAGTGGGCCCAGTCGCAGGCTTCGAGCGCTCGCTCGCTCTCGCCGGTCCCCGGCAGGTCAGGCAGCCAGCAGCCGAAGCCGCGCGCGGCGAGGCTGCGCATGGTCGCGGCGAGCAGCGCCCGCGTGCGGTTCATCTCTTCGAACAAAGGCGGCAGGAACAGGATCGGCTGCGCGTCGGCGGCGCCGATCCGCATCAGCCATTCCTCATGTCCGTGGCAGCTATAGCGGTCGTAGGCGAGACCGCCGGGATGGGTCACTTTAGCGCCTTGGCCCGGGCGAAGCTCAGCAAAGACCCATAAGTCTCAAGCATGTCGGCATCGACCTCATGATCTTCTATGAGGATGCCGAGCCGCTCCTCGAGCTCGGTGAGGAGGCCGGCGACGGCCATGGAGTCGAATTCGGGGAGCGCGCCGAACAAGGGCGTCGTCGGGTCGAACGCCGCCACCCGCGCTTCGGGAAGGCCGAGCACGTCGACCAGAACGGCGCGCAAGGTCAGGTCGACTTCCCCTTCATCGGTCAGCGGCACGCTCTTCCCCATCCCCTTGGTCGCCCGAAGCGACTAATCTGTTCGCCCGCGGCGAACAATAGCCGAGGCCGCCGCCCGCGCCGCGCCCGCGAGCCCCACCAGGGTGCGCGGGTTGAAGGCGGTCAGCCGCCACAAAATCGTCCGCTCCTCCATCCAGTCCTTCTTATAGGGCTCATCGCCGGTGCCATAATCGATCCGGGCGACGCGGTCCTCGTCGAGGACGTGGCGGAACATCGCCATGCTCAGGATCGTGCCGGGCGACAGCGCCTTGGCCTCCTCGGCATAAGCGAGCTTGTGGATGGTGGCGCGGCCGCCCTCGACCAGCCACAATTGCGCGGCGATCGCGCGGCCGTCCTTGCGGGCGATGCCGAGCCGCAGCGTCCCCGCCGCCCCCTCCTGCTCGGCCAGCGCGCGCAGGAATGCGGGCGAGCCTTCCTCCGGCTTCCAGCTCGCCGCATAGACACGCTCGTAATCGGCCCAGGCTGCTTCGTCGAAGGCGCAGTGGACGCCGATGTCGAGCCCCGCGGCCTTCGCCTTGCGCTCCGCGGTGTTCCTGAGACGCGCTGGCCGCTTCGCCCAGTAAGTATCGAAATCCAGACCCTCGGTGCCGACTTGCCACGAGGCGGTGGCGGGGCTGAGGAAGGTCAGCCAGCCGGCGGTGCGGAACGATTGCCGCAGGCTTTCCGGCCGCTCGATCGGGCTCAGCTCGACCTGCGCGACGCCGCCGAACTTCAGCGCGCGGGCGATCGCCGTCACCAGCTCGCCCTCGCCGATCGCGGCGAAGCGGAGGCTGTACCAATTGACGTAGGCGCGCGCGCGCAGCTGCTCGAGGCCGAGGAACAGCCAGGCGCGCTCCCCGCCGCGCTCGGCGCGGGCGACGACCAGCTTGCCGGGCGGCGGCGCATGGCACTGGAGCAGC
>DASVRK010000129.1:0-3053 GCA_036388655.1 Allosphingosinicella sp. | reverse complement strand
GAAGTCGAGACATCCCGCCGAGCGAAGCCGAGGCACCTTCTCGCTGACGCTCGAATATTTGTCTCGACTTCGCTCGACACGAACGGAATGGCTCACTGGCTCTCGGCAAAAGCCTTATATTCGTCCTGGCTCATCAGCCCCGAAAGCTCGTGATTGTCGGACAGGATGAGCTTGAAGAACCAGCCCTCGCCTTCCGCGTCGCTGTTGACCAGCGCGGGATCGTCGACCAGCGCCTGATTGCCCTCGACCACCTCGCCGCTGACCGGCGCGAAGACGTCCGACGCCGCCTTGACCGACTCGACCACCGCCGCCTCGCCGCCCTTTTTGAGCTGGGCGCCCGCGGCCGGCACTTCGACGAACACGACGTCGCCGAGCTGCCCTTGCGCGAAATCGGTGATGCCGACGGTGGCGCGGTCGCCCTCGACCGAGATCCACTCATGCTCCTTGGTGAAGTAACGCGTCATCTGGCGGCTCCCTTGCGGTGGTAGCGGTGCGGGACGAAGGGCATCGGCACGACCTTCGCTTCGAATATCTTGCCGCGCGCGGCGAGCCGGACGGCGCCCGCCTCGGCCATGGCGGCCGGCACATAGGCCATCGCGATCGGCGCCTCCAGCATCGGCGAGAAGCCGCCGCTGGTCACCGTGCCGACCTCGTTGCCCTCGCCGTCCACCACCATCGCCCCCTCGCGCACCGGCTGCCGGCCGAGCACGGCCAGGCCGACCCGGCGGCGGATCGCGCCATGTTCGAGCTCATGCTGGATGCGGGCGGCGCCGGGGAAGCCGCCCTCCAGGCGCCGGCGCTTGGAGATGGCGAAGCCGAGATCGGCCTCGATGGGCGTGGTCGCCGCGTCGAGATCGTGGCCGTAGAGCGGCAGCCCCGCCTCGAGCCGCAGCGAATCGCGCGCGCCGAGGCCGATCGGCCGCACTTCATGCTCGGCCGCCAGCCGCTCCGCCACCCGCTCGGCCGCGTCGGCGGGAATGGAGATTTCGAAGCCGTCCTCGCCGGTATAGCCCGAGCGACTGATCCAGGCGGGCACGCCCTCCAGCTCGAAGCTTCCGCCGGTCATGAAGGTCAGCGCGTCCACCCCCGGCGCCAGCCGCGCCAGCACCTCGACCGCCTTCGGCCCCTGCAGCGCGAGCAGCGCCTGCGCCTCGAGATGCTCCAGCCGCACGCTTTCGGGCAGCCGCGCCCGCAGATGCTCGATATCGCCATGCTTGGTGGCGCCGTTCACGACCATGTAGAAATGGTCGCCCCGGCGCGTCACCATCAGATCGTCGATGATCCCGCCCTCGTCGCCCAGCAGCAGCGAATAGCGCAGCCGCCCGTCCTTCAAGAGCGACAGATCGGCCGGAAGCACGCTCTCCAGCGCCGCGTCCAGCCCCGCGTCCATCCCCCCGTCCATCCCCGCGCCCGACAGGATCATCTGCCCCATATGGCTGACGTCGAACAAACCGGCCGATTGCCGCGTCCAGCGATGCTCGGCCAAAATGCCATCATATTGGATCGGCATGGCATAGCCGGCGAACGGCACCATCCGGGCGCCGCGGGCGCGGTGCCACCCGTCGAGCGGAAGCGGCTGTTCGGGATTGTCGCTCATCGGGTCGCTCATCTTCGGTCTCCAAAGGCCGCACCGGACACGATCGTTCCATCGAGCGACCGGCCAATGCCCCCTCTGTCACGGAGACCTGAGAGCTTTCCCCCGTATCCGACGCCTGGGCGCCGGGCGGAGTTACCCCTTCGGTGGTCCTGCTAAGCCTGGGCGAAGCAGGACGCTTTCCAGAGCGTCCAGGCGCGCGCGGTCCTTTTGCCTGAGAGATTCCGGGGCGGTTGC
Organism: Allosphingosinicella sp.; assembly: GCA_036388655.1. Lineage (GTDB taxonomy): Bacteria > Pseudomonadota > Alphaproteobacteria > Sphingomonadales > Sphingomonadaceae > Allosphingosinicella. The sequence goes on along the minus strand of DASVRK010000129.1, from coordinate 1,222 downwards.
TCCTTCGGCGGCGGCGGTCGCCCGCCACCCTCTCCCGCGCGTCCTAACGGACCAGCCGGCCATGAAGCAGGGCCAAGCGGGTGTCAATCGGGCGCAGGCCGATCGCCGAGCGCTTGTAGTGTAGATAACGGGGATCACACCAATATGGCGTTCGGCAGCCGCTGATTCTGGGCGGCGAAGCGTGGGCACCACAGTTCCCCCGACCGGTCTTGGCCTTACCGGCTCGAGGCGGCGCGGCATCGCGACACAGCTCTTAACTTTGAGCGCGGCATGCTCGAAGCGCTCCAACAGGTTAGCGTCGTCGAAGCTCGGATCCAGGGGATGCTCGAGGCTGCCGAACTATTGGGGGCAAATCAACTCGAGCCACACGATGAACCGAAGCGCAGGACGCGGCGCCTTTCCGGTCATTGGCAGAGGATGATGAAGTACGTCCATCTGCTCGGCGACTTTGATTATGATCATCTCGAGGCAGCGGCCGAAGCTGTCGGGCACAAAGTTGGCCGTGACACACTGCGTTCGCAGATGTCACTTTGCCTCCGCAAAAAGGTTCTTTCCTACAGACACCGCTTTGTGGCTTACCCTGCCGGATGGAACAGAACCAGAACTCTTTCACCCACAGGGCCGCGACCGATGAGCCGGCCTCTCCCGTCAACCCGCGCACCGCCCGGGCGCCCGGCGCGCCGGGCGCCCACGCCGCGCCGCCCGATCCCCCTGAATTCGCCGAACCCCCGCTCCTCTCCGACGCGCTCACCGAAGCTATGTCCGAGACCCTCGCCGAAACCTTCCCGCCCGGCGGGCGCAAGCCGCGCCACGACGGCTGGACGCCGGAGGCGATCAACATCTTCCTGCGCGAGCTTTCGGCCACCGGGGTGGTCGAGCAGGCGGCGCGCGCGGCCGGCCTCTCCGCCTCCGCCGCCTATTCGTTCCGCAACCGCCGCCAAGGCCGCGCCTTCGCCAAGATGTGGGACGCGGTGCTCGTCCACCGCGCCCGCGCGCGCGTCGCCGGCGAGCTGCAGGGCGGCGCCATCGCCGGCTGCGTCAGCATCCGCAAGCGCGACGGCGTCGTCGTCGGCGAATATCATTATTACGACAACCGGCTCGCCATGGCGTTGCTCACCCGGCTCGACCGGCTCGCCGAGAAAGAGGCGGCGAGCGAGGCGCAGCTGCGCGCTTTGTCCGAGGATCTCGACGACTATCTCGACTGCGTCGCCGCCGGCGGCGA
>DASVRK010000128.1:0-4446 GCA_036388655.1 Allosphingosinicella sp. | reverse complement strand
TTCGAACCAGGCCAGAATGGCGCCTGCCTTGGCGCCGCTGTGCGAAGGGCGCCCAGCGATGGTACCATGGCTTGCCCCCGGCACCTTCACGAGCGCCGTCGGCACTCCTAAAAGCTGCAGTGCCGAATAATATTGCTCCGCCTCGCTGACCGGCGTGCGGTAATCCTCGCTTCCAACGACGACCAGGGTCGGCGTCTTCACGTTCCCCACCAGCGACAGCGGCGAACGCGCCCAATAGCCCTGTGGATCTTCCCACGGGAACTTGCCGAACCAGTAGCGCGCGAAGAAGGCCGGCTGGTCCGCGGTGAGCGCGAAGCTCGCCCAGTCGATCACCGGCTTTTGCGTCGCGGCGGCCTTGAAGCGGTTGGTCTTGCCGACGATCCAGGCGGTGAGCACGCCGCCGCCCGAGCCGCCGGTGACGAACAGGCGGTCCGGATCGGCGATCCCCTGCGCGATGGCGAGGTCGACCGCGACCATCAGATCGTCATAGTCGCGGCCGGGATAGCTATGGTGGATCTGGTTGGCGAAATCGGCGCCGTAGCTGGTCGATCCGCGCGGATTGACCGACAGCACCGCATAGCCGGCGGCGGCGTAGAGCTGGTTGTCGGTCGCGAAGTGCGGCCCGTAGGCGGCGAACGGCCCGCCATGGATTTCGAGGATCAAAGGCACCCGCTGGCCCTCGCTATAGCTCGGCGGCAGTGTCAGCCAGGCATCGACGGTGCGGTTGTCGAACGACCGCGCCTGGATCTTGCGCACTTCGCCGAGCCGCTTGGCGTCGAGCAATTCGGCGTTGAGCCGGGTGAGCTGGCGCTTGGCGCCGCCGCGGACCAGCGCGACGTCGGCGGGCCGCGTGGCCGTGCCGCTGCTGATCGCCAGCGTCCCGTCGCGGGCGACGGTGAAGGAGCCGCCGGTATAAGGCCGGTCGAAGCCGGAGCCGCTGAGCCCCTCCGCCACCGTCCGCACCGAACCGTCGAGCGATACACGGGCGACCTTGGTGACGCCCTCATCGTCATAATCGACATAGATTGAGCGGCTGTCGGCGGACCAGAGCGGGGAGCCGACGCTGCGGTCGAGCGAGCGGGTGAGCTCGCGCCGTCCGCCGCCGCCCCGCTCCATCACATAGAGGATGGTGTTGTGATAGCCGAGCCGCTGGTCGTCGAAGCCGGTATAGGCGATCCAGCGCCCGTCCGGCGAGACGACCGGGCCGTTGTCCGGCCCCTCGCGATCGGTGAGCGCGGTTATGCCGCCGCCGGCGACGTTCAGCGCATAGACCTCCGTATCGACCGGCTGGCGCTCCCAATCGGGATCGCGGTTGCCGCTGAAATAAATGGTGCCGCCGTCCGGAGACCAGGAGAGCGGTCCGTTGTCGTTGACCGCGCCGAAGCTCAGCTGGCGGGGTGCGCCGCCGTCGGCCGACACCAGGAAGACGTGGCTGTAGCCGGGCTTCGCATAGCCGGCTTCGTCGGTCCGGTAGGTGACCGCCGAGTGGATCTCGAGCGGCTCGGCCCATTTGGCGCCTTCGGGCTTCTTCGGCGTCGAGCCGAGCTTCAGGCCCTCGTCGGGCACGAACATCGCATAGGCGATCTGCCGGCCGTCGGGCGACCAGGCGATGCTGGAAGGGGCGTCGGGAAGGCCGGTGATCCGCGCCGATTCGCCGCCGTCCATCCAGCGGACGAACAATTGCGCGGCATCGCCCTCGGCGGTCGAGATGTAGGCGAGGCGGCGGCCGTCGGGCGACCAGCGCGGCTGGCTGTGCGAGCCGGGGCCGGCGGCGAGCGGCATCTGCCGGCCGGTCCTGGTGTCGATGATCCAGATGCTGGGCCGCATCCGGTCGGTCATGATGTCGCCCGAACGGCGGACATAGGCGATGCGGCTGCCGTCGGGGCTGATCTGCGGGTCGGACGCGACCTCGAGGCTGAACAGGTCGGCGGGGGTGAAGATCGGCGTCGGTCCGGCGGGCGGCGCGGCGAGCGCCGGGGGAGCGGCGGCGGAGAGCAGCAGAGCGAGGCAAAGGCGATATTCCATGAGCGCGTCCCCTGAGGTTTTGGGGGAAGCTTAGAAGCCGGGTCGCGTGGCGCGCAACCCGCTTCCTCAGCTGGAAACGGCGCGAAGGACAGCGGAAAATCGGGCGCAATCGCCGGCTCCGGCCGTCGCGGCAAGGCGCCGGCGCGGGTGTCACTTCTTTGTTGCACATTCGTCATATTTCTGTAACTTTGCGGACTATAATATTCGGCCTCGTGGGAGACTCACGATGAAGGTGCTCGCTTTTTCCGCGCTCGGCGTCCTCGCTCTCGCCGGCTGCGCCGGCAGCCAATCCTCCACCCTGGTCGAACAAGGCTACCAGCCCGGCGCGCTCGGCGTCGCCGCGATCGACCGCGGCGATTGGGCGGCGGCGGAAAAAGGGCTGATGGAGAAGCGCGGCATCTCCGCCAACGATCCCGCCCGGCTGATCAACCTCGGCAAGGTCTATATGGAAACCGGCCGCCGCGGCGAGGCGCTGTCCGCCTGGCGGCTGGCGCTCGCGTCGGACCGGCACCGCGAGGTCGAAACCATCGACGGCCGGGTGGTCTCGACGGAAGATCTCGCCCGCCAGGCGCTGGCCATGTACGAGACCGACGTCCGCAGCGCCTCCGCCGACCCCCGTTGAACCGGCGCCGCCCGCGGCTTAGTGTCGCCATCGTCATTCCAGCGTAAGCTGGAATCTCTCTTCCTTCACGGCGGGAGATTCCGGCTTTCGCCGGAATGACGAAGGCTGCGCGTGGGCTGCAAGCGTTTGTGAAGGATGAAGAGGCGTCCCGCCGCCGCGGCGCGTCTGCCGAGCGGGGAGAGGTGCGACGCGGATGCCGCCAGCTGAGCTGCTTGGCCAGCCCGCCTGGGCCTGGGCCGGCGGGGGGGCGCTGCTCGGCCTCGTCGCCGGAAGCTTCATCGCCGCCATCCTGATCCGCTGGCCGAAGGGCGAATCGGTGCTGCGGGGCCGCTCGCGCTGCGACCTTTGCGGCACCACGCTCGGGGCGGCGGAGCTGGTGCCGGTCTTCTCCTGGCTCGCGCTGCGCGGCCGCTGCCGCCATTGCGGCGGCCGGATCGACGCGCGCCATGCCGGGGTCGAGGTCACGGCCGCGATCGTCGGCTTCGCCGCCTTTCACGTCTTCGCGCCCGCCGCGGCGCTCGTGGCGGCGGTCTTCGGCTGGTGGCTGCTGCTCCTGGCCGCGCTCGACATCGAGCATCATTGGCTGCCGGACCGGCTGACGCTGCCGCTGATCCCGGCCGGGCTGGCGGCGGCGTGGCTCGGGCTCGGGGCCCCGCTCGCCGACCGGCTGATCGGCGCGGCCGCCGGCTATGCGCTGCTCGCCGGGATCGCGATCGTCTATCGGCGGCTGCGGGGGCGGGAGGGGCTCGGCGGCGGCGATCCCAAGCTGCTGGCCGCGCTCGGCGCCTGGCTCGGGTGGCAGCAATTGCCGTTCGTGCTGCTCGGCGCCGGGCTGCTCGGCCTCAACGCGATCCTGCTGATCCAGCTGCGCGGGCGGCGCCTCGCAGCCACCGACCGGCTTCCGCTCGGCACCCTGATGGCGCTGGTGGCGTGGCCGATCTGGCTGCTTGCCAGCGGTCACCAGGCTGTCACACTGGCGTCATAGCCCCCAAGGATGGCCGCCTCGATTCCGATGCCTTTCCTATCGCCCCAACGGCTCGCCGCCCTCAGCCCCCGCGAACGCCTGTTCCTCGCGGCGGGCCTCGCCGCTCTGCTCGCTTTCCTCATCTATCTGCTCATGCCGGCCGCCGAGGAGCCCCCGGTCGAGTTGGGCGAGGAAGCCGCCATGCCGGCGCCCGAATTCGCGCCGGCGCCGCCGCCCGCGGCGAGCGCGCCGCTACCGCCGGCGGCTCCGCCCGCGTCGGTGGCGGGGCTGGTCCTTCACGGCGTGCTCGGCGGCGGGCCGGGCGGCGGCGCGGCCATCATCCGTTTTCCGGACGGCAGTCAGCGGGCGGTGCGCGTCGGGCGCGAGTTCCTGCCGGGCCTGACGCTCAAGGAGGTGGGGCTGCGCCATGCGCTGATCGCGACTGCGGGCGGCGACATGCGGCTCGAATTCAACAAGCCCGCCGAAGCGGTGGCGGGCACGGCCAGCGCGCCGGCGGCGCCGTCACCGGCCGAAGCCTCCGCCGAGCAGCGCCGTCGCCGCGAGACGCTGCAATATCGGATGGGCCTGGCGCCGCGGACCGAAGGCGGCCGCGTGGTCGGCTACGCCATGCGGCCCGGGGCCAGCCTGCCCTTGTTCGAGCAAGCGGGGCTGCGACCGGGCGACGTGATCGTCCGCGTCAACGGCAAGGCCTTGAAGAGCAGCGAGAAGGTGCTCGAGCTTTCGGACGAGCTCGCCACCTCCTACACCGCCGAGATCGAGTATATTCGTGGCGGCCGCAGAATGAAGGGCAGCGTCCCAGTCAACAAGAAACCAT
>DASVRK010000127.1:0-1585 GCA_036388655.1 Allosphingosinicella sp. | reverse complement strand
GACTATGATCGTGTCTGGAGTTCGGTAAGCCACACGCTCGCGGCGTATGTCGAGCGGCTCGACCTCACCGGCGCGGCCGACCTCGCGGGGACCGGCAACAGTCTCGCCAACACCATCTTCGGCAATGACGGCGCGAACATCCTCTCCGGCGGGGGCGACAACGACTATCTCGCGGGCGGGATAGGGGACGATTCGATGTCGGGCGGCGTCGGCGACGACATCTACATCGTCGACGATGTCTTGGACGGCGCCTTCGAAAGCGCATCGGAGGGCTCCGACGAGGTCATCAGCTCCGTCAGCTTCACTCTCGGCGACCACATCGAGAAACTGACGCTCGCCTTTACCGCCGAGCAAGGGACGGGAAATGCGCTGGCGAACGTCATCGTCGGCAACAATCAGGCCAACCGGATCGACGGCGGCGCCGGTGCGGACACGATGGACGGCGGCTTCGGCAACGACCTCTACATCATCGATGAATCGGGCGACTTGGTGTCCGAAACCTCCGGAGCCGGCGGGATCGACGAAGTCCAAAGCTCGGTCAACCACGCGCTGGGCGCGAATTTCGAGAATCTGACGCTGACCGGCGCCGCCACGCTGGCGACCGGCAACGCGCTCGCCAACATCCTCGTCGGCAATTTCCAGAACAACCGGCTCGACGGCGCCGTCGGCGCCGACACGATGGAGGGCGGCGGCGGCGACGACGTCTATGTTGTCGACGATGGGGGCGACGTCGCGAGCGAGACCGGCGGCAGCGGCACCGACAAGGTCGAGACTTCGGTCAGCGTCGTCCTGGCCGACAATATCGAAAATCTGACCCTGTTCGGCTCGGCCGCGATCGCCGGGACCGGCAACATGCTCGCCAACACCATCGTCGGCAACGCCGCCGCCAACGCCATTGGCGGCGAGGACGGCGCCGACACGCTGGAGGGCGGCGGCGGCAACGATACCCTCACCGGCGGGCTCGGCGCGGACACGATGCTCGGCGGGCTCGGCAACGATATCTTCGAAGTCGATGACGCCGGCGATGTCGCCACCGAAAGCGCCGGCGGGGGCATCGACCGCGTCCGCAGCTCGGTGAGCTTCGCGCTCGACGCCAATATCGAACGGCTCGAGCTGACCGGGGCGGGGGCGATCAACGGCACCGGCAATGGCGGCGTCAACTTCCTGTTCGGAAACGTCTCGAACAACATCCTCAACGGGGCGGGCGGCGCGGACCATATGGAGGGCGGCGCCGGCGACGATATTTACGTCGTCGATGGCGTCAACGAAGCCGTCGTCGAAACGGCCGGGGAAGGCACCGACACGGTCGAGACCAATATCGGCTACACGCTCGGCGCCCATCTCGAGAATCTGACGCTCCACGGGCCAGGCGACATCGACGGCACCGGCAACGCGCTCGACAACCGGCTGGTCGGCAATAGCGGCGCCAACCGCCTCGACGGGCTCGGCGGCGCCGACTATATGGAAGGCGGCGACGGCGACGACGTCTATGTGGTGCGCCAGACCGGCGAATTCCCGAACGAGACCAGCAGCACCGGCGGCACCGACACGGTCGCGACCTTCGTCAGCACCGGCCTCGGCGCCA
>DASVRK010000126.1:0-7539 GCA_036388655.1 Allosphingosinicella sp. | reverse complement strand
TCGCCAACCGCATCGCCGGCGGCGCGGGCGACGACAGGATCGAGGGCGGCGGCGGCGACGACCTTGTCGACGGCGGCGGCGGCAGCGACACGGCGAGCTATGCATCGGCCGCCGGCTGGGTCCGGATCGACCTCTATGCCGCCGGGCCGCAGGACACGCTCGGCGCCGGGGTCGACACGATCGTCCGCGTCGAGAATGTCCTCGGATCGAGCCATGGCGACCGGATCCGCGGCGAGCGCGGCGCCAATCTGCTCGACGGCGGCAGCGGCAACGACCGGCTGTTCGGCATGACCGGCGACGACGTCCTGATCGGGGGCGAAGGCGCCGACCTCCTGAGCGGCCTCGGCGGCCTCGACCATATGTCGGGCGGCGCGGGCGACGACGTCTATTATGTCGAGCAGGCCGGCGACGTCACCGTCGAGGCGGCCGACCAGGGCCATGACATCGTCCGCGCCTTCATCGACCACCAGCTTGCCGACAATATCGAGGAGCTTCGGCTCGGCGGCGCCGCCCGGGCCGGCACCGGCAACGGCCTCGCCAACCTCATCTACGGGACCGTCGAAGGCGATGTCCTGAGCGGCCTCGGCGCGGCCGACCGGATCGAGGGCGGCGACGGCGACGACCGGATCGACGGCGGCGCCGATGCCGACATCATGTTCGGCGGGGCGGGCAATGACATTTATTCGGCCGACGAGGCCGGCGACGTGGTGGCCGAAGCGGCGGGTGAGGGTCTCGACGAGGTCCGCACCTCGCTCACTTCCTACACGCTCGGCGGGGAGCTGGAGGCGCTGACCGGCACCGCCGCCGCCGGGCAGGCGCTGACCGGCAATGCGCTCGCCAACAGCATCGCGGGGGGCGCGGGCGACGACGTGATCGACGGCGGCGCCGGCGACGACCGGCTTGACGGCGGCATCGGCAGCGACTCGGTGAGCTACGCTTCGGCCTCGGCCGGGGTGAAGCTCAACTTCTTCCTCGCCGGGCCGCAGGATACGGTGGGCGCGGGGATCGACACCCTCGCCCGCTTCGAAAATGCGATCGGATCGTCGTTCGACGACGTGCTCGGCGGCAACGGCCTTGCCAACCGGCTCGAGGGCGGCGCCGGCGGCGACCGCCTCAACGGCATGGCCGGGAACGACCTGCTGATCGGCGGCGAGGGCGGCGACGTGCTGACCGGCAATGGCGGCGACGACATGATGCAGGGCGGCGCCGGCGACGACATCTTCTACGTCGAGCAGGCGGGCGACCGCGTCGTCGAGGATGCCGACCAGGGCCGCGACGTGGTGCAGGCCTATGTCGATCACGCGCTCGCCGACAATGTCGAGGAGCTGCGCCTCGCCGGCTCGGCTCGTAGCGGCACCGGCAATGGCGGCGCCAACCGGATCGTCGGCACCGGCTTCGGCGACACGCTGAGCGGCCTTGGCGGCGGCGACCTGCTCGAAGGCGGCAACGCGGCCGACACCCTGTCCGGCGGCGCTGACAAGGACCGGCTGCTCGGCGGCGCCGGCGACGATCTGCTGACCGGCGACGATGCCGACGACCAGCTCTGGGGCCAGCAGGGGCTCGACACGATGACCGGCGGGGCGGGCGCGGACCTGTTCGTGTTCGACGACGGCCAGACCGGCGCCAGCGAAGCCGCGGCCGACGTCGTCACCGACTTCGCCGCCGGCGACCGGTTCCACCTGCGCGCGATCGACGCCGATGCCGCCGCGGCCGGCGACCAGGCCTTCCGCTTCCTCGGCAACGGCGCTTTCACGGGCGGCGGCGTCGGCGGCGAGCTGCGCTACGAGCAGGTGGGGGGCAGCACCTTCATCCAGGGCGACGTGGACGGCGACGGCATTGCCGACCTGTTCATCCGCCTCGACGGCCGCCACGACCTGGCGGCGGCCGACTTCGTCCTCTGAGGCCGGACGGGAGGATCGCGCCGCTCAGCCGGCATGATCGCCCGCCCGCTCGTCCCTGATCGTTAGCCTCACTCGCCCGGGCGCCGGAGCTCGACGACGTGGCCGATCAGGCCTTGCGGGCAGGTGAGGCCGAAGCTCGCCGCGTCCGCGCCGCGCGCGCGCAGGCCGGCGGCGATCTCCTCGGCCCGCGCGGCGGTGACCGCGGCTGCGAGCAGCGCCAGCACCCGCCCGCGATGGGCCTCGATGCCGGAGCGGACGCTGTCCACCACCGCTTCGAGCTGGTCGCGCTCGAACCGGCCGCGATTGCGATAGGCGTCGAGCAGGGTCGCGGCCGAATGGCGGATCATCGGCGGGTCGGCGGCGCCGGGCAGGTAGCGCCCCGCCTGATGGAGCGCGTCGGCGAACGCCGCCAGGGCGGCTTCGGCCGCGCGGCGCTTGCCTTCGTCCACCTCCGGGTCGCGCTCGGCGGCGGCGACGGCGGCGAAGCAAAGGCTGGCCTTGCCGCACAGGTCGATCTCGCCGAGCAGGAAATCAGCGTCGCCGACATGCGGCGCCGACCAGCGCGCAACCTCGCCTTCGGCGGCATGAAGCACCAGCCGCGCGCGCCCCGCCGGCCGCAGCACCCGCCACAGCTCCGGGATGGAGCGGCCGAGGTCGCTATATTCGATACCATATTGGCTGACCGCGACGTCGAAGCTGGCGTCGGCGAACGGCAAAGCCTCGACATTGACGCCGCCCATGAAGCGGATCGCGGCCAGGCAATCGGCGAAGCGGGTGACATGGGCGGCGGGATCGATATCGGCCTGGTCGACCGCGACGATCCGGAAATCGCGCGCGGCCTCCGCGGCAAGGATGGCGACGGCGCCGTTGCCCGAGCACAGGTCGAGGATCGCGGCGCCCTCGGGCAGCGAGCCGAAGAAGCTGCGCCAGCCGGACGCCACCGCGTCGCCGTAATTGGTCGCGCCGCGCCCGTCGAAGCAGGAAGCGACCCGGTCCGAATGCCAATATTGGTCCCAGATCCACGCTTCCGACATCGGATGCCCCCGTACGGAATCGGACACATCTTATGGGCAAGTTCCGGACAAGCCAGCTTTTTCGGCGGGGACGACCTTTTCTCGCGGGAGCGCGGCGGGAAAGACGTCAGGACCCGCAGGCGGCGACGCCGCGGACGAGGGCGGCGATCGCCTCGTCGACATGCTCCAAATGGGTGCGGAAGCTGAGGATGGCGCAGCGCAGGGTGAAGCGGCCGTCGATGCGGGTGCCGCTCAGCATCACCCGCCCTTCCTCCTGGACATGGCGCAGCAGCCGCTCGTTGAACGCGTCGGCATCGCCTTCCGCCGGTTGGTAGCGGAACGCGACCACCGACAAATCGGGCGGCGGGCCGGGCTCGAACCCGTCGAGCTCGCCGAGGCGGGCGTGGAAATAGCGGGCCAGCGCCAGCTTCTCGGACTGGGCGGCGCGGAAGGCGGCGACGCCGGCGAGCTGCAGCGGCAGCCACAGGCGCAAGGCCCGGAAATGGCGGGTCAGCTCGGGCGACAGATCGGCGGGCGAGGGGCCGACCCCGGCCTCGCCAAGCGGGCGGATATATTCGGCGCTGGCGCTGAACGAATCCAGAAGGTGGCGGCCGTCGCGCACCAGCACCGCGCCGGTCCCGTAAGGGAGGAACAAAGTCTTGTGCGGATCGAGCGCGACGCTGTCGGCGACGTCGATGCCGCGCAATATGTCGCGCCCTTCGGGGCACAGGGCGAACAGGCCGCCATAGGCGCCGTCGACATGGAGCCAGGTGCCGTGGCGGCGGCAGAGCTCCGCGATCTCGGGCAGCGGATCGACCGCGCCGGTGTCGACCGTCCCCGCCGAGGCCACCACCAGCCAGGGGCGCAGGCCGGCGGCGCGGTCGCGCTCGAGCGCTTCCTCGAGCGCGTCCGCCGACATGCGATGGCGGTCATCGGTGGCGATCGCCCGCCGCGGGGCACGCCCGCGCCCGGCGATGTGGAGCGCCTTGTCGACGCAATGATGGGCGAAGCGGGTCGCATAGACGATGCCGCCGCCCTCGGCGTCGCCGGCATCGCGGGCGGCGACGATGGCGGTGAGGTTGGCGATGCTCCCGCCCGAGGTCAAAGTGCCCGCGGCGGCGGGCGGATAGCCGATCGCCTCGGCCAGCCAGGCAATGGTCGCATTTTCCAGCCGCACGGCGCCGGGGCTGGCCGAGGCGAAGCCCGAATATTTGTTGGAGGCCGCCGCCATCAGGTCGCCGAGCGCCGAATGATAAAGGCCGCCGCCCGGTATGTAGGCCATGAAGCGCGGCGAGGTGGTGGCGAAGCCCGGCCGGTCGACGCAGGCCGCGACATAATCGAAGATGTCGGCGGGGTCGCGCCCCTGCTCGGCGAATTCGGGCGCGAGGCGGCGGGCGAAGGCTTCCGCCGCGGGGCGGTTGCTCGGGGCGTCGGGAACCTGGCTGAGATAGGCGAGGATATGGTCCAGCGCCTGCCGCCCCAGCGCCTCGCGCCCGTCCGCGTCCGGCTCGAGCGGCGCCGTCGCCTGCCGCAGCCGCCCGATCTCAAGCCTCAGTTCGTCGATCATCGCCGGGCTGATGTCACATCAGGCGCCGAAGCGGAAGCGGCCGCTCGCCCGGCGCGAGCAGGGCCGCCTCCCGTCAGAGGATGAAGTCGGTCGCGGCCAAAGCGTTGACCTGCCCAACCACGATGGCGAAGTCGGCGATCCTGTCGCCGTCGATGTCGCCCCTCACCACCTTCTGGGTGCCGTTGCCGGAGTAGCGCAGCTCGCCCGCTTGGCCCGAAAAGGAGGCGGTGCCGATGAAGGTGAAGGCTTCGTTCGAGCCCGTTCCGACGACCGCGTCTATCCTCCGCAAATCGATCCTGTCGCCCTCGAAGCGGCTGAAGTCGGCGATGGTGTCGGCGGCGCCCGGCGCGCCGAGGCCGCTGTCGCCGGGGCGGAGCAGGAAAAGGTCGCGGCCGGCGCCGCCGTACATTATGTCTCCGCCGGCATTGCCGATCAGGCGATCGTCGCCGGCGCCGCCGAACAGCCGGTTCGCGTCCGGATTGCCGGCGAGCACGTCGTCCGCCGCCGTTCCCCGCAAATTCTCCACGCCGATGAAGCGGTCCAACCCGACATTGGTCTGCTGCGGCTCGGTCGTGTTGAGCGACGCCCGCACGCCCGTCGAGGCCCAGGCATAGCTCACCGTATCCATGCCGCGCCCGCCCTCGAACCGGTCGCCGCCGCCGCGGCCCTCCATGTAGTCGTCGCCGTCGCCGCCCTCGATCAGGTTGCGGACCGAGGATCCGAACAAATTGTCGGCATGGTCCGACCCGATCAGATTCTCGATCGAGATCAAGGTGTCGGTTCCGGCCCCGCTTGTGTCCTGGGTGCCGAGGGTGAGGTCGACCGTGACGCCCGCGGTCGCGCTGCGGTAGGAGGCGGTGTCGGTGCCCTGGCCGCCGTCGAGCCGGTCGTCCTGATCGCCGCCGCCGAGCACATCGTCGCCATTGCCGCCGCGCAGATAATCGTCCGCGCCGCGTCCCGACAGCACGTCGTCGCCGGCGCCGCCGCTGAGGAAGTCCGCGCGGGTGCCGCCGGCCGCCCGGTCGTTGCCGAGCCCGCCGCGGAAGTCGGTCGCGGCGAAGCGCTCGCCGCCATAGATCACATAGACGGCGCCGACCTCGTTTTGCCGGCCCGGTACGGCGTTATAGCCCGGCGCTCCGATCAAGATATCGTCATAGCCGTCGCCGTTGAGATCGCCGGCCCCCGCCACGGTCCCGCCGGCAAAATCGTCCGGGTCGTCGCCCCGGAGCACGAAGCCGTCGTCGGAATCGAGATTGAGCAGGTCGATGCCTTCGAACCCGCCGGCCCTGCCGTAGATCAGATAGGCCTCGCCGCGTTTGTCGTTGACGTCGGGCCTGCCGATCAGCAGATCGTCATAGCCGTCGCCGTTAATGTCGCCGGCGCTGGCTATCCCGTCGGCGCGCACCCCGTGGAAATCATGTTTGATCTCGAACCCCTCGCCGGGCCCCATGGCGTCGAGATCGATGCCGCCGAAGCCGCCGCTCCCGCCGAACACCACATAGATGCGGCCGCCCTGCCCGGCGATCGCGATGTCGTCGAAGCCGTCGCCGTTGATATCGCCGGCCGAGGAAACGGTGCGGGCGAAAGAGCCGTTGCCATTGCCCTCCAGGGCGAAGCCTTCGCCAGGCGCGAGAGTCTCGAGGTCGACGGTGCCGAAGCCGCCCTCCTTGCCGAACACGACATAGGCAGCCCCGTTATCGTAGCTGCCGAACACCCCAGGGGACCCGATCAGTACGTCGTCATAGCCGTCGTCGTTCATGTCTCCGGCCGAAGCGACGCTGACGATCAATTGATCGTCGTCGCCCTGGATCCGGTAGCCCTCGCTGGCGGACAGGTCGGAAAGGTCGATATCGGCGTGGCCATCCCGCTTGCCGAATATCACGTAGGCGCTGTTCCCCTGGGGGAGGCCGATCAGCAGATCGTCCAGCCCGTCGCCATTGACGTCGCCCGCGGAGGCGAGGTCCACGTTGAAGAGAGAGACCCCCTCGATGTCGAAGCCGCCGCCCTCGCCGCTATCGGGACGGCCGAACACGACGCTGATGTCGCCCGAACGCCGGTCGGCGATCGCGACGTCGTCGAAGCCGTCGCCGTTGAAGTTGCCGATCGAGGCGACTCCTAAGCCGTAATTGTTGTAGTCGGCCGCGGGCCCGGTGAAAGTAAACTCCTTGGTCAGCGTTTCCTCGCTGCCGGTGAAGATATAGACTTCACCGCGGGGATATTCGTCGTCGTCGTAGCCGGCCCCGACCATCAGGTCGTCGAAGCCGTCGCCGTCGAAATCGCCCGCCGAGTCGAGGTGCACTCCGATCTGGCGCTGCTTGCTGCTGCCGATGATGACGGTGCCGTCATAGCTGTTCGATGCCAGATTGATGATCGTCACGCGCATTCTCCCCACGCATCAAGCGCCCGCCATAGCATAGCATGGTAGAGGAGGGCAGCCGAGAAATCAGAGGCACTTGGCGCAGGAAGCTGCGACGATGCGCGCGGCTCTCCCGGGCCGGGACAGCGCTGGCGCCCCCCTCGGCCGGTCTTCCGCCGCGGCCGCAACCGCCCGGGCACCGGCCCGTTGCCGCTCGGCGGCGTTTGTGCGAAATCCCCGGGCAATGACGCCGTTGATCTTCGCCTTCGCGCTTGCGGCGCCGCTCGCGGTCGCCCCGCCGCCGCCGCCGCCCGATCGTTTCGCCGCCTTCGTGCGGGCGAGCGCGCCGCTGCCGGGGCTGCCGGGGGCGACCGGCGAGCTGATGATCGCCGGCGCCGCCGCCGCCGTGCGGGTGAGGCGGCCCGGGGCGGAGGATCTCCTCGACCCGATCGGCGGCGTCGAGGATGCGCTCTCGCTGCTCGCCGACCGGCGGGTGGAGCCGCTATGGCCCGCGATCCTGGCCTGGACGGGCCCGACGATGGAGCGGCTGCGCGATCGCCGGCTGGCCGCGGCGCGGGCCGAGGTCGCCGGCGGGCGGAGCATGATCGCGACTTCGACCGCCGCCTCGAGCACGCGCCCGCCGGTCCGCGCGGCGATGCTGCTGGCCGACGAGCTGTGGCGCGCCGGCCGGCCGGCGGAGGC
>DASVRK010000125.1:0-3906 GCA_036388655.1 Allosphingosinicella sp. | reverse complement strand
CGGGCGGCGAGCTCGCCGGCCAGGGCGAGCCCGCCGAACGTCGCCTCGCGCGGCTTGGACACGGTCACCAGCGCGTGGCCGGCGTGGATCGACAGGCCGCGGAGGAAGCCGGGGCAGAAGGCGATGTCGGTGCGGCTGCCGTCCTTGGGGTCGATCCGGACGAGGAAGCCGCGCCCGCTGTCGAGCAAATAGAGGTCGTCTCCGACGAGGCGGGGCGAATGCGGCATCGACAATTGGTCGGTGACGGTCCCGCCCGTCGCGACGTCGATCAGCACGCCGCCCTCGGCCCGCCGCTCGCGCCAGCCGTTCACGACATCGGAGCGGCTGACCGCGGTCACGTAACGCGGCTCGCCGCGCGGCCCGACGGCGAGGCCGTTCAAATGGCAGCGATCCTCCGCCGCCAGCCGCGAGATGAAAGGCGGCTTCCAGATCGGCCGGAAGCTGTTCCTGAGGTCGAGCGTGGCGAGGCAGGAATAGCTGGTGTTGACGAACAGCACGCGGCCGGCATCGTCGACCGCGATTTCGTGCATGTCGAGGTCGCCGGTGGTCTGGGCGTTGCGCGGCACCAGCAGGAGATCGAAGGCGCGGTTCGCCAGCTCGCCCGGACGCAGCACGTTTTCGAGCCGCCAGAGCTGATATTGCGAGGCGAGGTACAACCGGCCCGGCCGCCAGGCGAGCCCCATCGCGCGCTGGAAATAATGCTGGTTCACCGACACGGTGCCGTCGGCCTGGCTGCCGACCAGGAACAGCTGCCCGGTCTGGTAGGAGGAGAAAGCGAAGCTGGTGTGGCGGCTCTTGAGCCACCGCGAGAGGCCGCGCGATGCGGTGATGTCGGGCGCGGCGGTGGTGGGCTTGGTCACGGGAGGCACCTTAGACCGGAAATGGCGCGGGCGCGCGACATCGGCGGCGCCCTCGGTGCCTCACGTTCCGGTATCGGCGCAAGCTGGACTAGAGCCTCAGCCGGAAGCCGATGCGGCCGCCGAGCCCGTCATATTCGCTGCCCAGCTCGCTTTGGCCTTCGACGAACGCCTCGAACCCGCCGCGCCAGATATAGGAGGCGCCGATCAGGCCTTCGCCGAACGTGCCGATCCGCTTCGAGGAGAGCTCCTGGGCGGCGCCGCTGCTGTTGAGGTCGAGGCGATAGTCGCCGCCGAAATCGTGGACCGCCTTGGCCGCGGCGTGGAAGACGAGGGCATCGCCGTTGCCGACGTCGCTGCGCCCGCCGATGCGGGCTCCGAGCTTTCCGCGCAGGCCGTCGGCGCCGCGAAAATCGAGCGACTGGCCGAGCGCTTGGAGATCGTCGAGGCTGGTGCTGGTCCAGGCGAGGCTGGCGACCGGCTCGACGAAGAAGCCGCCGCCGCCGAAGCGCGCACCGATCTCGCCTTCGACGCCCCAGGTCCTGCCGTCCGCGTCGCCCTCGAAGCCGTCCGCGTCGCTGTCGAAGCCGATATCGTGCCAATCGTGCTTGAGGAGCGCGCCGGCGAACAAGCGCCCGCTGGTGAAGCTCGCATAGGCGCCGACGTTGAACGTCTCCATGTCGAGCTTCTCGGCGGCGGCGCGGGATTCCAGCTCGGAATCGATATAGCCGGCGGTGAGGCCGATGCGCAGCCCGCTGTCGTTGCGGTCGTAGCCGGCGAAGTCGACGCCTAGCTGGCCGCCGATCCGGCTCTGCTCATAGGCGAAATCGACGGTTTCTCCGCCGGCGATGCCGGCCTCGTCGGTATCCTCGTCGCGCGAGATCCGCCCGCCGAGCGCCTGCGCCCACAGCGTTCCACGCCGCGGTCCGTCGGCGCCGGCGAAGCGCGCGTCGCGCTCGGCGGCGGCATTGGCGCGCCAGGCGTCGGCCGAGACGTGCCAGAGATTTTCGGCGCCTTCGAGCGCGTTGAGCTGGCGGTAGGCGCCGGCGCTCGCGACGCCGGTGAGCGCGTAGCGCCGCGCCGCCGCGTCATAGTTGAGGCCGTAGCGGATGAAACCGATGTCCTGCGAGGATTCGGCCAGGACGAAGGCGTCGGAGTTGGAGTCTTCTCCGGTTTCGACCAAAGTGATCCCGCTCTCGCTGGTCAGTCTGGCGGTGCCGGGGGTCAGGTCCAGCACGATCTGGGTCTCGCCCGTCGCCGCGCCTTCCACGACGAACGTGTCGGCCTTGTTGTTGGCAAGATCGACGTCGAGCGCAAGGGTGGCATCGCCGCTGCCCGCGTAATCGCCCGAAAGGGAGAAGACGTCGCCTACGGCGGTGTTGCGGAGATCGACCAGACCCTGATTGTCGAAGCGTTCGAGGCCGAGGAAGCGGTAGGTGGCGGGCGCCGAGGTCGTGCCGAGCTTCACGACGCCGCTATTGACGAAGCGGTCGTCGCCGGCGCCGAAGTCGCTGTCCGCCCGCACGTCGAACGTGCCTTCATTCTCGATCAGGTCGTCACCGTCGGCGAGCAGCATTGCGCCCACGATCCTGCCGCTGTTGCGGAGCGTCAGCGCGCCTTTCTCGACCTTGACGGCATAGCCGGTCCCGCCCCGGATCGTTCCCGCATTGACGATGGTCGCGGCGCCGCCGGGGCCGGGCACCGGGACGGGATCGTGGAATTCGTCGTCGCCGGGATTGGGGCAGGGGCTCAAGCTCCCGTCCTTGGGATTGGGCGCCACGCAGCGCTCGCCTTCGGCGCGGATCACGATGCCATGCTCCGCGCCGCGCACCAGAGCGCCCTCATCGACCGCGATGTCGATGTCCGCGGCTTCCATGCGGACGGCGGTTGCCCGCTTCGAGATCGCCTGCTCCCCGATCCGGAGCGAGGCCTCGCCGATCATGTTCACGTCGACGCCGTAGCTGTGGACGGCGCTGACCGAGCCGACATCGATATCGACCCGGCCGAGGCCGCGCGCGCTGATGCCGATCGAGCCGGCGCCGGT
Source organism: Allosphingosinicella sp. (assembly GCA_036388655.1). GTDB lineage: Bacteria > Pseudomonadota > Alphaproteobacteria > Sphingomonadales > Sphingomonadaceae > Allosphingosinicella. The sequence continues at coordinate 1,005 of DASVRK010000125.1, read as the reverse complement.
GACGCTGACCGTCCCGGCCTCGATGTCGATATCGCCGGTGAACTCGACCGGGTCGGGGACGGGCGGCTGGCCGAGGAAGACTTCGACATAGCGGGTGCGGGCGTGGATGCCGTCGGCATTGGCGCCGCTGGTGCTGACCTCCTCGGCGACGAGCTTGACCTGGCCGTCCTCGCCGGTCGCCCAGATGCCGCGCGCGTCGTCGCCGGAGGTGGAGACGCTGTCGACGACGATGTCGGCGGTGCCGTAGCGGCCGGTAATCCACGCGCCGACCGCACCCTCGCCCGTGGTCGAGATCGGTCCCGAGGCGCGGACCGTTGCGTCGCCATGCATGGACGCATTGAGGATGCCGAACGCCCAGTCGCCCGATGTGGAGAGGGGGCCGGTGAGCTCGATCGAGGTGGTGCGACCGAAGGCGCGGATGCCCATGGCGAGCTCGCCGGCGGTGGTGATCTTCCCGGCCTCGATGCGGACGTCGCCCTGGCCGGAATCGCCGTTCACCGCGACCGCGAAAAAGCCGTTGGTGCTGACCTCGCCCACTTTCAGCGTCGCATCGCCGAACATGGAAACGCTCTGGATGCCGTTCTGGAAGTCGCCGCTGATCGCGATCTTGTCGGCGCTCGCATAGGCGCCCTCGGTCCCGAACGCGACGACGCCGCCGCCATTCTCGGCGGTGAGCGTGCCGAGCTTCACGCTCGCCTCACCATAGCTGAAGGCGACGATCGCGCCATTATTGTCGCCGGTGAAGACGGCATCGCCGACCTCGACGCTGACGTTCCCGATCGCCGAGGCGAACACGCCGCCGCTTTCATTTCCATCGATCTTGAGGTCGTCGACCTTGACCTCGAGTGACCCATAGCTGGTCGCGACCACGCCGGCGGCATGGTCGCCGCTGATCTCGATGGTGCCGACCTCGATCTTCGTGTTGCCGCTCAATATCTCGCCGTCGACATAATTGCCGCTGAAGCTGTTGACCCCGAACACATAGTCGCCTTCGCCCTTGATGCT
>DASVRK010000124.1:0-9673 GCA_036388655.1 Allosphingosinicella sp. | reverse complement strand
CGGTAGGCGACGTCTGCGCCCTTCTGCGGAGGAGCCGATCGCCTTCCGAACCCTCGGAAGCCGCCGAACGGTCCGCCGCCGCCACCCCCGCTGCGCCGCTGGCCGCCGCTGAACAGGCCATCGAACAGGTCAGATAGATCCGCGGTGTCGGCGGTGAATTCCTCGCCGTTGGGGCCGCGGAAGCCGCCGGGGCCGGGGCGGGGGCCGCCCGCACCGCCGCCATAGCCGAACGGCATCCGCGGATTGCCGTCCTCGTCGATCTCGCCGCGATCGTAGCGGGCGCGCTTATCCTTGTCGGTGAGGATGTCGTAGGCGCGGGTGACTTTGGAGAAGCGGTCGGTCGCCTGCGGATTGTCCTTGTTGCGGTCCGGATGCAGCTCCTTGGCGAGCTTGCGATACGCCTTCTTGATCTCGGCTTCGCTTGCGCTCCGCGCCACGCCCAGTTGTGAATAGAGATCCGCCATATCGCGCTTCGTTCTCCAGCCACTCCCAAATGTCCACTGTTGCCTCGCGGCAACTGTGTTGCAGGTGGGTGTGGCCGTCCTGTGTGGCAAGTCTCCGGCGGGACGATTTCCGCGACCGGGATCGCAGCACCAGGACTTGATCCAAATTGCACGCCGGACGCGGATCGGGCAGAGGCGGACCGGAAGGAGACGGCCGAATGTCGGGTGAGCGTGAATTGCTGGAGGATGCGGGACCGGTATCGTCGGGCTCGGCTGCGCTCGATTACATCCTGCGCGGCGGCTATGCCGCAAACCGCGTCCACCTCCTCGAGGGCGAGCCCGGTGCGGGCAAGACCACGCTCGGGCTGCAATTCCTGCTCGATGGCGCCGCAAAGCACGAACGCTGCCTCTATATCACCCTGTCGGAGAGCCGGAACGAGCTGCTCCACGTCGCCACCACCCATGGCTGGGACCTTGGCGGGATCGACATTTTCGAGCTGGTGCCGCCCGAGCTGAGCCTCGACACCGAGCGCGAGCAATCGATCGTCTACGCCTCCGACCTCGAGCTCGGCGAGACCGTGCAGATGGTGATGGACGAGGTCGAGCGGATGGCGCCGGCGCGGATCGTGTTCGACAGCCTGTCCGAGATCCGGCTGCTCGCCCAGGGGCCGCTCCGCTTTCGCAGGCAGGTGCTGGCGCTCAAACATTATTTCGCCAAGCATAATTGCACCGTCCTGTTCCTCGACGATCTCACCCAAACCGAGAACGACCTCAGCCTGCACAGCCTCGCCCACGGCGTCGTCCGGCTCGATCAGGTCGCGGTCGCCTACGGCGCCGAGCGCCGGCGCCTGCGCGTCTACAAGATGCGCGGCCGCGCCTTCCGCGGCGGCTTCCACGATTTCGCCATCCGCACCGGCGGGCTCGATATCTTCCCGCGGCTGGTGGCGAGCTCCTACCCGGACGGCGGCCGCGCCGAGAAGGTGGCGCTGAGCGGGGTCGAAGCGCTCGACCGGCTGACCGGGAACGGCCTCGATTATGGCACCTCGACGCTGATCATCGGCCCGTCCGGGGCGGGCAAGTCGACGCTGGCGCTGCAATATGCCTATGCCGGCCTCGCGCGGGGAGAAAAGGCCTTCTTCGTCAGCTTCGACGAGACCGAGGCCATCTTCCTGCGCCGGGCGCGCGGCCTCGGCATGGACATTGACGACTATCAGCAAAAGGGCCTGTTCACGTTTCGGCAGGTCGATCCGGCCGAGCTTTCCCCCGGAGAGCTGACCTCGATCCTGCGCCAGCAGGTCGAGGAGGGCGCTCAGATCGTCGTCCTGGATTCGCTCTCCGGCTATCAGCATGCGATGCCGGAGGAGCAATATATGCTGCTCCAGATGCACGAGATCGTGACCTACCTCAATCAGCAGGGGATCCTCACCTTGCTGGTGCTGGCGCAGAGCGGGATGGTCGGCCACATGCAGTCGCCGATCGATCTCACCTACCTCGCCGATGCGGTGATGCTGCTGCGCTTTTTCGAGGCTCGCGGGGAGATTCGCCGCGCCATCTCGGTGCTGAAGAAGCGCACCGGCGCGCACGAATCGACGTTGCGCGAGCTCAAGATCGACGCCGGCGGCATTCGCGTCGGCGAGAAACTCGATGGGTTCCGCGGCGTTCTCACCGGAGTGCCCACCATAGAAGGAGGCGTGAATTTGCTTCGGGACCGCGGTGCCGAGCGGGGCTGACCAAGCCGATCTGGACGTCTTCCTGGTGATCGCGCCGGCCGGGCGGGACGCCCAGGTGATCGGCGAATTGCTGGCGAGCGCGCAGCTCGCCTGCCGTTACGATCACGATGGCGACCAGTTGCTCGAGGCGTTGATCGCCGGCGAGGCGGCGGGCGCGATCGTGACCGACGACGCGCTGGCGCGGATCGGCACGGCGCGCCTGCGCGAGGCGATCGACCGGCAGCCGCCCTGGTCGGACTTCCCGTTCGTGCTGCTCACCCGCCGCGGCGAGACCCGCCAGGGCGCGCGCTCGATCGAGGAGCTGGTCAACGTCACCGTCCTCGAACGGCCGCTTCATCCCGCCTCGCTCGTCAGCGCCGCACGGGCCGCCCGGCGCGGCCGCTCGCGCCAGCGGCTGGCGGCGCGGCATTTGGCCGAGCGCGAGGCGGCCCGGGCCGAGCTTCGCGAGCTCGCCGACACGCTCGAGGCCAAGGTCGAGGAGCGCACCCGCGACCTCGCCGCCGCCAACGACCGGCTGACCGCCGAGATTGGCGAGCGCGAGCGCGCCGAGGCGCGGCTGGTCCAGGCCCAGAAGATGGAAGCGGTCGGCCAGCTCACCGGCGGTATCGCCCACGATTTCAACAACCTGCTCACCGCCGTCGTCGGCTCGCTCGATCTGCTGCTGCGCCGCACCGACGACGAGAAGCTGCGCCGCCTCGCCGGGAATGCGCTGCAGGCGGCCGAACGCGGCGCCCAGCTCACCGCCCAATTGCTCGCTTTCTCGCGCCGCCAGCGGCTGTCGCCGGCGCCGCTCCAGCCGAACGAGATCGTGTCGGGCATGGGCGACATGCTGGCCCGCACGATCGGCCCCCACGTGCGGGTCGAGACGCGGCTCGATCCGCACCTCTGGAAGGCGCTGGCCGACCCGACCCAGCTCGAAGTGATGATCCTCAACCTCGCGATCAACGCGCGCGACGCCATGCCCGGCGGCGGCCGGCTGACCGTCAGCACCCGCAACGTCGAATCCGTGCCGGCCCCGCTGGCGGCGGAGCTCCCGCCCGGCGAATATGTCGCCATCGCGGTCTCGGACACCGGCACCGGCATGACGCCCGGCGTGCTGGCGCGCGCATTCGAACCCTTCTTCACGACCAAGGAGCAGGGCAAGGGCACCGGCCTCGGCCTTGCCCAGCTTTACGGCTTCGCCCGCCAGTCGGGCGGCGCCGCGCGGATCGACAGCCGCGAGGGCGAGGGCACCACCGTCACCATTTATCTGCCGCGCACCCGCGAACAGGCCGCCGCTCCGGCCGCCACCCTGCTCGAGGCGAGGCCGCGCGAGCGCGCCCGCATCCTGGTCGTCGACGACGACGACGATGTCCGCATGGTCGCGGCCGCTTTGGTCGAGGAGATCGGCTATGAGGTGGTGGCGGTCGGCAGCGGTGAGGCGGCGCTCAAGGAGATCGAGGCCGGCCAATTCGCGCTTCTCCTCACCGACGTCGCCATGCCGGGGCTGACCGGGGTCGACCTCGCCCGCCGGGTGCGCGAGTTTTCCCCGGACCTCCCGATTATCTTCGCCAGCGGCTATGCCGACGTCCAGACGTTCGGCGAGGAGCTGACCGACGAGATATTGCTGAAGAAGCCCTACCGCATCGCCGAAGTGGCGGCCCGCATCAGCGCCGCCCTCGACGAGCGTCGCCGCGGCGACAATGTCGTCGATCTTCGGCGGTAGCGGGGGGACCTCCGGCGGTAGCGGGGACCTCCGCCGGTAGGGGTACCTCCGCCGGTAGCGGGGGATCGATCCCCATTGCCGCTTATCCTGAGGAGCGGTGAGCTTGTCGAACCCCGCTCATCCTGAGGAGGGACTGAGCCTTGGCGAAGGCCCGTCTCGAAGGACCTGGGTGCGTCCTTCGAGAATGAAAAGGTGAAACATGCCCCCGGCATGTTTCAGGATTGCCGGGGGCAATCCGGCCTGTTCATGGTTCGGCAGGCTCACCGGCTCCTCAGGATGAGCGGAAGTGTGCGTCCTTCGAGAGGCCGCTTCGACTTTGCTCGACGGCCCCTCAGGATGAGCGGAGTTAAGCCAACAGGAACCAATCCCGGTCTACGCATCCCCGCTTGAACCGATTTCACATCCTCCCGCCACTTCGTGCCATTCCGGGACGGGCCGAAATCCGGGCGCGACAAAGGCTCGAAACTGCGCATAGCGTCTGCCGACCTCGCTCCTCGAGCGGGCCGAAAGGCTGTCGGAAGAGTATGAAGTCAATCGCTTACCGCTCCAGCGCGCACCGCCTGCACCCGCGCGACCTGCTCGTCGTCGGCATGCTGGCCTTGTCCGCCTCCTGCGTTCCCGCCGGCAGCGCGGTTGCTCCCGCCCGCGCCGGCCTCACCTTGACGCTGCCGCCGCTCTCGACCCTGGAGACGCCGCCCGCCCCCGAATCGGTGATGGCGCCCGCTCTGCCCGCCGCCAAGGCCGTCGCGCTCAACGCCGCCATCCCCTTCGCCGCCGCCCCCAGTCCGGCGGCGCGGCCGTCGCTGTTCCGCGCGGCCACCCCGCTCGATCAGATGCGCGCGATCGATTGCCTTGCCCAAGCGATTTATTACGAAGCCGCCTCCGAGACCGAAGCCGGCCAGCGCGCCGTCGCTCAGGTGGTGCTGAACCGGGTCCGCCATCCCGCTTATCCGAACAGCGTCTGCGGCGTCGTCTACCAGGGGCCGATGCGCGCCGGCGGCGGCTGCCAGTTCACTTTCACTTGCGACGGTTCGCTGGTCCGCCGCCCCTCGGCGACCGGCTGGAGCCGCGCCCGCCTGCTGGCCTCCGAAGCGCTCGCCGGCAAGGTGTTCGCGCCGGTGGGCCACGCCACCCATTATCATACGTTCGCGGTGCACCCGCATTGGGCGCCGCGGCTCGCCAAGATCGCCGCCATCGGCGCGCACATCTTCTATCGCTTCCCCAATGGCTGGGGCGAGCCCGCCGCCTTCCGCGCGCCTTATGCCGCGTCGGAGCCGATCCCAAAGCCGGCGGCGACGCGCCTGACCTTCGCTTCGGCGGCGCCCCGGCTGGAAGTCCCGCCCGCCGCTTTGTTCGAGCCGCTCCGGATCGCCGCGCCGGCCGGGCGCGCCGCGCTCGCCATCGCCGACGACACCGTGACGGCTCCGGCGGCCCAGGACAATCTTCCGCAATCCACGATCCGCCCGGAATTCGCCAATAGCGGCCGCCCGCGCGAAGTGCCGCTCGACTGAGCGCCCGCGCGCGGGCTCAGACGATGATGAAGTCGGCGGCGCTCAGCGCCAGCCCCGCATCGAGCGTCGCGAACCGGATCTGGCGCGCGCCGCCGGCACCGTCCGGATCGAAATAAAGGGCGCCGGTCTCGGCATTGTAGATGATCCGGTGCGAGGCGTCGGCGGCGGCGTTGCCGACATGGAAGGCGGTGGCGAGGGCGGCATCGGTGAGGCCCCCGAAGATCGCATCGTCGAGCCGGATGCGGTCGATGCCCACTTCGAAATCCGCGACCAGGTCGACGTTGCCGGGCGCATCGAGCGCGGTCGTGAAGGCGAAATCGTCCGCGCCCGCACCGCCGGTCAGCATGTCCCGGCCGGCGAGGCCGTTGAGAATATTGTCGCCGGCATTGCCGTTGATCCCGTTGCCGAGCGCATTGCCCCTGCCGTTGATGTGGCCCGCGCCGATCAGCTCCAGCCGCTCGATATGGTCGCCGAGCGTATAGCCTATCGCCGAGCGCACGATGTCGGTTCCCTGGCCGGACGTTTCGATCGCCTCCCCGGCGCAATCGACCGTGTAGAGATCGTTGCCGAGGCCGCCGCGCAGCCGGTCGACGCCGCCGCCGCCGCTGAGCCGGTCGTTGCCGCCGCCGCCGCGTATGTCGTCGCCCAGCGCCGAGCCCATGATGGTCTCGGCATCGCCGTCGCCGAGGATCGTGACGCGATCGGCTCCCGGGTCGAAATTGGTGAACGTCATCTGCGACAGGTCCACGGACGCGGCGCCGCCCAGTACCACCTGGAACCAGTCGGCCGAATCGCCGCCCGAGACTTCGAGGTTGGAGGCAAGTCCGGCGCCGATCTGGGCCGCCCCGATCACGACCTTGGCAACAGGGCTCCCCCCGGAGTCGCCGCCGAGCAGCATCCGCTCGATCGAGACCAGGCCGACGGCGGTGAGGTCGGCGCCATCCACGATGTGCAGGAGATCGCTGCCGCTGCCGCCGTCGACGGTCGCGCCGGCCGCGGCGCCGGCGGCTTGGAACCGGAACGTGTCGTCACCCTCGCCGCCATCGAGTGCGTCGGCATTGCCGCCGCCGGAGATCGTGTCCGCGCCGCCGCCGCCGAAGATGATGTCGCGCAGGCTGTCGCCCGACAGGACGTTGTCGGCCTCGTCGCCCCGGGTCGTCCGCACCGCCTCCAGCAGGCCGCCGGTCGTGTCGCCGGTCGCGGCGTTGGTGTGGAAGGCGGCGAGGCGGCCGAGGCTCATGCCAGCGACCGCCAGCTCGGAGCTCATGCCGTCGCCTGGGAGGTCGAGGGCGGCCAGCTCCAGCGCGCTATGCGGGTCGACCAGTTCGAAATGAGGATCGGTCGCGCCGTCGGGACTAGTCCTCAGCCAGCCCACCGCGATCATCCCGTTCGACAGCAATGTCGCCGAAGGCGCGCCGTCGTCGACCTCCTCGGCATCATGTTCGTGGGAAAGGACGTGCTTGCGGCCCGCGTAGGCGCTGTGAGGATCGAAGAGCGCCACAAAGATGTCGGTATGGGGGTTGCCGTTCACGCCGCTGCCTTCATAGGCAAGGGCGAAGCCGCCGTCCGGGAGCGCGACCAGGCTGGCGTTGCGATTGATCGTCCCGTGAAAGCCTTGCAGCCTGGGGGCGAAGCGGACGTCGCCATTGCTTTCATAGACGGCGAGCCACATTTCGGTCTCGGCGCCGACGGTGCGGTGCCATGCGACGGCGATTCCGCCGCCGACCAGGCCCGCCACGCTGACGCCCTGTTCAAGGTCACTCGTTCCGGCGACGGTGATGATCGGCGCCGCGCCCGAACCGTTCGGATCCAGGATCCTCAGGCGGATGTCGCTGTCGCCCTCGCCCACCTTTTGCTCATAGGCGATCACGAAGCCGCCGCCGTCGAGCGCCGCCACGTCGACGTGGGAAACATGGCTCGTCCCGCCGAGCGGGTAGGTGCCCCGCACCACCCGGTCGTCCGCGGTCCTCACCGAATAGACGAACTCGTTGCCGGAGTCGCGGACCAGCACGACGTCGCCGTTGGCGAGCTGCGCGACCGCGCCGCCGCTCCCGGAATAGGGGCCCCCGCTCGATTGGAAGCCGTCGCTGTCGAGGAATAGCGACCGCGATGCCGCCCCTTCGTTGCCGATCATGGCGAGCCCGCCACCCTCGAGCCCGACCGCGTCGATCGCGGAGGTCAGGCCGCCCGTGTCGAGGCTTGTCTCATAGTGCAGCGCGTAGCTTATCGTGATTGCCATGGCGTCCCCCCGGTGCGGGAGCGGTCGCTCCCGTCATCAACTCGTCGGCGTTACCACTGGCTAGATTACTTTTTCGCTCATGACGGCGGCGGCTGTGCCACCAGGTTTGGCGCTTGCTGCGACGAAGCCGCGCGCCCCTCAATGCACCGCGCGCGCCTGCGTCTCCGCCTTGGTGGCGAGCGAAAAGCGCGGCTCCGTCCGCTCGAGCGTCCCCGCCGTCAGCGCCGCGGCGTAGCGGCCGACCTCCGGCCCGTGCTTGAAGCCGTGGCCCGATCCGGCGCCGACCAGCACGACGTTCGCCCACCGCGGGTGGCGGTCGATCAGCAAGTCGCCATTGGCGCTATTCTCATATTGGCAGACCCGCGCTTCGGTCATCGGCCGGTCGGCCAGCGCCGGGAAGCGCCGCTTCATATAGCCGCGCACGTCGGCCAGAGCGGCCTCCGAATGGCCGCGGTCGCCGCGGTCCGGATCGATCGGCGGCCCGTGCTTGTCGTGCGCGATCTTGAAGCCGCGCCCTTCGAGGTCGGGAAAGCCGTAATAGATGTCGCCGCCGTTGAAGTCGGCCCAGCCCGGCAGGCGGCCGGGAAGGAAACGCTCGTCGCCGGCCGCGGGCGCGAAGAAGAACACTTCCTGCCGGGTCGGGAAGATGCGCGTGCCGAGCAGATCGGGGAACAGGTTGGGCAGCCACGGCCCGCAGGCGAAGACGAAGCGGTCGGCCTCGATCCGGTCGCCTTTGGCGGTCGTCACATGGGTGAGCCGATCGCCGGCGCCCGTCGGCGGCGCCACCGCGGCGCGCTCGTAAAGCCCGCCCTGCGGCACATATTCGGCGACCAAAGTCTGGACCGCCCGCCGCGCCATCAGCGCGCCGAAGCCGGGCTCGTAAATGCCGATCGCGACGCCGTCCCAGTTCATCTGCGGGAAGCGCTCGCGCAGCTGCTTGGGCTCCATCAGCATCGTGTCGAAGCCGAGCCTGCGGTGCACCGCCATCGTCTGCTCGGCATAAGGTTCGAGCGTCGGGAAGAAGAACAGCACGCCGGTTTCGTGGAAGATCGGCAGCCCCGCCCGGCCCGACAGCGCCCGCCATTCGATCAGCGAATCCCGCGCCATCCGCGCATAGACTTCGTCGGGGCCGTAGGCGCCGCGGGTCATGCGCGATTCCCCGCCCGACGAGGCGCGGCTGTGCGCGGGCCCCCAGGCGTCGAGCAGCATCACCTTGTGGCCGGCGCGGCGGAGATGCTCCGCCGTCCACGCCCCGAACGCGCCCGCTCCGACGACGACGGTGCGGCCGGCGTCGCCGCGGGCGCGTGCGGCCCTGGGGGCGGCGGCCGTCGCCGCGGCTCCGGCCCCAACCAGCAACGCGGATCGGCGGGTGATTGCGCGCATCCCTCTCACCTGGAGCGGAGCCGGTCCGACGCCGGGCCGGCCACCGCCATCAGAATTCCTTGCGGACGGTGACGCCGAAGGTGCGCGGCTGGTTGGTCGAGAAGCCCAGCCGGGCGCGGCCGCCGCGCTCCCGGTCGAACGACAGCAAAGCATTCTCGTCGAACACATTGTTGACATAGGCGATCACGTCGATGCCGTTGTCCATCTCGACGCCGGCGCTGAGGTTGACCAGCTGGTAGTCGGGCAGCTTCAGATCGAGCGTGGTCGAGGCGGTCGCCGGCGCCCCGCCGAACGGCAGGCCGTGGACGAATGTGCGCGGGTTGTTCTCCTGGTCGCCGGGCTGGGTGAAGCGGCTGCCGATATGCTGGAAGGAGGCCGCCACGAACGCGTCGGTGCCGTTGGCATCGATCGGCCAGCTATAGCTGGCATTGGCCGAAATCTGGAATTTCGGCACCGACGGCAGCCGGTTGCCCTCGGCAATGCCTTCGAGGATGTCGCCATTCGCCTTGAGGATGGTCGAATCGAACTCGGCCTCGATGAGGCTGCCGGTCAGCGACAGGTCCAGGCCTTCCACCGGCGAGGCGAACAGTTCGAATTCGAGGCCCATCGTATGTGCGCTCGGCGCGTTGAACACGACGCGCGACGAGCAGGAGCCGGCGTCC
>DASVRK010000123.1:0-7905 GCA_036388655.1 Allosphingosinicella sp. | reverse complement strand
GGAGCCGATCACCGCCGCGCGCCGGCTCATGCGGCGCGGTTCCGAAGCGCCGCGAGCGCGCGGCCGACCGGCACCGGCGGGCGGCCGGAAAGGATGCGCAGCTTGTCGAGCGTCGTCAGCCGGCCGGCATAGAAGCGGGCGATGAGCGGCTCCGGCAGCCGGTAGAAATGTTCGAGCACGCGGTAGCGCCGGTTGGGCGCCGCCGCCCTGAACAGCATGCGGTTGAGCTTCTGGTAGAAGCGCCGCTCGTCCCACAAAGCCGCCGCGCGGCCGCGGAAGAGGTCGTGAAGCGCCTTGCTGCCGAATTCGGACGACGCGGCGAGCAGGGCGGCGTTGCGGATCGCGTCGGGCAGCGAATAGCCGGTGGTCGGATGGAAGAAGCCGCCCCTGAGGCCCAGCCGCGCCACCGGGGGCTCGGCGGCCGGCCACACGCTCGCCACCTCGCCGGCGAGCACCACGGGGAGCACGCCCGTCTCCTCGCCAGTCACTTCCGCCGGCCCCAATCCCTTGCGGCTCAGATAGCTGTCCAGCCGGCATCGCAGCAGCGGCAGGTCGAGCACCGGGGTCGCCGAATAATAAGTATCCTCGGCCATCAGCCGGGCCTCGTCGAACGGCAGCAGGTAGACGAAGCGGTAGCCGTTATCCTGCTCCACCCGGGCGTCCATGATCAGCGGCCGGGCGCAGCCATGCGGCCGGTCGAAGCGGTAGGTGCGGCCGAGGAATTTCTGCCAGCCAAGCTCGAGGCCCGGCAGTTCGGAGGCGCCGCGGGCGTCGATCACGCCGTCGGCCTCGATCCGCTCGCCGCCCTCGAGCAGCACATGTTGGGTCCCAACCTCGGCAATGCGCCGGCCGAGCCGATATTGGTCGGGCCGCAGCGTCTCGCGCATGATCCGGTCGAGATCGGCTGAGCGGAGGCTGTTATAGCCCAGTCCGAGGATTCGGCTCCGGTGCGGGAAGTGGATTTCGTGGTCGGGCCAGCGACGGGCCGCCAGGAGCTCGAACAGCCAGCTGTCCTCGCCCGCGACATCGCTGTCGAAGCAGGACCAGATGTGGTTGCCGCCGAAGCCGTCGCCCTGCTCGACCAGCAGCAGGTCAACGTCCGGACGCCGCGCCGCCAGCGCCAGCGCGGCAAGGCAGCCGGCGAGGCCGCCGCCGGCGATGACGAGACGGGGGCGGGCGGCGGTCAAGCGACCACCCCGCCTAAATACCAGATGGCAACCCCGCCCGTTGGCCTGTAGCCAAGCCTATGATCATCCTCATGCTTGCCGCCGCACCGCTCGCCCCGCCGCCTGAGCTGGAGGTCAATGTCGAGCGCCTTCGGAACGGCCGCGGGCTGGTTCACCTTTGCCTGACCCGCAATCCCGCGCATTTCCCCGATTGCGGGAGCGACCCCGGCGCCGTCAAACGCAGCGTCGACGCGCGGCTGCGCACGCCGATCCGCATCGCCGGCATCGCCCCGGGGGCCTGGGCCCTGTCGGTGATCCATGACGAGAATGGCAATGGCAAGCTCGATACGATGATAGGAATACCTCGTGAGGGCTTCGGCTTTTCGCGCAATCCGACCATCCGTTTCGGTCCGCCGCGCTTCGGCCAGGTCCGCTTCGACCTTGGCGGCGGCATCGCGCGCCAGACGGTGCGCATGCAATACCTGCTTTAGTCCATGTGGATTCGCCGGGGCCGCCCCTCTAACCTCTGAAATGGGGCGGGATGCAGGGAATACATGTTGGAGCTATGCCTGCCCAGTCCCGCGCACGCGTTTCGCGACGGCGATGCCGCTGACCTCCGCCCGGAGGTCCAGGTGCTGCTGGCCGCGCCGCGCGGCTTCTGCGCCGGAGTGCGGCGCGCGATCGATGCGGTGCGCGATGCGCTCGCCCTGCACGGCGCCCCGGTCTTCGTCCGCCGGCCGATCGTCCACAATCTGACGGTGATGCGCATGCTCGCCGCGGAAGGTGCCGTGTTCATCCAGGAATTGAGCGAGGCTCCGGAAGGGGCGGTCGTCATCCTGTCCGCCCACGGAGTCGCTCCGATCGTCAAGGAGGAGGCGGAGCGGCGCCGGCTGCGCGTCTATGACGCGGTCTGCCCGCTGGTGGCGAAGGTCCATCGCGAGGTGCAAAAGCATCATCAGGCTGGGCGCCACGTCGTCCTGGTCGGGCACGAAGGGCATCCCGAGATCGTCGGCACGCTCGGCCATCTGCCCGAGGGCGCGGCCAGCCTGGTGCGAAGCGCGGCGGACGTCGCCGCTCTGGATCTGCCGCCGGACCTCCCGGTCGGCGTCGCCGTCCAGACCACTTATTCGGTCCACGAGGCGGCCGAAATGCTGGCGGCGATCAAGGGCCGATTCGCCGACGTCGCGACGCCCCCGCGCAGCGACATCTGTTACGCCACCACCAATCGCCAAGGCGCGGTGCGCGCCATCGCCGCGCGCGCCGACGCCGTCATCGTCGCCGGCGAGGATTTCTCGTCCAACGCCTGCCGGCTCGCCGAACTCGCCGCCGCCGCCGGCTGCGCGTCGGTGCAGCTGGTCTCGACCGCGGATGCGCTCGATTGGGCGCGGCTGCGGCAAAGCCGGGTTATCGGCGTCACCGCGGCGGCCTCGACTCCCGAAAGCGTCGTCGACGGCATAATCGACGCGCTTCGCGCCCGCTACCGGCTCCGGATCGAGGAAGTGGCGGCGGCCGAGGAGACGATCATGTTCAGGCGGGTCGCGGTCGCATGACCATGATCGACAAGATCCGGGTCGCGGTGACGCTCGGCCCGCTGATGCGCCGCACCGCCGCCGATATCGACGCGCTGCTCGAGGACGCGCTCGCCGACCCGCCCGACCCGCGCCGTCGATTGTACACCGCGATGCGCTACGCCGCGGTCGGCGGCGGCAAAAGGCTGCGCCCGTTGCTGGTTCTGTCGTCGGCGAGCCTGTTCGGAGTGCCGCGGGAGCGCGCGCTCCGCGCCGGGCTTGCCGTCGAATGCGTCCACGCCCACTCGCTGATCCATGACGACTTGCCGTGCATGGACGATGACGATCTGCGGCGCGGCAAGCCGACCGTGCACCGCGCCTTCGACGAAGCGACCGCGGTCCTCGCCGGCGACGCCCTCTTGGCGCTCGCCTTTGAATTATTGGCGAACGCGGCGACCCACCCGTCCGGCGACATCCGCGCCGAGCTCGTCGGCGAGCTCGCGCGGGCGGCGGGCGCGGCCGGCATGGCCGGCGGCCAGATGCTCGACCTGCTGCCCGGCGAGGCGATGGACCTCGACACCATCACCCGGCTCCAGCGCCTCAAGACCGGCGCGCTGATCGGCTGGAGCGTCGAGGCGGGCGCGATCCTCGGCGGCGCCGCGCCCGAGCTTCGCACCAGCCTGCGCGGCTATGCCCATTGCGTCGGGCTCGCCTTCCAGATCGCCGACGACCTGCTCGACCATGACGGCGACGAGGCCAAGGCCGGCAAAAGGCTGCGCAAGGACGAGGAACAGGGCAAGGCGACCTTCGTCACCTTGCTGGGCGCCGACCGCGCCCGCCGCCAGGCGGAGATATTGGTCGACCAGGCGGTCGAGCATCTCCGCGCCTTCGCCGGGCGGGCGCAATTGCTCGAGGCGGTCGCGCAGTTCGCGATCAGCCGCGATCGCTGAGCTGCAGCCCCGCTTCCACTCCGATCCGGATCGCGTCCGCCGAGGTCGGCGCCTTGAGCCGGGTGAGGAGGCCCGCGCGGTGCATCTTCACCGTCTTCTCGTCGATGCCGAGCAGCGGCGCGATCTGCTTGTTGCGGTAGCCGCGGATCATATGGTCGAGGACCTGGCGCTGCCGCGGGGTCAAGGCGGAGACCAAAGTCTCGGCCTGCATCCGCCGGGTCTCCAGCCGCGCGGTTCCGCTGGTGTCCATCTGCGAGCCGATGAAGAAGGCGACGCTGTCTCCGCGCAGAACGGGAGCGATCATCACGGCGTTGCGGAAGGTGCTGCCGTCCTTGCGATAGTTGGTGATCTCGGTCAGCGCGGGACGCTGCTCTTTGATCGCTTGGCGCAGGACTTCGCGGGCGGCGGGCTCCGATTTCGGCCCCGCCAGGAACCGGCAGTTGCGGCCCAATATCTCCGCCTTCGAATAGCCGGTCAGCTCGCAAAAGGCCGCATTCGCCGCCACGATCGGGTTGTCGACCGCTTCCGCGTCGGTCACCACCGTGGCGATCGGGGTGAGTTCGATCGATTCGAGGAATGCCTCGTCGGTGGGCTCTGCAATGCCGCCTGCGCCAATCGGTGCCATGGGAGTCTTCTACCCGGTTCCTCGCGGCGCCGCGAGATGGCACGATTACGGGCCCGAAGCTGACAATTGCATCACACCGCCGCAGGCTGCAGCTTCCCGCCTTGGGGGGAGAGCGCGGCCGCCTCGCCCATCGCGACATAATCGAGCTTGCCGGTCCCCAGCACCGGCAGCGCGTCGAGCACCCGTATGTCGCGCGGGATCATCAGCTCGGTGACGCCGTTGGCGCGGGCCCAGGCCTGCAAGGCGCCCGCGTCCGCGTCGGCCCGTGTGGTGAAGAGGACGAGCTGTTCGCCCTTGCGCGGGTCCGGGCGGGTCACGACGGCGTGGTCCGCCTCCGGCCACACAGCGGCGGCATAACCTTCCACCGCCGGCAGCGACACCATCTCCCCGCCGATCTTGGCGAAGCGCTTGGCGCGTCCGCGGATGGTGACGAAGCCTTCTTCGTCGATGGTGACGATATCGCCGCTATCGTGCCAGCCGCCCTCGGGCGGCTGCAGCAGGCCCGGCGCATCCGCCTTGAGGTAACCCGCCATGATGTTGGGCCCCCGTATCGCCAGCCGGCCGCCCTCCGCAATGCCCGGCACCGGATCGAGGCGCGCGGTGATACCCGGGAGCAGCCGGCCGACCGAACCGGCGCGGAAGTGCATCGGCGTGTTGACCGCGATCACCGGGCCCGCCTCGGTCGCGCCATAGCCTTCGAGGATGCGGAGCCCGAACTTGTCCGAATAGGTCCTGCGCGTCTCGTCCCGCACCCGCTCGGCGCCGGCGAAGATGTAGCGCAGCGAATAGAAATCATAGCCGTGCGCCATCCGCGCATAGCCCGCCAAGAAGGTGTCGGTGCCGAACAGGATGGTCGCGTTCGCGTCATAGGCGAGCGCCGGCACGATCCGGTAGTGGAGCGGGCTCGGATAGAGCAAGGTCCGAACGCCGTTCAGGATCGGCAGCAAGGTGCCGCCGGTCAGCCCAAAGCTGTGGAAGACCGGGAGCGCGTTGAGGACGATGTCCGAGGCGTTGAAGTCGATCCGCGCCGCCAGCTGCTGGCAATTGGCGAGCAAATTGCGGTGGGTCAGCACCACGCCCTTGGGCAGCCCCTCCGATCCGCTGGTGAACAGGATCACGGCCGGGGCGTCAGGCGAAACCCGCTTCGCGCGGTGGATTTGGCGCGCAAACCGCGCTGCCGCGAGTGCGCGCAGCTTGCCGCCTTTCCCGATGCCCGCGCCGATATCCTCGAGATAGGCGACGATGAGCCCGCTTGCCTCGAGGCCGGCGATGGTGTCGGCGAGCTTCGCCTGCTCGACGAAGGCGCGCGCCGTCACGATGGTGCGGATTTCCGCTGCCGCGCAGGCCGCTTTCAAATTGGTGAGGCCCGCGGTGTAGTTGAGCATGGCCGGTACCCGCCCGGCCGCCTGGAGCGCGAAGAAGGTCACCGCGACGCCGCCGACATTGGGCAGCAGCACGCCGACCGCTTCGTCCGGCGCCGCGAGCCGTGCCAGCGGCCGCCCCAGCGCCATGCTGCCGGCGACGAGGCGGTTGTAGCTCAGCGGCTCGCGCTTGATGTCTTCGACGATCGGCGCCTTACCGCCGTGGATGCGCCGGGCGTCGAGCAAGGCTTCGAACAGGGTGCGGCCGGTGTTCGAGGTCGCGAAGATCATCTCGCTCATTTCGTCATAGAGGCGGCGGCCGGCGATCGCGCGGCGCTGGCGTGCGCTCATCGTGCCGTCGATGGCGAAGCGGCGCGGCGGCAGGATGGTCAGCCGGATCTTAGGGAAGCTACGCAGCCGCACCTTGCCGCGCAGCCGCGAGAAAGGCGAATATTGCGCGCCGTCGATGCGGACCGGGACGATCGGCGCATCGGCCTTGTCGGCGACCATGCCGGGGCCGTCGAACACCTTCATCAGCGCCCCGGTGACCGTGATCCGGCCTTCGGGGAAGATCACCAACGTGCGGCCTTCCTTGACCGCCCGCACCATCGCCTTGGCCGCCATCGGGTTGACCGGATCGACTGGAAAGGCGTCGAACAGGCCGAGCAAGGGGCGCACCCACCAGGCTTTGGCGATGCGGGTGTGGACGGCGAAGGTCGGCTTGCCCGGAAGGAAGGCGGCGAGCAGCAGCCCGTCGAGGAAGGAGACATGGTTGACCACCACCACCGCGCGCTCGCCCGGCAGCGGCATATTCTCCTCGCCCTCGACCTCGACCCGGTAGAGCAGCCGCAGCAGGCCGCGGACCAGGCTCTTGATGACCGTCTCGGGAAGCAGCCAGCAGGAAACCAGGGCCACCGCCAAGGTCGCGCCGCCGAGGATGCCGATGATCGCGGGCACGTCCACCCCGGAGCCGAGCAAAGCGGCAAGCACGGCCACCATGACGACGGTGACGGCGGCGTTGACGATGTTGTTGGCGGCGATGGTGCGCGATCGTTCCGCGGGCGGGCTGTGGGTCTGAAGGATGGCGTAGAGCGGCACGATGAACATGCCGCCGGCAAAAGCGATGCCTGCCAGGTCGATGAGGATGCGCCAGCTTCCGCCGCTCGCCAGGAACTGGGCGATGGTGGCGCCCGCCGTCTGGATCTCGTAGCCGCGGGTCGCCAGCCACAAGTCGATCATGAAGCCCGACAGGGCTAGCGCCGCGACCGGCACGTAGCGCGCCGACACTTCACCGGCGAGCAGCCTGTTCACCATCACCGAGCCCAAAGCGACGCTGACCGAGAAGACCAGCAGGAACAGGGTCGCGACCTCCTGGCGGGCGCCGAGCACGCCGCTGACGAGCGGCGCGAACTCGGCCAGGAGCACCGCGCCGACCGCGAAGAACCAGCTGATGCCGAGGATCGACAGCCAAACGCCGCGGCCGTGGCGCGCCGCCTTGAGGATGTGCCAGGTGCCGCGGAAGATGTTGAAGTCGATCCTGAGCCCCGGCGCGGTGGCGGGCGCGGGCGGCACGGCGAGGCTGGCGAGGAAGCCGACGATGGCGAGGCCGGTCGCGACGAGCCCGGCCTCCCAGGGCGGGATGACGCCGCCGAGCAACTGGCCGCCGAGGATGGCGAGGAAGGTGCCGGCCTCGATCAGCCCGGTCCCGCCCATGATCTCGCGCGATTCGAGATGCTGCGGCAGGATCGAATATTTGACCGGCCCGAACAGGGTCGAATGGAGGCCCATCAGGAACAGGCTGGCGAGCAGCAGCGGCACCGATTCGCTCCAAAAGCCGGCCAGCGCGAGTCCCATGATGCCGATCTCGGCAAGCTTCACCGCCCGCACCAGCTTGGCCTTGTCCCAGGCGTCGGCGAGCTGGCCCGCGAGCGCGGAGAACAGGAAATAAGGCAGGATGAACAGGCCGGTGGCGACGGTCGCCAGCATCTCCGCCTTGTCGGGCTCGGCCGCGTAGAGGCCGAAATTAGCGAGGAACAGCAAGGCGAACTTCAAGAGGTTGTCGTTGAACGCGCCGAGGAACTGGACCGCGAACAACGGAGCGAAACGGCGCTTGCCGAGCAGCGACAAATCGGGTGCGGACATTCGATCTTCCCCTGGATCCGGAGGTGACGCTAGCGGATCGTCAGCGTGAGTGGGTTAACGGAAGAGTGAGCTGATACCGAAAAACTGATCACTGTTCAATTATAAAAATAGACACTGTTCAAAATAGTGCCTATCAGGCCGCCATGGGCAGGC
>DASVRK010000122.1:0-7889 GCA_036388655.1 Allosphingosinicella sp. | reverse complement strand
CCGCGCAGCGCGCCGAGCCGGTCGTCGAGGGTGCGGCCGGCATAGGCCAGTCGCAAGCGGCCGCCGACCGTCTCGGCGAGCTCTGAAGGATCGGTCTCGTCGGCGAGCAGGCTGTGCATCTCGACGAGCGAGGCGCTCGAGAAGACGCCGAGCGAGGCCGCCACCTGCGCCGCCATGACGCGCTGCTCGAGCGGGATCATCGGCGCCCGCGCGAGCCAGGCATGGACGTGCGAGCCGGCGCCGTTCATCAGCGGCTCCGGGATCTGGATGCCGGTCGCGCTGGCGAGGCCGAAGCGCCAGCTGTTGAGCTCGCCGACGTCGTCCCACTGGACGGTGACCGCACGGCGGGTATTCTCGCCGGCGCCGATCACCTTCTCGGCCAGCGTCAGGTCGATCGCCGGGGCGAGGCTTCGCCGCCGCGCCTGGCCGATCAGGGTGCTGGCCTTGGCGGGCTCGCCTTCGAGCGCGGCGCACATCGCATCGCCCAAGGCCCAGACCGGCTCGTCGGACGTCTTCCGGCCCGGACCGATCAGCGGGCAGAGGCCGAGCGGATCGGCGTTGGCGAGCGAGGACTGCACCGCCACCGTGAACATCTTGGGCGTGAAGCGATCGACGTCGACCGCCTGGACCAGCATCCGGGCCGCGTCGGCCTCGCCCATGCGCAGCAGCAGCCAGGCGCGCTCGGCGGTCCAGTCGACCGGATTGACATAGGCCGGGGCGGGCGCGCGGGTCAGCAGCGCCCGGCGCAGCAGGATCGAGGTCCAGCGCGACGGCAGCGGCGCGTCGAGCCGCCGCATCAGCGTCGACAGCAGCCGCCCGTTGGCGTTGCCGAACGCGCCCATGCCGAGGCCGCCATTTTCGGGCCCGAGCGGGCCGATGATCTCGACCGGCCGGCGCGAAGCCTCGGGGATTTCGATCGGGTCCGGCAGCAAGGCTTCGAGGGCGGCGAGATCCTCCTCGCCGCTCGAGATGACCGGCTGGCGCGGCGGCGGCGCGCGGCGCTCGGGTGGCACCGGTCCCGCGGGCGCGCCGGGGGTGGCCGAAGGCGCGGGCGTCCCGGGCGGCGGCGCCTGCTGCTGCGGCGGCGGCGGCGGTCCGGCGGGGTCGCCGAAGCCGGGCGGCAGCAGCGATTCGGGCGCTTCCTGGCCCAAAGCCGGGATGGCGAGGGCAAGCGCGGCCGCGCCGCCGAGCAGGAAAAGCTTACTTCGCCAGGGCTTCATTCGTCACATCCTGCTCGATCCGCTGCTGCGGCACCTCGGTGTCGACGGTCGTCAGATAGATCGCACCGCCGATCAGCAGGACGAGCAGAATGATGAGGATCGCGGGAAGCGGCGAGCGCCGCCGGCGGGCGGGAGCAAAAGAGGATCTACGCATGGCGCGCCTTTTGCCCCACGATGCCGCCCGCTGTATAGCCCCGGCGGCATGTCCGAAGCGCTCCCCCGCATCGACCGTTCGATCGTCCTCGTCGGACTGATGGGCGCCGGCAAATCGACGGTCGGCAAACGCCTCGCCCGGCGGCTCGGCCTGCCCTTCGTCGATTCGGACGAGGAGATCGAACGCGCCGCCGACCGCAGCGTCGCCGAGATCTTCTCCGATTATGGCGAGGCCAGCTTTCGCGACGGCGAAAGGCGGGTGATCGCGCGGCTGATCGAAGGCGCGCCCAAGGTGATCGCGACCGGCGGCGGCGCCTTCGTCGATCCCGAGACGCGGGCGCTGATCCTCGGCCGCTGCATCGCCGTGTGGCTCGACGCCGACCTCGAGACGCTGGCCGAGCGCGTGTCGCGCCGCGACCACCGCCCGCTCATCAAGGATTGCGAGCCGCTGCCGATCCTCAAGGGCCTCGCCGACGCCCGCAACCCGATCTACGCCGAGGCCCATCTCCACGTCCAAAGCCAGCCGGCGCCGCATGAGCGGGCGGTGGAGCGGATCGTCGCGGCGCTCGGCGCTTGGGAACAACGGCCTTGAGCGAGGTCCGGGTCGGGCTGGGTCAGCGCAGCTACACGATCAGCATCGGCCACGGCATGCTCAGCCGGGCGGCTGCTTTGCTGGAGCCGTTCGCGCGCGGGCGGCGGCTGATCGTCGTCACCGACGCGGTGGTCTGGGGCGCCGCCGGAGCCGCGGTCGAGGCGGCGCTGGCGGAGTTCGAGCTGGTCCCGATCCTCGTGCCGGCGGGCGAGGCGGGCAAGAGCTGGGCTTCGCTGATCGAGCTGTGCGAGCGGCTGCTGGCGCTGGAGGTGGAACGCTCGGACGCGATCGTGGCTTTGGGCGGAGGCGCGGTCGGCGACCTGGCCGGCTTCGCCGCCGCCATCGTCAAGCGCGGCTGCCACTATGTGCAGATACCGACCACCTTGCTCGCCCAGGTCGATTCGTCGGTCGGCGGCAAGACCGCGATCAATGCAGCGGCGGGCAAGAATCTGGTCGGGGCCTTTCATCAGCCCGCGGCGGTGCTGATCGACACCGCCTTGCTGGCGACGCTGCCCGACCGGCAGCTGCGCGCCGGCTATGCCGAGATCGTCAAATACGGGCTGATCGGCGACCCCGCTTTCTTCGCCTGGTGCGAGGATCATGGGGAAAAGCTGATCGGCGGCGACGTCGCGGCGCGGCTCCAGGCGATCGAAACCAGCGTCAGGGCCAAGGCGGCGATCGTCGCCGAGGACGAGCGCGAGACGATGGGCCGGCGGGCGCTGCTCAATCTCGGCCATACGTTCGGCCATGCGATCGAGGCGGAGGCGGGCTTTTCCGGGCGGCTGCTGCACGGCGAGGCGGTGTCCATCGGCATGGCGCTCGCCTTCCGCTTCTCGGCGAAGCGGCGACTGTGCCCGCCGGAGGATGCGGCGCGGGTCGCCGCCCACCTCAAGCGGGCGGGGCTTCCGGTCACGCTGGCCGAGGCCAGGATCGCGGCCTCAGGCCGGCGCCTGCTCGGCCATATGGCCAACGACAAAAAGCGGGCGCGGGGGCGGCTGCCGTTCATCCTCGCGCGCGGCATCGGCGCGGCGTTCGTCGATCACTCGGTCGAGCCGGCGGAGGTCGAGGCCTTTCTCGATTCGGAGTCGCCCTGACCCGCCTCGCCGTCGTCGGCCAGCATGCTGTCGGGGCGGAACATGCGGTCCATCAGGGTGTGGAGATCGCCCGACTTGCTTTGGCCTTCGAGCCGCTCGGCGTCGCGGTCCCGATAGGCGAGCTCGACGCGCTCGACCTCCTCGTCGGACTGATCGAAGGCGCGGAGCGCGTCGCGGCCCATCAGGACGGCCGATTCGAACACTTCGCGGTAGATGCCGGCGACGTCGTGCCCGGCAATGTCGATCCAGTGGCGGCGGTCGAACACGCGCACGAACACGGCGGCCTGGGGAAAGGCTTCGAGGATCGGCTCGAGCTTGGCCGGCGACGGCTTGCCGTCGTCGAGGCAGAACAGCAGGGCCTGCGCCTCCCCGGCTCCGGCGGCGCGGAGCAGGTCGAGCCGCATGCCGTCGCCATAATAGACCTTCATATCGAAGCTGCCGGCGAGCTCGATCTGGCTCGGCTTGGAATCGATCAACGTCAGCGCGATGCCCTTGGCCATCAGCATCTGCGAGACGGTCTGGCCGAAGCGGCCGTAGCCGATCACGATCGCGCGCGATTCGGGCGACTGCTCCGGCCCCTCCATGTCGTCGCCGTCGCGCAGCCGCGAGCGGCGGTCGAACCAGTCGTTGAACATCATCAGGAACGGCGTCGAGGCCATCGAGATGGTGACGATGGCGCTGAACAGGCTGGCGGCGGCGGGCTCGATCAGCAGGGCCGCCTGGGCGGCCGCGAACAGCACGAACGCGAACTCGCCGCCCTGGCTCAATAGCAGGCCGAGCTTGACCGCGCGGCGGGTCTCCATCCGGAACAGCTTGGCGACCCCGAACAGGATCGCCGCCTTCACGCTGATCAGGGCGAGCGCCATGCCGAGCACGAACAAGGGCCGCTGCGCGATCGCGCCGAGATCGAGCATCATGCCGACCGCGACGAAGAACAGGCCGAGCAGGATCGAGCGGAACGGCTCGATGTCGACCTCGAGCTCGTGCCGGTAGGGCGAATCGGCCAGCATCACGCCGGCGATGAAGGCGCCGAGCGCGGTCGACAGATGAAGCGTCTCCATCACGGCGGCGGCGGCGAGCACGGTGAACAGGCCGGCGACGACGAACAATTCGCGCTCGCTGACCCGCCCGACCACCCGGAACAGGGGATTGATCAGGAAGCGGCCGGCGAGGACCAGGCCGACGATGGCGCCGACCGTGTAGAGCCCGAGCTGCCAGCCCGGCGGCGCGACCGGATCGGGCGGCGCCCGCGACAGGGCCGCGATGATGGTGATGAGCGGCACGATCGACAGATCCTGGAAGAGCAGGATCGAGAAAGCGCGCTCGCCCGACGGCGTGTTGATGTCGCCGGTCGAGCGCAGCGCGGGCAGCACCTGCGCGGTCGAGGACAGAGCGAGCGGCAGGCCGATGGCGAGCGCCGCCGCCCAGCTGAAGCCGGTCACCGCATAGACCAGGGCCGCCAGCGCGAGCCCGGAGAGCGCGACCTGCAGCAGGCCGAGACCGAAAATGTCGTGCCTGAGGCGCCACAAGCGGCTCGGGTGAAGCTCGAGGCCGACCAGGAAGAGGAGGAGAACGATGCCGAAATCGGCGATCCGGAGCATCTCGTCGCGGGCGTCGACGAGGCCGAGGCCGCCGGGGCCGACCAATGCGCCGGCGATGAGATAGCCGAGCACCGCGCCGAGGCCGAGCCGGCGGAACAGGGTGACGAACAGCATCGCCGCGCCGAGCATGACGACGCCGTCGCGCAGCACCAGGGCGGCGGCGGCTTCGGCGCCGGCGGCTTCCATCAGTGCGACGCCCGGTCGGCGGCTTCGGCGACCGCTTCAAAGGCGAGCAGGATCGAGGCGTGCCGGGCCGGATAGGGCCGCGCCGGTTCGAGGATGTCGAGGCCGGGCCACGCGCCGGGATCGGCGCGCTCGCCGGCGAGATAGGCGGCCAGGGCGTCGCGGGCGCGGGCGAGCTCGGCCTTGTCACGGCCGACGGCATGGGCGCCCATCAAGGCGGCCGAGGCCTGGCCGAGCGCGCACGCCTTCACCTCCTGGCCCAAGGCGGTCACCCTGCCCTCCCCGTCCAGCACGACGTCGACGGCAACGCGGCTGCCGCAGACCGGCGAGCTCTTCTCGGCGCTCGCCTGCGGCCGGTCGAGCCGGCGCTGATGGGGGATGGCGGCCGCGAGGCGCAGGATGTCGCGATTGTAGAGCGCGGTGGTCATTGCGGCTCCCTATAGCCCGCCATTCCGCGATTGACAGCCGTGTCGGGCGCGATGAGCGCGCGCGCACAGGCGATGCGGGCGCGGCTGTGCGCGCCCTGGAAAAAGAGGGGGTTTCGACCGGCGCGTCCTGCCACGGTTACCCGGGGCTCGACGACTTTTGCAGTTCAATATTCAAGAAAGCGTCGAGGCTTTCGAGACGCCCGGTCGGCACGCTGTTCCCTGCTTGGGGCTCGGGTGGCGATTTAAGAGTTAGCCGCCTATTTGGACTGCTTTCCAAGCCGCGTTCTTGGGTCGCATGCTTCGAGGGCTCCCGAAGTCCCTATCTCCCCACATGCTAACGGCTCGGGCCGCTCGCTCGGCGACGCCCTCACGTGCAAACGTTATTCCGGGCGCCGGTTGATGCGGATCCAACATTTCCCGGATGGTTCCGCGCCGGTCGCTTCCAGCCCGGACGAACCGGAACTGGAAATCCCTGCCCACTCCACCTTGGCCTTCGGCTTCTGCGGACAAAAAGCTGGCTAGCCTATTTGGTGCAGAATGTCAAGTCTGTTCTTGATGCGTTCTATTACTGCAACCAGCGGAACCGGTCAGGCGCGGCGCCAGGTGGTGCCGGTGGGATTGTCCTCCAGCATGATGCCCTCGCCCGCCAATTGGGCGCGGATGCGATCGGCTTCGGCGAAGTCGCGGCGCTGCTTGGCCTCGGCGCGGGCGGCGACCAAGGCGTCGATGCGGCTGTCGCCGGCGCCCTGGAACCAGGCCGCGGCGCTGTCGCCGAGCAGACCGAGCAAGGCGGCGCTGGCGCGAAGCGTCGCGCCGTCCTCGATCGCCGACAGGCGCGAGAGCGCGAGCGGCGTGTTGAGATCGTCGGCCAGGGCGTCGACCACGGCCGGGCTCGGCGTGCCGGGATCGGCATCGCCGGCGGTGCGGTAAAGCCGGTCGAGCGTGGCTTTGCTCTGGGCGATCAGCTGCGGCGACCAATCGAGCGGCTGGCGGTAATGGGCGGAGAGCAAGGCGAAACGCAAAGCCTCGCCCTTGTGGCCTTCGCCGAGCAGTTCGCCGACGGTGACGACGTTGCCGAGGCTCTTCGACATCTTGCTCGATGCCATCGAGAGCATGCCGTTGTGGAGCCAGTAGCGGGCGAGCGGGGCGCCGCCATGGGCGCAGCTCGACTGGGCGATCTCATTCTCATGGTGCGGGAATTCGAGGTCGATGCCGCCGCCATGGATGTCGATGGTCTGGCCGAGATGGGCTTCGATCATCGCCGAGCATTCGATGTGCCAGCCTGGGCGGCCGCGGCCCCACGGGCTGTCCCAGCCGGGCTGGCCGTCGGCGGACGGCTTCCACAGCACGAAATCGGCCGGTGAGCGCTTGTAGGGGGCGACGTCGACGCGGGCGCCGGCGATCATCTCGTCCATCGGCCGCCCGGAGAGCCTGCCGTAATCGGGCCAGCTCGGCACGTCGAACAGCACATGGCCCTCGGCCGCATAGGCATGGCCGGCGGCGATCAGGCGCTCGATCATCGCCACCATCTGCGGGATGTGCTGGGTGGCGAGCGGGACGATGTCGGGCCGGGCGACGCCCAAGGCGCCGAGATCCTCGGAATAGAAGCGGCCGTAGCGCTCGGTGATGACCTCGATCGGCACGCCCTCGGCAGCGGCGGCGGCCATGATCTTGTCTTCGATATCGGTGATGTTGGCGGCGTGGACGATCTCGCGCTCCGGATAGAGGAAGCGGAGCAGGCGGGCGAGAACGTCGAACACCACGGCGGGGCGGGCGTTGCCGATATGGGCGCGGTTGTAGACGGTCGGGCCGCAGACATACATCGTGACGCGGTTCGGGTCGACCGGCTCGAAGTCGCGCTTGGCGCGCGCCATCGTGTCGTAGAGGCGGAGCTGGGTCATTCGGCGGCGGCCGGGGCGCGGCGGCGGGCGTCGACGAAATCGACAATGGCGCGGCCGCTGGCGTGAAGCAGGGGATAGGTGCGCGACTGCGCCATCCATTCGGGCCGCTCGGCGCGGCTGGTGTAGATGGCGTCGTAGACGAGGCTGGCGCCGAGATAGATGAGGGTGGCGCCGATCAACCCCTTGAGCGCGCCGAAGCCGCCGCCGAGCACGCGGTCGACCGGGCCGACCACCGAGCGGCGGGTGGCGGCGCCGATGCGGCGGGCGACCAGCTTGCCGGCCAGGAAGACGAGGCCGAAGACGAGCGCAAAGGCAAGCACCGCCGCGCCGGCGCCGACCGTGGGGGCGAGCATTGCGGCGGCTGGCCCGTGCAGCGCCTTCAGCGCGAGGATGGCGGCGACCCAGGCGAGCAGCGACAATATCTCCGTCACGAAGCCGCGCAGGAAGCCGAGCACCAGCCCGCCGCCGACGAGCAGGATGACGAGGACGTCGAGAGCGGTGAGGCCGGCCATGGAGGGTTGCTAGAGCAGGATGATTTTAGAGGGAAGCGTCATGGTGCCGTCATGCTGAACTTGTTTCAGCATCCATGGTGGAGCGTCGCTCGGGTGGAGGGATGGACCCCCGGATCGGGTCCGGGGCAGGCTCTGAAACAGGTTCAGGCCGACAAAAACCCGCGTGTCTCGGCCGGGGCCCCCTCCACCACCGCCTGCGGCGGCG
>DASVRK010000121.1:0-11715 GCA_036388655.1 Allosphingosinicella sp. | reverse complement strand
CGGGCGCGCGATGTCGCGCACCTCGCCATTGACCCGCGCCGCCAGTGCCGCCTTGGCGAGGCCGGGTCCGATCGCGGCGGCGATGTCGGCCGGCGTGGTCCCTTCCGCGACCTCGCGCACCGAACCGTCGGGAAGGCTGATCTTCAAAAGCTGCGTCATAGTGGCGCCATGTAGCGATGCGCACCGGCTTCCTCCAGCCCTTGCGGCGTTGCGGCGCGGCGGCGGTCATGTCCCGCCGGTTTTCCCATCCCCGGCGGCTGTGCTAGCGGCGCGCGATGGATGATCTCTCCTACCTTGAAATCGGCCCCGACCTTCGGCTCGCTTATTGCCACCGCCCCGGCCGCGGCCCCACCCTCGTGTTCCTGCCCGGCTATATGTCGGACATGGAGGGCGGCAAGGCGACCGCGCTCGACGCCTGGGCGGAAAGCCAAAGCCGGGCGATGCTGCGCTTCGATTATTCGGGCTGCGGCGCCAGCAGCGGCGACTTCGAGGCGCAGAGCCTGGCCAATTGGCGCAACGACGCGCTCGCCATGATCGACGAGATCGTCGAGGGGCCGGTGGTGCTGGTCGGCTCCTCGATGGGCGGATGGCTGATGCTGCTGGCGGCGCTGGCCCGGCCGGAGCGGGTGGCTGGCCTGGTCGGCATCGCCGCGGCGCCCGATTTCACCGCCTGGGGCTTCACGCAGGAGGAGAAGCTGGCGATCCTGCAGCAGGGCAGGCTCGAACAGCCCTCGCCTTATGGCGAGCAGCCCTATGTCACCACGCGCACCTTCTGGGAGAGCGGTGAGACGCTGCGGCTGCTCCATGCTCCGGTCGCGATCGATTGCCCGGTGCGGCTGCTCCACGGCCAGGCCGATGCCGACGTGGCCTGGGCCTGGTCGCTCGAGCTGATGAAGCAGCTGCGTTCATCCGATGTGCAGGCGACATTCATCAAGGACGGCAACCACCGCCTGTCGCGCGGGGCGGACATCGCCCTCCTGATCGCGACCGTGAACGGACTATTGGAGCTTCTGTGATCCCATTGCTGCTGATCCTGGCCGCCGCCCAGGCCGCGCCCGTCCCCCAGGCCGCGCCCGCCCCTCAAGCCGCGCCTGGGCCCCGAGCGGTGCCCGCCCCCATCCCCCAGGCCGCGCCCGCCGCCGATACGTCGGCCCAGTGCCTCGCGGTCGTGAAGGCCAATCCGAGCCACGCCGTCCAGGTGGCCAGCGACTGGCGGCTGAAGGGTGGCGGGGTTCCGGCCCAGCAATGCCTCGGCCTCGCTTATGCCGCGCTGGAGCGCTGGCCCGCGGCCGCCACCGCCTTCGAGCAGGCCGCGGCCGAAGCGGAGAGCCGGCAGGATCCGCGCCGCGGCGACTTGTGGGTGCAGGCCGGCAATAGCTGGCTCGCCGCGGGCGACGGCGCCAAGGCGCGCAAGGCGTTCGACGCTGCTCTCGTCACCACCCTGCTCACCCAGGAGATGCGCGGCGAGGTCCATCTCGATCGCGGCCGCGCCGGCGTCGCCCTCGGCGACCTCGCCGGGGCGCGGGCCGATATCGACAAGGGCCTCCAGCTCGTCCCCGCCGACCCGTTCGGCTGGTATCTCTCCTCGGCGCTGGCGCTGAAGGAAAGGCGGCTGGCCCGCGCGCAGGACGATATCGCCGAGGCGGTGCGGCTGGCGCCCGACGATGCCAATCTGCTCCTCCACGCCGGCAACGTCGCCGGCATTTCCGGCGAGGTCGAGGCGGCGCGCGGGCTGTACGCGCAGGCGATCAAAGCCGCGCCCAATTCGCCGGCCGCCAAGGCGGCGAGGACCGCGCTCGCCGCCAATGCGGAGCCGGCTCAGTCGAGGTAGAAGTCGGTCGTGGTGACGACCCGCACCTTCTGGAAGGGTGAATCGTTGCCGGTGTCGCCCTCGTTGCCGTGGCGGGCCCCGATCGAGAAATAGCCCTGCGTCGCCTGCTTGATGCCGCCGACCTCGGTCTGCGAATCGTTGGCGAATTGCTGGGCGCCGCGCCGCGCATCCTTGGTCGCTTCGGCGATCATGGCCGGTTTGACGTCGTTGAGCTTCGTGAAGCTGTAGACGATGTCGGAGCCTTCCTCGATCGCGACGCCGCCGCGGATGAGGTCGAACTGGCGCGCATAGGCGGCCTGCGCCTTCGTGACGTCGTTGGTCCGAAGCTGGAGCTTGCGCCGCACCGTGACGCTGTTCTCGCCGCGGTTGCTGTCGAAGAACTGGTTGACGCTGACGCCGGCGTTGCTGACCTCCTGGTCCTTGAAGCCCGCGCGCCGGAAGAAGTCGCCGATCGCGCGCGTATCCTGGTCGATCGCAGTCTGCACGCCGCTGAGCTCGGTGCCCTGCTCGGTATAGTTGATCGTCCAGGTGGCGAGGTCGGCGGTGACGTCGCGTTCGGCAAGCCCGCGCACGGTCACCGAACGGTCGGCCATGCGCGCGCGGCGCAGGCCATCGCCGAGCAGGAAGCCGCCGATGACGATGCCGAGAGCCACGATCGCCGCCGCGATCAGCCACGCTTTGCCGCGATCGCCCGTCATCCCTGTCCCCCTTCGAAGGTGGAACGTTCGCCGCCCCGCGCGCATAATAGCGGCAATAGGGCCACCCCGATAGCGGAAACAATTGAGGAGCCGTAATGAAGTATTTGCATACGATGATCCGCGTCTCCGATCCCGACGCCACCCTCCGCTTCTTCGAGCTGCTGGGCCTCAAGGAACTCCGCCGCTTCGACAATGAGGCGGGCCGCTTCACCCTCATCTTCCTCGCCGCGCCCGGCGACGAGGACGCGCAGGTCGAGCTCACCCACAATTGGGGTGAGCAGGGCTATGAAGGCGGCCGCAATTTCGGCCATCTCGCCTACCGCGTCGACGACATTTACGAGACCTGCCAGCGGCTGATGGACAATGGGATCACCATCAACCGGCCGCCGCGCGACGGCCATATGGCGTTCATGCGCACGCCCGACGGCATTTCGATCGAGCTGCTCCAGGCCGGCGATCGGCGGCCGCCGCAGGAGCCCTGGGCAAGCATGGAGAATGTCGGCACGTGGTAGAGATCGTCCGCATCGCGGCGCTCAGCGACAATTATGTGTGGCTGATGCACGATCCCGGCTCGGGCGACACGGCGGTGATCGATCCGGCCGTCGCCGAGCCCGTGCTGGCGGCGGCGGCGGAGCGCGGCTGGCGGATCGGCCAGATCTGGAACACGCATTGGCACCCCGATCACACCGGCGGCAATGTAGCGGTCAAGGCCGCCACCGGCTGCTCCGTCACCGGCCCGGCCGCCGAGGCCGCGCGCATCCCCGGCATCGACCGCGGCGTGAGCGAAGGCGACCTGGTCCGGTTCGGCGCCACCGAGGCGGTGGTGCTCGAAACCCCGGCCCATACCGCCGGCCATATCTCCTATCATCTGCCTTCCGAGCAGGTGATCTTCGTCGGCGACACCTTATTCGCGATGGGCTGCGGCCGGCTGTTCGAAGGCGATGCCGTCCAGATGCACGCCAACCTCCAGCGCTTCGCCAAGCTGCCGCCTGAGACTTTGGTCTATTGCGCCCACGAATATACGCTCTCCAACGGCCGCTATGCGGCGGCGGCGGAGCCGGACAATGCCGCCGTCCGCGCCCGGCTGGCCGAAGTCGAGGCGGCGCGGGCGGCGGGCGAGGCGACGGTGCCGACGACGATCGCGCTCGAGCTCGCCACCAACCCGTTCATGCGGGCGCGCTCGGCCGAGGAGCTTGCCGAGCGGCGGCAAGCCAAGGATAATTTCAGCGGCTGAGGGGCCGAGTCGTAGGTCGGAGCGTTGTCGCTCCAATGGAGGCGATGATGAAGAAGCTGATCCTGATCGCGTTGGCCGGAATCGCCGGCGCTTCGATTGCCGCGCAACCTGCCGGAGACCTCAGTCCCAAGGACGAGAGCGAACTGGCGCGCGCGCTCGGCAACCGCGTGGCCGGGCCGCCGACGAGCTGCGTCCACCAGCGCGACATACGCTCGAGCCGAAGCATCGGCGACGGACTGATCGTCTTCCAGGGCCGCAACAACAGCATCGTCTATTTGAACGAGCCGCGCGCCCGCTGCGCCGGCCTCACCCGCAACAGCGCCCTCATCACCCGCACCTACAGCACCAAATTGTGCGCGGGCGACATTGCCGAGATCGTCGAGCCGGTCAGCGGCGCCGGCTTCGGCAGCTGCGTGCTCGGCGACTTCACGCCCTACCGGCGGTAGCGCGACCTCGGCGCTACCGGCGGTAGAGCGCCCTCCGGCGCTAGCGGCGGTAGAGCGCGTCCAGCCGCTCGCCATAGACCTGGCGCAGCACGTGGCGGCGAATCTTAATCGACGGCGTCAATTGCTCGTTGTCGGTCGTGAACGGCTCGTCGGCGAGGATGAAGCGGCGCACCTTCTCGATCACCGACAGCTCGGCATTGACCCGGTCGACCGCGGCTGAGACCGCCTTCAGATAATCACTGTCATCGCGCAACGCCGCGGCATCGGCGGGCTTGCCGGCCGCCTTGGCCCATTCGCCGGTCCATTCGGGATCGGGGACGACCAGGCCGACCACATAGGGCTTCTTGTCGCCCGCCACCATCGCCTGCACGATCTCGGGCTGGAGGGTGAGCATGCCCTCGATCTTCTGCGGCGCGACATTGTCGCCCTTGTCGTTGATGATGAGGTCCTTTTTGCGGTCGGTGATGACGATCCGGCCCTTCGCGTCGATATGGCCGACGTCGCCGGTGTGGAGCCAGCCGTCGACGATCGTACGCTCGGTCAGCGCCGGGTTGCGCCAATAGCCCTTCATGACGAGCTCGCCGCGCACCAATATCTCGCCGTCCTCGGCGATCCGCACCTCGGTATTCTTAAGCGGCGGGCCGACCGTGTCCATCTTGATGCCCGCCCTGGGCCGGTTGCAGCTGATCACCGGCGCCGCCTCGGTCTGGCCGTAGCCCTGCAGCAGGGTGAGGCCCATCGAATGGAAGAAGATGCCGACCTCGGGGTTGAGCGGCGCCCCGCCCGACACCATCGCCTTGATCCGCCCGCCGAACCGCGCGCTGACCTTCGGACGAAGCGTGCGGCCGAGGATGAAGTCCATCGGCCGGTCCCACAGCGGCACCTGTCCCGCATAATCCTTGGCGCCGATGTCGAGCGCCCGGCGGAGCAGGTAATTGGTGATCTTCCCCTGCTTCTCGACGTTCTTCATGATGCGCTGGCGCAGCACTTCGAACAGCCGCGGCACCACCACCATGATGGTCGGCCGCACCTCCTCGATATTGGAGGCGAGCTTCTCGAGCCCCTCCGAATAATAGATCTGGCCGCCGATCCCGATCGGGAAGAATTGCCCGCCGCTATGCTCGTAAGCGTGGCTGGCGGGAAGGAAGGAGAGGAACACCTCCTCGTCCAGCCCGAAATCCTCGGCGATGACGTCGATGCAGCCTTCGACATTGTGGAGGATCGCGCCGTGATGCTGCATCACGCCGCGCGGCGCGCCGCCGGTGCCGGACGTGTAGATGATGCAGGCTAGGTCGCCGCGGCCGAAGGTCGCCGCGGCCGCGGTGGCGGCGACGTCGGGCGCTTCGGCGGCGATCAGCTTGTGCCAGTCATGATATTGGACGGTGCCCGACTGGCCGGCATGGATCGGGTCGATCGCGATCACATGCTCGCAGGAATTGGCGCGCAGCACCGCCGGCAGCAGCGGCTTGGCGAGCTTGGCCGACGAGACGATCACGGCGGCGGCGCCGCTGTCGTCGAGGATATGCTGGTGGTCGCGCTGGGTGTTGGTGACATAGGCGGGGACGGTGACGCAGCCCGCCGCCATGATGGCGAGGTCGGCGATGCACCATTCCGGCCGGTTCTCCGACACCAGCATCACCGTATCGCCGCGGCCGAGGCCGATCCGCTTCAGCCCAGCCGCCAGCGCGGCGACGGTCTCGGCGGCCTCGCGCCAGCTGGTCGAGCGCCACTGGCCTTCCTTCTTGGCCCAGAGAAACGGCGCCTCGCCCTTCTCGGCGGCGCGGGCGAAGAACATCGTCACCAGGTTCGGAAACTGCTCGAACGCCTGCATCCTCGCCCCTTGCCCCCATTCGGCCGTCACCCTGAACTTGTTTCAGGGTCCATGTCTCCACCTGCGGTGAAGCTCGGAATTGGATGCTGAAACAAGTTCGGCATCACGGCAAGCGGCTCATTGCGCCAGCGCCACGCCTTCGCTCCTGGGATCGGCGGCGCCGCGCCAGCGTCCGCCGACGCGCTCGGCGGCATTGGCCTTGAAGCCCGGATCGGCGGCGACGGCGCGGTGGCCGAGCGCGGTCAGCGCCGGGATCATCGGCTCCAGCGCGGTGCCGCGCTCGACCCGGACGGTGTCGCCGATCGCCACGATCTGCGGAAGCGCGAGCGCTTCCTGGGCGGAAAGCTTCCAGTCGACCACGCCGATGATCGCCTTGGCGACCTGGGCGATGATGGTCGGTCCGCCGGCCGCTCCGACGGCGAGCCGGACCTCCCCGTCGGGGCCGTAGACGATGGTCGGCGACATCGAGCTGCGCGGCCGCTTGCCGCCTTCGACCCTGTTCGCGACCGGCGCCCCGTCGATTTCGGGCGCGAAGCTGAAGTCGGTGAGCTCGTTGTTGAGATAATAGCCGTCGACGGTGAGGCCCGAGCCCCACACGCCCTCGATGGTCGAGGTCATCGAGGCGACGTTGCCGGCCGCGTCGACCGCCACGAAGTGCGAGGTGGACGGCACCTCGCCGTCGGCCGCCGCCGTCACCCGAGGCGCGCCCGGCGGCGTCCCCGCGGCGGCGCTCCGCATCGCGCGGGCGGGCGAGATCAGCCGCGAGCGCGCGGCCAGATAGGCGGGATCCATCAGCCCGGCGCTCGGCACGCGCACGAAATCCGGGTCGCCGATATAGGCTTCGCGGTCGGCGTAGGCGAGGCGCATCGATTCGGCGATCAGGTGCCACGCCGCCGGGTCGCTCGGCCGCATCGCGGCCATGTCGAACCGCTCGAGCTGCTTCAGGATCGCGAACACGGTGGTCGCTCCCGACGAGGGCGGGCCCATGCCGCAGATGCGGTGCCGGCGATATTCGCCGCATAGCACCGGCCGCTCCTTGGCGTCGTAGCTGGCGAGGTCGCCGAGCGTCATCGACGACGGGTTGCGCGCCGCCGTGGTGACGGTGCGGACCAGGTTTTGCGCGGGCGGGCCGGTGTAGAAATAGTCGGCGCCGCGGGCGGCGATGGTCTCGTAGAGCCTGGCCAGCTCGGGGTTGCGCACGATGGTTCCGACCGGCTTGGGACCGTCCGCGCCGAAATATTGCGCGCGCGCCCAGGCCGTCATGCCGGCATGGCCGGCGCGGCCGCCGAGCATGCCGTGCATGCGCGGCGTGATCGCGAAGCCCTGGCTGGCGAGGCGGATGGCGGGTTCGAACAGCCGCGCCCAGGGCAGCTTGCCGTGGCGCTCGTGGATCATCGCCGCGACGCGCAAATTGCCGGGCACGCCGACGCTCTTGCCGCCGGGCATCGCCTCCCCGAACGGCAGCGGCTCGCCGTTCGGCCCCAGGAACAGGCGCGGCGTCGCGGCGGCGGGCGCTTCCTCGCGGCCGTCATAGGTCGAAATCCGGTCCGCCGCCTCGTCATGATAGACGAGGAAGCTGCCGCCGCCGATGCCCGACGATTGCGGCTCGACCACGGTCAAGGCCAGCATGGTCGCGACCGCGGCGTCGGCGGCGCTGCCGCCGGCGTTGAGGATATAGCGGCCGGCCTCCGCCGCGCGCGGATCGGCGGCCGAAACGACCCCGCCGGCGCGAGCGGCCGTCTCGACGGGCGCGCCGTTGACCGGCTGGATCGCGCAAGCGGCGAGGAGCAGGAGCGGGAGCAGAATGCGGAGCGGGTTGAGGCACGTCATGGCGCCGCGATAGGCCTTCCAGCAGAATTTGGGAAAGAAGAATACGTTCCCCCCGAAAGCGGGGGTCCAGAGGATGGTTGGGTCTGGGCTCGGCCTCCGCCGGGGAGCCGCAGACCTATTCCGTACCCACCGCTTCGGCCAGGGTGCGGAAACCGTCGCGCCGGAGCAGCGTCCTGAGTTCGCCCAATATATGCCGGGCGAGGCCGGGGCCCCGATAGACCAAGGCCGAATAGACCTGCACCAGGCTCGCGCCGGCGCGAATGCGGGCATAGGCATCGACGCCATTCTCGATCCCGCCGGCCGCGATCAGCGGCAGCCTGCCGCCGCTCGCCCGCCGGAAATCGCGCAGCCGCTCCAGCGCCAGCGCCTTCAAGGGCGCGCCCGACAGACCGCCCGCCTCGTCCCGGAACCGCGAGCGCAGGTCGGGCCGGCCGATCGTGGTGTTGGCGACGATGATGCCGTCCATCTTCCGAGCGACGGCGGCCGCGACGATCGCGTCGATCTGCGCCGGATCGAGGTCCGGCGCGACCTTGACGAAGATCGGCGGCCCGGCGCCCCTTACCTCCGCGATCGCCGCGAGCAGCTCGTCCAGCGCCGATCCGCTCTGCAGGTCGCGCAGGCCCGGCGTGTTGGGCGACGAGATGTTGACGGTGAGATAATCTGCGACCCCCGTCATCGCCGCGACTCCCGCCGAATAATCGGCGATGCGATCGGCGCTGTCCTTGTTGGCGCCGATATTGACGCCGACGATGCCCGCTTTGGCCTCCGTCGGACGCCGCCGCGAAGGCGACACGCGCTTGCGCGCCTGGAGCCGCTGCAGCGCCGCCTGCTGGCCCTCATTGTTGAAGCCCATGCGGTTGATCACCGCCCGGTCCTCCGCGAGCCGGAACAGGCGCGGCTTGGGGTTGCCCGCCTGCGGGAGCGGGGTCAGCGTGCCGACCTCGGCAAAGCCGAAGCCGAGCCCCAGGATCTGCTCGAACACCTCGGCATCCTTGTCGAAGCCGGCGGCGAGGCCGAGCGGGTTCGGGAAATTCAAGCCGGCGACGCGGATGCCGAGCCGGGCGTCGCGCTCCGGCGGCCGCCCCGCCGGCTTCAGCTTCAGCGCGCGGAGGGTCAGGCGGTGCGCCTGCTCGGCGTCGAGCGCGAAGACGAGCGGGCGGAGGAGCGGGTAGAGCGCCATGGCGGCGCGGCTATGGCCCGAACGCCGCCACTGGTCAAAGCCGCCTTTTCCCTATTAGTGTATGTTAACCCTAATACAGGAAGGACTCCTAACCCGATGATTCGGATCGCTCTGCTCGCCTCGACCGCCCTGCTGGCCGCCTGCGCCGCCACGCCCGCCGCGCCGCCGGTCGAATCGGCCAGCGCCGCGCCGCCCGCGCCGGCCGCCGCCCCTGTCGCGGCGCCCGCGCAGGACAGCGCCGAGCTCGCCGCCTTCTTCGACGCCTATGACAAGGCCGCGCTCGAACTCTCTCCGCTCGGCAAGTCGTTCCGCGGCATCGTCGACGAGGATTACGGCGCCTGGGGCGATTTCAGCGAGGCCGGCGCCCAGCGCGAGCAGGAGCTCGACCGCACCAGCCTGGCCGCGATGAAGACGCAGTTCGACCGCGACGCGCTCAGCCCGGCCGACCGCCTGTCCTACGATTTATTCGAGAATATGGTAACGCGCGGCGAGCGCGCCTTCGAGTTCCGCAGGAACAGCTACACGTTCGACCAGATGAACGGCGCGCAGAGCCAGCTCCCCGCCTTCCTGATCAACATCCACCGCGTCACCGACGTGCCGACCGCCGAAGCCTATGTCAGCCGGCTCGCCGCCGTGGACACGGTGATCGACCAGGTCCTCGCCGAATCGCGCGAGCGCGCCGCGCTCGGCGTGCTGCCGCCGAAATGGGTCTACCCTTATGTCATCAACGACGCCCGCAACGTCATCAAGGGCGCGCCCTTCACCTCCGGCGCCGATTCCGCGCTGTTCGCGGACTTCAAGAAGAAGGTGGACGCGCTCACCGTCGCCGCTCCTGAGAAGACGCGCCTGATCGCCGCCGGCCGCCAGGCGCTGCTCAACGACGTCAAGCCCGCCTATCAGCGCGTCATCACCGAGATGGAGCGCCAGCAAAAGCTCGCCGGCACCGACGACGGCATCTGGCGGCTTCCGCGCGGCGCCGAATATTATGCCGAGCGGCTCGGCTATTACACCACCACCGGCATGAGCCCCGCCGAAGTCCACGATCTCGGCCTGCGCCAGGTCGCGCGCATCCACGACGAGATGCGCGAGGTCCAGCAGCGGATCGGCTTCAAGGGCTCGCTCCAGGACTTCTTCGTCCACATGCGCAAGCGTCCGCAAAACTACTTCGCCAACACGCCCGCCGGCCGCCAGGAATATCTCGACGAGACCCAGAAGGCGATCGACGCGATCACCGCGCGCGTGCCGGAGTTCTTCAGCCCCGCCACCACGCCCAAGGCCCCCCTCACCGTCAAGGCGGTGGAGCCGTTCCGCGAGAAATCCGCCGGCAAGGCCTTCTACCAGGACCCGGCGCCGGACGGCTCCCGCCCCGGCGTCTATTACGTCAACCTCTACGCCATGGGCGACATGCCCAACACCGAGGTCGAGGCGCTCGCTTACCATGAGGGCATTCCCGGCCACCATCTCGACGGCGCCGTCACCACCCGGCTCGAGAATCTGCCCGCCTTCCGCCGCTTCGGCGGCTACACCGCCTGGTCCGAAGGCTGGGGCCTCTATGCCGAGCGGCTCGCCAAAGACATGGGCATGTACCAGGATCCCTATCGCGACTTCGGCCGGCTCCAGCTCGAGCTCCACCGCGCGATCCGGCTGGTCGTCGACACCGGCCTCCACGACAAGCGCTGGACCCGCGAGCGGGCGATAAAATATGTCGAGGACAATTCGGCCGACGCGCCGGGCGGCGTCGTCAAGGCGATCGAGCGCTACGTCATCTTTCCGGGCCAGGCGACCGCCTATATGGTCGGCCGCCTCAAGATCATGGAATTGCGCGAGTGGGCGCGGGGCGAGCTCGGCGGCCGCTTCGACATCAAGGGCTTCCACGACGCGGTCCTGCTCTCGGGCGCCGTCCCCCTCGACATCATGGAACGCAACGTCCGCGACTGGGTGGCACGGACGAAGGCGTAAGCCAAGGCGCACGGACGGCGTTCATCACAAGCCCTGTCATGCTGAACTTGTTTCAGCATCCACCTTCGAGCCGCGCCGCGGGCGGAGAATTAGACCCTGAACCAAGTTCAGGGTGACGGCGGCGTCCCGGCCTGCGCCGGGGCACGGCTTGACTCGGCGGCCCTCCTCCCCACATGGCAATCGGACTGAAACGATCCGATTGCCTCCATGCGCCTGACCTCCCTTGCCGATTATGCCGTCGTGATGATGGCCGCCGCTGCCCGCCATGGCGGCGAAGCGCGGCTGTCGGCGGGGCTGCTCGCCGAGGAGACCGGCGTACCGCTGCCGACCGCGCAGAAACTGATGGGCCGGCTGGCCGCGGCCGGCCTGCTCAGCTCGGCCCGCGGCACCGGCGGCGGTTTCCGTCTCGCCCGCGAGGCGCAGGGGATCAGCCTCGCCGACATCATCGAGGCGGTCGAGGGGCCGATCGC
This sequence comes from Allosphingosinicella sp., assembly GCA_036388655.1. Classification (GTDB taxonomy): domain Bacteria; phylum Pseudomonadota; class Alphaproteobacteria; order Sphingomonadales; family Sphingomonadaceae; genus Allosphingosinicella. The sequence goes on along the minus strand of DASVRK010000121.1, from coordinate 236 downwards.
GATGACCGTATGCGTCGACGAGAAGAGGAACGACTGCGCGCTCGACGGCCATTGCCTGGTCAAGCCGCATCTCAACGTGGTGAACGGCGCCGTCCGCGGCGCGCTGCAGGGCGTCAGCCTCGCGACATTGGCACAGGGTGAAGTGAAGTGACCGACGTTAGAAACCGCGAAGCCCAGGAGGCGGCCGATCGCGCCTCCACCTATGAATGGGGCTTCTCCTCCGACATCGAGCAGGA
>DASVRK010000120.1:0-8383 GCA_036388655.1 Allosphingosinicella sp. | reverse complement strand
CCGTCGAGGATGTTGCCGATGTCGTTGCCGGTGAGGCGGTTGTTGAGATCGTTGCCGGTCGCCTTGACGGCGACGTCGCCGAACAGGAGCAGATCCTCGACGAACGCGCCGAGCGTGAAGTTGATGCTGCTCTTGACGAGGTCGCGGCCGCCCGGCGTGTGGGTGTTGGCGCTGGTCTCGATCGCCTTGTCGCCGATCGTGTCAACGATGTAGATGTCGTTGCCGTTGCCGCCGCGCATGGCGTCGATGCCGGCGCCGCCGTTCAAAGTGTCGTTGCCGTCGAGGCCGTTCAGAATGTCGTCGCCGCCCAGGCCCTTCAAGATGTCGTTGCCGGTGGTGCCGTTAACCGTGTCGTTGCCGTTGGTAGCCATTTCGCCCCCCCACTGTCCCCAGGCGCCCGGAGTCGCGCCTTCCCGATGAGAGTTGATTTACGCCGCCGATAGTCGGCGGTCAATAAACCTCTAATAATCAACCATCTTTTTCATTGCGCGCGAGGCCGGCGATAGTCGAGGCCGATATCGGCGGCGGGCGCCGACTGGGTGATGCGGCCGACGGAGACATAGGTGACCCCGGTTTCGGCGATGGCGCGGATGGTGTCGAGCCGGACCCCGCCCGACGCTTCGGTGGGCACGCGGCCGGCGATCAGAGCGACCGCCTTGCGCAGGATCGCCGGCGGCATGTTGTCGAGCAGCAGCCGATCCGCGCCGGCGGCGAGCGCGGGCTCGATCTGCTCGATCTGGTCGACCTCGACCTGGACGGGGAGCGTGAGCCCCGCGGCCTTGGCGGCGCGCACCGCCGCGGCCACGCCGCCAGCGACGGCGACGTGATTGTCCTTGATCAGCACACCGTCGTCGAGACGCATGCGGTGGTTCTGCGCGCCGCCCATGCGGGTGGCATATTTTTCGAGCACGCGAAGGCCCGGGATAGTCTTGCGCGTGTCGAGCAAGATGCAGCCGGTGCCAGCGATGGCGTCGGCATAAGCGCGGGTTATGGTGGCGATGCCGGTGAGATGCTGGAGGCTGTTCAATGCCGACCGCTCGGCCGCCAGCATTGCGCGGGCGTTGCCGGAGAGGTGCATCAGCTCGGCTCCGGCCGGCACCAAGGCGCCCTCCTCCACCAGCGGCTCGGCCATGACCGCCGGGTCGAGCGCGCGGAAAAAGGAAGCGGCCAGCGCGAGGCCGGCTACCGTCACCGGCTCGCGCGTCGCCATCACCGCCTCGAGCCGGGCATCGGCCGGGATGGTAGCGGCGGAGGTGACGTCGCCCCCCTCCCCCAGATCCTCGGCCAAGACGGCGCGGACGAAGGCGCCGAGATCGAATCCGGCGACGAAAGTTTCGGCCATGTTTGCAGCTCCGGCGGTGAAATCGGGACGCGACGCGCCTACCAGCCCGCTCCGCCGCCGCGAACCCCCGATCGCCGCCTAGGCGCTTGACGGCGGCGCCCGGCGCGGCATTAGTGCGGCCGGGCGGGCGAACGGAGGCGTCGATGGCCAGCGAAGTGGTGCACAATCGCGAAGAGCAGCGCTTCGAGCTGAAGCAGGGCGACGAGGTCGCTTATGCGGAATATGAGCGCGAGGGCGAGACCATCATCTTCACCCACACGGTCGTGCCGCCGGCGCTCGAAGGCCATGGCATCGGCACCGAGCTGGTGCGCGCCGGCCTCGCCGCGGTGCGCGAGGCGGGCGGCAAGGTGGTGCCGGCCTGCCCGTTCGTCGCCCGCTATATCGAGCGCCATCCGGAGGACCGCGAGCTGCTCGATCCGGCCTATGTCCATTCGCAACAGGGATTGGAGAATATATGATCGACCTCGTCATCGAGCCGCGGCGCAAGGACCTGGGCGGGTTCGAGGTCGGGCGGGTGCTGCCCTATGCGCGGCGGCGGATGGTGGGGCCATTCGTCTTCTTCGACCATATGGGACCGGCCGACTTCGCGCCGGGCCTGCCGCGCTCCGCCGACGTGCGGCCGCACCCCCATATCGGCCTGTCGACCGTCACCTATTTGCTGACCGGCGAGATCATCCACCGCGACAGCCTCGGCATCGAACAGGCGATCCGCCCGGCCGAGGTCAACTGGATGACCGCCGGCAGCGGCATCACCCATAGCGAGCGGTTCGAGAAAGGCCGCGCGGTCGGCGACCGGCTGCACGGGCTGCAGGCCTGGGTGGCGCTGCCCGAAGCCGACGAGGAGACCGACCCCAGCTTCAGCCACCATGAAGCGGCCGACCTGCCGCTGATCGAGGATGCGGGCGTTACGGCGCGGATCATCGTCGGCAAGGCTTATGGCCAGGCGGCGCGGGTGCCGACCTTCTCGCCGATCTTCTACGTCCACCTCGATCTTGCCGACGGGGCGCGGGCGGAGGTTCCGGACGAGTATAGCGAGCGCGCCGCCTATATCGTCGAAGGGGTCGTCGCGGTCGACGGCCAGCGGTTCGCCGACGGCCGCATGATCGTGTTCGCGCCGGGCCAGCCGGCGACGATCACGGCCGAGGGGCCGGCGACGGTGATGCTGCTCGGCGGCGAGCCGGTCGGGCCGCGCTATATCGAGTGGAATTTCGTGTCGTCGTCCAAGGAGCGGATCGAGCAGGCCAAGGCCGACTGGCGCGCCGGCCGCATGAAGCTCCCCGACCTCGACCATGACGAGTTCATCCCGCTCCCCGAGGATCCGGTCCCGCCCGCCAACCCGATGTCGTGAGCGGGTCGGCTGAAGCGTCATGCCAGCGAGAGAGCGTCGTCATGCCAGCGAAAGCTGGCATCTCACTTCTTTGGGAGCCGGGAAAGAAGAAGGGAGATTCCAGCTTTCGCTGGAATGACGTCACCCCCGCCGGTGCTTGACCTTCAGGCAGCTCTGTCGCGCAGCGCGATGGCGCGGAGGGCGGCGGCGAGCTGGTCGGGGGTGAAGGGCTTGGTGAGGACGGTGACGTCTTCGGGGCGCTTCGAGATCGACTGGATGTCGGCATAGCCGGTGATGATGATGCCGGGCATGCCGGGGACGATCTCGCGCGCGCGGCGGATGACGTCGGCGCCGGACACGAGCGGCATCGCATAATCGCTGACGATGACGTCGAAGCCGTCGGGGTCCTCGGCGAGCGTCGCTAGCAATTCGGCGCCGCTGGCCGACTGGCTGACCTCATGCCCGAGATCCTCGAGCATCGCCGCCGTGGTCGCGCGCACTCCGGCATGGTCGTCGACCAGCAGGATGCTAAGCGGGCCGGCCGGCGTTAGCGGCTCGGCAACTCCCTCGGCGGATCTCGCGGCGGCCTCGCCCGGCAATGCCGCCGGTGCGCGCGGCAGCCAGATCTCGACCCGGGTGCCCTCGCCCACCTTGCTGTCGATGCGGATCGCGCCGCCCGATTGCTTGGCGAAACCGTAGACCATCGAGAGGCCGAGCCCGGTGCCCTTGCCGACATCCTTGGTGGTGAAGAACGGCTCCATCACCTGTTCGAGTATGTCGGGGGCGATGCCGCAGCCCTGGTCGGTGACGGCGAGCACGACATATTGGCCTGGCGGCACCCCGAGCTCGCCCTCGGCATTGACCTCGACATTGCTGCCGGTCACTCGGATCGTGCCGCCGTCGGGCATGGCGTCGCGGGCGTTGATGATGAGGTTCATCAGCCCCAGCTCGAGCTGGGTTTCGTCGGCATAAGCGCGCCACAGGTCGTCGTCGATCTGCCAGTGGAGCTGGACGAGGCCGCCGAGCGTGTGCGCGAGCAGGTCGGTGACGGTGGCGGAAAGCTTGGAAAGCTCGATCCGCGCCGGTTCGAGCTTCTGGCGGCGGGCGAAGGCGAGCAGCCGGCCGACCAGCTCCGAGCCCTGCTCGGCGGCATGGCGCGTCATGGTCATGATCTTGCGCTGGTCCTCGGTCAGCGCGACGCGGCGCTCGATCAGGCCGAGCCCGCCGAGCACGGCGGCGAGCAGATTGTTGAAATCGTGCGCGATGCCGCCGGTGAGCTTGCCCACCGCGTCCATCTTCTGACTGTGGATCAGCTGGTTCTCGAGCAGCTTGCGGTCGGTGACGTCCATCAGCGTGCCGGCGAACTCGACGGGAGTGCCGTTCGCGTCCCTCAAGAGCACGGTCTGGTCCAGGAAATGCTTGTAGTTGCCGTCGGCGCAGCGCCAGCGATATTCGACCGAGAAGGCGCCGGTCTCGGTGCGGGCGGCGAGCGCGGCGAGCACGCGCTCGCGGTCGTCGTCGTGGAGCTGATCGGCCCACAGGTTGGGGTGCTTCAGGACGTGATCGAAATCATAGCCGGTCACCGCCTCGAAATTGCCGCTGACGAAGGCGGGTACGCGCGGGCTGACGTCGAGCGGCTCGAGATAGAGGATGATCGGCAGCGATTCGATGATCGCCGCCTGGCGCTGCTGAGCGAGCCGAAGCTCCTGCTCGACCCGCAGCCGCTCGGCATTGGCGCGCAAATTGGCGTCGAGCAAAGCCTGCTCCTGCCGCGCCTTGCGCTGGATCTCGCGCGTCATCTGGAACAGGTCGACGAACACGGCGACCTTCGAGCGCAGGACGACCGGCTCGACCGGCTTGAACACGTAATCGACCGCACCCATCGAATAGCCGCGGATCAGATGCTCGGTCTCCTTGTTGACCGCCGACAGGAAGACGATCGGGATGCGCTTGGTCTGCTCGCGCGAGCGGATGATCTGGGCGGTTTCGTAGCCGTCCATGCCCGGCATGTAGACGTCGAGCAGGATTACCGCGAACTCGCCCTTGAGCAGGTGGCGCAGCGCCTCCTCGCCCGAGCGGGCGACGACCACGTCGGCCTCGTCCTCGATCACCGTCTGGATGGCGAGCAGATTGCGCTCGTCATCGTCGACGACGAGCACGCGCGCCCGCTCGACGTCGGGCGCCACCTCCTCCAGCGCCTTCAGCGGGGCCGCCGCGGCCATGCCCCTCCTCATCGGCTGTTGTATGCTCACCCGTTCATTCCGCCGCCGTCTGCGTCAGCGCCGGCCGCCCGGCCGCCGCCCGGCCCCGCGCACGCTGCACCCAGACCCGCAGGAGCGCGAGCAGCAGCTCGATGTCAACCGGCTTGGCGATGTAATCCGACGCGCCTGCGTCGAGGCACTTCTGGCGGTCGCCGCGCATCGCCTTGGCGGTGACGGCCACGAGCGGCATGTTGGCGAGCGCCGGACGGGCGCGGATCTGCTGCATGGTCTCGTAGCCGTCCATCTCCGGCATCATGATGTCGATCAGCGCGATGTCGATGCCCGGCGTCTGTTCGAGGATCAGGATGCCGTCGCGGCCGCGCTCGGCGTGGAGCACTTCAACGTCATAGCTCTCGAGCACGCTGGTCAGCGAGTAGATGTTGCGGATGTCGTCGTCCACGATCAGGATCTTGGCGCCGGCCAGCTCCGGCACCTCGCGGGTGCGGACCGGGGCGTCATTGTCGTTGATCGGGCCGCTGCCGCGCCGAAGCACCGGGCCGAGCGCCGCCGGCAGGCCTTCGAGGCTGTGCACGACCGATACATCGTGAGTGTCAACGAGCCGGTGGAGCGCCTTGCTGGTCGCATGATGCTCGTCGCCCTTGCAGACCACCAGCACCGCCGCGTTGCCGCCGCCGTCAGCCAGCGCGATGATCTCGCGGCTCGCCTCCGGCTTCTCGCCGCCGGCGACGACCACCACGTCGAACTGGGCGAGATTGAGCTTGGCCTTGGACTTGGCGAGGCTGGCCGCGCTCTGCACCTCGGCGAGCGGGTCGGCGATGGCGGCGCCGATCGCCTTGCGGTCCGCCGCATCGCCGCCGATCACCAGCACCCGCCGCTCGGCGCGTTGGATGTGGCCGTGGATCGAGGCGAATACCTGGCTCAGCTCCTCATGGTCGGCCGGCTTCGCAGTGACCCCGAACGCGCCCATGCCGAGCACCGAAGCGACTTCGTCGGCGCCCGAGATGACGTGGATCGGAAGGTGCCGGGTTTGGGGGTCGTGCTTCAGCAGATCGAGCAGCACGAATCCGTCAATGTCGCTGAGGCCGAGATCGAGCGTGATCGCGTCGGGCTGGAGCTTGCGCGCCAGCGCCAGCGTGCCGGCGCCGGCGGTGGAGATCACCCCCTTGAGGCCGGCGTCGCGAGCGAGATCGAGCAGGATCGAGGCGAAGGTGACGTCATCCTCGACGATCAGCACGAACGCATCGGTGCCGAGATTGTCGCGGTCGTCGACTACTTCGGCACCGGCCGGAAGCGCGCTCGGCACCATCGCGCCGCTATTGTCGTAGCGTGGCTGGGCCGAGGTCGTCGCGGCGGGCGCGGCAGCGCCGGCCTGGAGCGGGACGAACAAGGTGAAGGTCGAGCCTTCGCCCGGCCGCGACCGAACCTGGAGCTCGCCGCCGAGCAGGCGCGCAATCTCGCGGCTGATCGACAGGCCGAGGCCGGTGCCGCCAAATTTGCGGCTGGTGGTGCCGTCGGCCTGCTGGAACGCCTCGAAGATCAGTTTCTGCTTGTCCTCGGGGATGCCGATGCCGGTGTCGGTGACGGCGATGGCGATCGCCCGGTCGGCATTCTTCAGCACCGGATGGTTGGTGCTCCAGCCGCCGCCGACGCAGCGCACCGCCAGCGTGACGCCGCCCTGCGACGTGAATTTGAAAGCGTTTGACAGGAGGTTGAGCACGACCTGCTGGAGCCTTTTTTCGTCGGTGCGGATCGCCGGCGGCAGCGCGGGATCGAACTCGACGTCGAACACCAGCCCCTTGTCGGCGGCGAGCTGGCGGAAGGTGCGCTCCATATGCTGGCGCAGGCTCGACATCGGCATGTCGCCGACCTCGATCGACACCGTGCCCGATTCGATCTTGGAAAGGTCGAGGATGTCGTTGATCAGCGACAGCAGGTCCGAGCCCGCCGAGTGGATGGTGCGGGCGAACTCGGTCTGCTTCTCGTTGAGGTTGCCCTGCGGATTGTCGGCCAGCAGCTTCGACAGGATCAGCAGCGAGTTCAAGGGCGTCCGCAGCTCGTGGGACATGTTGGCGAGGAATTCCGACTTGTATTTGGAGGTGAGCGCCAGCTGCTCGGCCTTCTCCTCGACCGCGCGGCGGGCCATCTCGATCTCGAAATTCTTCGCCTCGACCTGCTTCTTCTCATTCTCGAGCAGCTGCGCTTTCTCCTGCAGCTCCTCGTTGGTGGCGTGCAGCTCTTCCTGCTTGGTGGTGAGCTCGGTCTGGCGCGCCTGCAGCTCCTGGGTGAGCAGCTGCGACTGCTTCAAGAGGCCCTCGGTGCGCATGGTGGCGGCGATGGTGTTGAGCACGATGCCGACCGATTCCATCAGCTGGTCGAGGAAGCTCTGGTGGGTCTCGTTGAACTCGCTGAACGAGGCGAGCTCGATCACCGCCTTGACGTCGTCCTCGAACAAGGCCGGCATGATGTTGATGTTGGCCGGCGGCGCGTGGCCGAGGCCAGAGCCGATGCGGATGAACTCGCCCGGGATGTTCTCGAGCAATATGCCGCGCTTGTCGGCGGCGGCCTGGCCGACCAGCCCTTCGCGCAGCTTGAAGACGGGCTTGAGCTGGTCGCGGCTTTCGGCGCCGTAGCTGGCGGCGAGCTCGAGCACGGTCTCGTCCTCCTCGCGCTTGGTCACGTAGAACACGCCGTATTGCGCGTTCACCAGCGGCGCGAGCTCCGACATGATGAGGTTCGAGACGGTGGCGAGGTCGCGCTCGCCCTGCAGCATCCGCGAGAAGCGGGCGAGGTTGGTCTTGAGCCAATCCTGCTCCGCATTCTTGAGGGTCTGCTCCTTCAAGTTGCGGATCATCTCGTTGATGTTGTCTTTCAGCGCCGCCATCTCGCCCGAGGCTTCCACCGCGATCGAGCGGGTGAGGTCGCCCTTGGTCACGGCGGTCGCCACGTCGGCGATCGACCGCACCTGGTTCGTGAGGTTCGCGGCCAGCTGGTTCACGTTGTCGGTAAGGTCGCGCCACAGGCCGGCGGCGCCCGGCACCTTGGCCTGTCCGCCCAGACGCCCTTCGATACCGACTTCGCGGGCCATGTTGGTCACCTGGTCGCCGAAGGTCGAAAGCGTGTCGATCATGAAGTTGATCGTCTCCGCCAGCGCCGCGATCTCGCCCTTGGCGTCGACCTGCAGCTTGCGCTTGAGGTTGCCCTGCGCAACCGCGGTCACCACGTCGGCGATGCCGCGCACCTGGTTGGTGAGGTTGGTCGCCATCAGGTTGACGTTGTCCGTGAGGTCCTTCCACGTGCCGCCCACGCCGGGCACCTGCGCCTGGCCGCCCAATTTGCCCTCGGTACCGACTTCGCGCGCAACGCGGGTCACTTCGGAAGCGAAGCCGTTCAACTGATCGACCATGACGTTGATCGTGTCCTTGAGGGCAAGGATTTCGCCCTTCACGTCGACAGTGATCTTCTTGGACAAATCGCCGCGAGCCACGGCGGTCG